>CAZBQQ010000065.1:0-23639 GCA_964493965.1 uncultured Solibacteraceae bacterium
CGCCGCAGAGCCACCCGCTCATTCCACCCCTCCGGTAGATCCCGCGCCCCGGATCCCGCCGGACGCTGCTCCTCGAAACCCCGCACCGAAGGGTCCCGGAACCATCTGGCACCTTCTCGCCTCCGTAGCCCTGTTGATCGCAATCGTCTGGGTCGGACTTCACTTCGAGCCCAGAGCGAACGCCTGGGTCATCATCCTCGTTCTGATGGCCGCTTTTGCCCTCGTAAACGGGCACGGCATTACGGGGTCCCCCTGGGGAATTCTGGTCGATTCCCGGAATAAGATGAGCCTGTCGCGGCTTCAGATGCTGGCCTGGACCCTGGTCGTCCTCTCCACCCTGGTCACGGCCATTCTCACCAACGTCGCCCGAGGCGCCGCCGCGCCCATGGACATAGCGGTTCCACAGGAGTTGTGGGTCCTGCTCGGTATCACCACCGCAGCCGCCGTCGGCGCGCCTGCAGTTTTGAACTCGAGACGCCAGAAGAAACCCGATGGCACGGAGTTGCAGAAGACCGAGAAAGCCCTTCAGCAGCAGGGCCACGCGCCCGTAGACACAACGGACGACAGCGTCGTGCTCCGCAACGCCGATGTCCGCGACGCCCGCTTTTCCGAGCTCCTGAAAGGCGACGAATCCGGCAACGCCTCCACCGTCGATCTCGGCAAGCTGCAGATGTTCTTCTTCACCTTCGTCCTGGTTGCCGGCTACGGCTCAGCGGTTTACAGCATGTTCCTTCAGGACGCGCACGTCACCGCGCTACCGTCCGTTCAGGAAGGAATGAACGTCCTGCTCGGCATCAGCCAGACGGGCTACCTGGCGATGAAGGCCACCGGCGACAGCAAGGAAAAGTCTTAGGGAGCGATCCGCCCCATGAACAACAAGGTGACCGCGGCCCTGCCCCTCGCATTCGCCCTGCTGGGCGGCACACTTCTCACGAACACAGGGACCGAGCAGCACCGGGTCCGTCTCGCCTACCACACCGTATTCAAGCCAGCGGCCGCGGCGCTTTCACCCGCCGACCAGGCCGTGGCCGAAGAGAACTGCCCCTTTGGCCTGCCGCAGAAGGATCCTGGCTGGGGCTTCGGCCCGACGGCTCTCGTCGCGCGCCAGGGCTACGCTCTCGAGCACAGCGCCGTCGACAAGGTTCCGCTCTGGGTTTGCGAGCACATCGAAAAAGGCGAACTCACCGGCAGCATGACTCGTAGCGACAAATTCGCTCCCGACCCCAAGCTGCCCGTGGGCCAGCGCGCCGAGCTTGCCGACTACAGCGGCTCGCATTACGACCGCGGTCATATGGCTCCGGCCGGCGACCAGAATAGTTCGCAGGCTCGCAAGGATGAGACGTTCTACCTGTCGAACATGTGCCCGCAGGTCGGCGCCGGCCTGAACCGCTCCGTCTGGAAAAACCTGGAGGACGCGGTTCGGAGCTGGGTCGTGGATGGAGCCGTCAACTCGGAGTGGGTCGTCACAGGTGCCTTCTTTTACGACCCCAAGGAGGAGAATCCCGCCACCGCCACCGGCACCCTCGACACGCCCGTGATCGGCAAGGATGCGGTCTCGGTGCCCACCCACTTCTATAAAATTGTGGTCGGCCAGACCGCGGACAACAAGCTCCGCGCGGTGGCGTTCGTATTCGAGAACCGCGCTTATCCCCCGGGCACGAACATCGAGACCACCATCAAGCCGATCAGTTGGATCGAGGAGCGCACCGGCCTGAACTTCATGCCGCGTCTCGACGCCGCGACCGAACAGCAACTGGAAAAACAGCCGGGACAACTCTTCGAGTAAGTCGGGAGGCTAAGTTATGCCCACTGCCGAAGCAACCGACCGCGCGGCCGCGCGCCGCTTTGTCAAGACGGTCGTCCTTGCGCAGGGCAACGTCTTCATACGTGAGCTGCTGCGCGACAAGCAACTCCCCATCGGTACCAACAAAGACGAGTTCGAAACGAACCTCTTGCGCGCCATCGATACGGGCGCGCTCACCCTTGGAGACCTGACCAACTGGCTCGAAAAGGTTGAGGGTTGGGGTGACCAGCACGTCTATATCTACCGTCTGCCCGACGCGCTGGTCGCAGACCCTCTGTGGGCCTCGGTGGACGCGGTGAAGGCTCGCCTGCCGAAGTCCGACCTGAAGCTCTGGAACGCCTCGTCTCTAGTCTTTCCCGACGATTGGGATCTCACGGGCATCTCCGACGACGGCGTCTCGCTCTGCTACATCTGGCACAAGCGCCTCACCACCCTTCTCCGGAGACCCAAGCAGGACCGCCGTGAGCGCATCGATGGCGACTGGTACCAGTTCCGCGCCCAGCTCGAACGCCCCGACCGCGCCGTCATGCGCTTCGTTCTGCGCCGCGACAAAGGCATCGCCGCGGTCTTCATGGAGATTCCGGCCGAGGGCAAAGCGCACGAGGAGGCACTGGACCGCGTACGTGCCGCCACCAGGCCGGTGGTCGACTGGACCCAGCTCGCCCAGTTCTCCACCTCCGACGCAATCAAAAACCTCGACCAGGCCGCGCTCAACAACGATCCCGCGGCCAAAGTGAAACAGAAGAAGACGCGCCTGACCGACGCCGCTGACTACGTGGAGTTCGCCACCGATTCCGATGCCGGCGGCTTCGGACAAGCCGTACGATCCGTGCGCCGCGCCGTGGATCCCGCCAACTTCGCCGGGAATGCCGGAGTCTTCGTCTACGCCGCCAGCGGGCGGCTGCCTTCGGATCCGCCGGTGAGAATCGAAGTCTCGGGCCCCGGCCGGCGCATTCGGCTGTGGGCGCAATTGAAAGCCGAGGAGGTATGGCAGATTCTCGATCTGTTAGTGAGATTCGAGCGGCCGAGCGCCCAAACCCGCGCCGCGACCCCGTGATCGGCGACTTTCCCCCCGCACTCGTGGCCGCGCTTGACGGCCATTTTGAACGCGGGCCGTTCCGGATCACGGCACGCGAACTTGCCGTAGAGGCGAATACCGCGGAGGCCACGGCGGCCCAGCTCCTCCAAGCAAAGGCTGGCGCCGGTCTCCTCGTCACGGAAGTGCGGTACACGTGCCCGTGCGACCGCCGCGAGTCTCTCACCGCGGAAGAAGCCGCCCAGGATATTTGCCCTCACTGCGGCCTCTCGTTCGAAGCCGACCTTCACGCGCGGCCCACCGCCGAAACCGTGTTCGTCCGGCAAGCTCCGCCCACACGCGACGTGCTCTGGGCGCTGGCGCTGCACGGCATGAACACCACCGGAGCATGGCAGGAAGCCTTTAATTGGCTGTTCGCACGCACCTTCAAATACTCCGTCCCCGTGGCGATTTACAAGTACGGCGTGGTGCGTCCCGGCGCGGTGCTGAAATTCCGGCAACGCGCGTTGACCTGCGGCCTTGCCGCCCGAATCCGTCGCCTGAGCGGAGACACGGAGCAATCGGGCTTCGGAGGCGTGCCCGACGTCATCGCCCACAGCCTCGGCACGTGGCTGCTAGGGCACGCGTTGCAGACCTACCCCAACCTCCGCGTCGGCAGAGTCATCCTGACCGGCAGTATTCTCCGGCCCGATTTCGACTGGGCATCGCTCATCCCCAACCAGGTGGAGGCGGTCCTCTGCCACACCGCTACCAACGACTTCTGGGCGCGCATCGCGCACTACATCATCCCGGATTCCGGCCCCTCCGGCCGCTGCGGCTTCAACGACCGTACCAACGTTGCGCACGCCGTCCTCAAAGAGGGACACCACAGCGACTTCTTCAAAGAGACCCTTATGCCGGACCTCTTCAAGGACGTCTGGAGGCCTTTCCTCAGGGCGCCGATCGGCTCGTCCGATCTCAGGGGCGATGGGCAGCCCGGCCCTCGGTGGAAGCAATCGTGGTGGCCGCTCCGAGCCACGGTCTTCCGCATTTGCCTGCTGGTCGCCGTTGTGGCGGCGCTTGCGGTCGGCGCCACAGCCTTGGTCATCGGAGCGAGTGTGTTGTGGCGCACGCTTTAACGACGCTTTCGTGTGACGAGACTCGTCGCCCCGCACCACAAAGCGCCCGTCTCGACGTCTCACAACCGCTGAGGCGAAACGGGCCGGGTCACCTTGCGCCGAGTGGCGATCTGGGGGCAACGAGACGAGTCTTCGGGGCGCCATCCTCCGGGCCAATGGGCCTCGCCAGTTATTCGGGCTTGTGGCTCTAATTGTCCCCAGCCGGCCCCGAGGTGACGAGCTTCTGCCCCATCCCCCCTTTGGGGGCATTGAACGCCGTTTGTCTTAAATGATAAAATCTTAATAGAGGGGATTACCTTGAAACCACCAGCACGCACCATCCTGTTGTCTCTGTGTGTAGCCGCAGCCATGCCGGCGGCAAACACCTACAGCGTCACCAACATCGGGATCGCGGGTTCGGCGTCTGTATACGCCGGCCATGCCATCAACAGTAGCGGCCAGATTGCCGGCGACTCGCGGTACGTTGCTCAAGGTGTCACTACTCAGCAGGGACTTCTGTGGAGCAACGGCGCAGCGACGCCGCTGGGTATCGCCGCCTCGGCAAACGCAGTCAATGTCTCTGGCCAGGTTGTCGGCCAAGTCGGTTTCACCAGCCAAGCCTACTCGTATGCGGCCGGAGCGTTCGCCAGCCTCGGCTTCCTGCCAGGGGGTACCGTCAGCGTGGCCACAGGCGTCAACGACAGCGGACAGGTGGTGGGCTATTCGTCCACTCAATCAGGCGCCATGGAGGCCTTTTCGTACAGCAGCGGTGTCATGACCGGCTTGGGCTTTCTACCAGGTGGAACCCGGAGTTGGGCTACGGGCATCAACGCGAGCGGGCAGGTGGTGGGCTACGGGGTCAACTCATCGGGACACAAGGAAGCTTTCCTCTATAGCGGCGGCGTGATGACCGGTCTGGGTACGCTGCCAGGCTACACGGACAGCGTCGCGACCGCTGTCAACAACAGCGGCCAGGTGGTCGGCTATGCGACCAATCCGGCGGGAGGCACTGAAGCATTTCTTTATAGTGGCGGGACCCTTACGGACCTGGGAACCCTCCCGGGTTTCAGCAGCGCGGCCGCGGCCATCAACAACAATGGTCAGGTGGTGGGCTGGCTGTCGCAGCCGAGTGCCACGAACCCGGTGCAGCAGGTTCCCGCGGGAGCGTTCCTTGCGAGCGGTGGGCAGTTGTACGATCTCAATACTCTGGTGCCGGCGGATCAGGAACTTGGCGCCGCCCGGGTCTTCGTGGAAGCCACCGGCATCAACGATTCCGGCGCCATTCTTGCTAACAGCGCCCATTCGGCGTATCTTCTGACGCCGACCGCGGGACAGTTCGTTCCGGTTACCCCCTGCCGCCTAGTGGATACTCGCACCGGGCCCGGCGCGTTCGGTGGTCCCTGGCTGGGCGGCGGCGCCACGCGAACCTTTGACATTCCGCAAAGCGCTTGCGGCATCCCCGCCACGGCCACAGCCTATGCTTTAAATGTCACTGTCCTTCCGCACGGCCCACTCCAGTACCTGACCGTATGGCCGGCCGGTCAGGCCCGGCCACCCGTGTCAACCTTGAACGCGATGCAAGGCGACGTGGTGGCGAACGCGGCCCTGGTCGCCGCGGGCCAGAGTGGAGGAGTCAGCGTCTACGCTACCGACGCGACGGATGTGATCCTGGATATCGACGGCTACTTCGATTCGACTGGAAACTTGTTCTATCCCGTGCAGCCGTGCCGCGTGGCCGACACGCGCCGGACCGCCGGCCCGCTGGGCGGCCCATCCCTCGCCGGCCACACGACCCGAGACCTCCCGATTCTCTCCAGCGGCTGCGGTCTGCCTGCCGCCGCGACGGCTTACTCGATGAACGCGACAGTGGTCCCGCAAGGGATGCTGAAGTATCTGACGATCTGGCCGGAGGAACAGCCCCAGCCCTTCGTCTCCACGCTGAACTCATACACCGGTAAGGTGGTTGCGAACGCAGCGGTGGTGCCCTCCGGAGCGAACGGCGGAGCAGAGGTCTACGTGACCGACCCCACCGACCTGGTTCTGGACGTAAACGGCTACTTCGCGCCCCCGGGCACTTCCGGCGGACTCACCTTCTACGCCATCTCGCCGTGCCGGGTTGCGGATACGAGGCAAGCGAACGGTCCCTTCGGCGGTCCGGAATTGACCGGCCATAGTGCCCGCTCGTTCACGATTCCGGCCAGCGCCTGCTCTATCCCAACGGGTGCTGCCGCCTATGCGTTCAACGTCACAGTGGTTCCCAGTGGTCCGCTGGGATTTCTCACGGTCTGGCCGGCGGGATCGCCCCAGCCGAATGTATCCACCTTGAATTCCTGGGACGGGACGGTGGTGGCGAACGCCGCGATAGTGCCCGCGGGCACGGACGGGACCATCAACGTATACGTCAGCGGCTCTACAGACGTCATTCTCGACATCGACGGCTACTTCGCGCCGTAAGCCGAAGTGCGCCGCGGACGGCAAGCAGACGCAAAGACATAGCGGCTCGACGGCAGGCGCCGTCGTTTGGGGAACTCGCGGTCGGGTACGAGTGGCCGCGCGTTCCCACGACGGCAGGCGCCTACGCGCTCAACGTCACCCGATATCAACGGATATGTTGCGCCATAAGGTGCTGGCACAGGCGGAACGTAGGTGGAATTCGTGCGCATCCCGTTATAGAATGGTTCCCGATCTGAAAGTGCCGTTCCGGCTCGGGAGCAGAAATGGGAAACTTTGGAGGCTGCGTTCTTCGCCGCGTGCTGTGGTGGTTGGCGGCGGGGGCCGTGTTCAGCGGACCAGCCCTGGCCGCCGACTGGCTGTCGGTGACGGACGCCGAACTGAGCCTGCAGGCACCGAAAGTGGAGAAGGACGCCGCGGCTGAGGTTCTTTTCTGGCAGGTTCGCGTAGAGCGGAGCGAAAGCTGGGCTTTTTCCGGTACGCACTTCGAGCACTACATCCGCATCAAGCTTTTCAACCAGTACGGCTGCCAGAGTCAGGGAACGGTAACGCTGCCCGCGAGCGCCGAGGGCACGGTGAGCGGACGGACCATCAAGCGCGACGGCAAGATCGTGCCGCTCGCCAAATCCTCCATTGTGATCCGCGATGCGGTGGTCTTCCGCGGCGTCAAATCGAAAGTGGTGGCCTTTGCGATGCCGGGTCTCGAGCCAGGAGACATCATCGAGTACAAGTGGTTCGAGAACGCCTACGACTACGAGAGTGGGGCGCCTCGCGTGCGTCTGCAGCTCTCACGCGACATTCCGATAGAGCAGGTCACGTACCTGATACGCGGACTCTCGACCGACGGTCCGACTGCGGTAACGCTGAACGCCGTTCCGTTTCAGACCAAGCTGCCGCCGGTGAGCAAGGGCAAAGGCGGCTTCTACACCATGTCCATGGAGAACCTGCCTGCCGCGATCGATGAGCCGATGATGCCGCCGGATGCTCAGGCCAAGCCCTGGCTCCTGCTGCACTACATCTTTCTGGAGAAGACTCCGGAGCAGTACTGGAAGGGCACAGGCAAAGACGCGTTCGGGCTGGGCAAGCGCGTTCTCAAGCCGGATGCCGAGATCCGGCGAGCGGCCGTCGAGGCGGTGGGCGGCGCCACCGATCCGCAGGAGCGATTGGCCCGCATCGCGCTGTATTGCCGCGCCCGGATCAAAAGCCTGGCTGCCAATGACGTGACGTCGGAAGAGCGCAGGAAGGCGAAGGAAAGCTGGTGGCCGAAGGACGCCCTGAAGCGCGGCCTGGGCACGGATTCCGAGGTGAACCTGTTGTTCGCCGCGATCGCCATCGCGGCCGGATTCGACGCGCGGCTGGTGATGGTGGCCGACCGCGGCGACATCGCTTTCAGCCCGTCGCAAGTGGACGCGGACCTGCTGCCACGCGCCGCCACCGCGGTCCAACTGGGCGGGGTTTGGAAGTTCTGGAACGCGGCGGATCGCGAGTTGCCTCCGGACATGTTGCCATGGCAGGCCGAGGGCGTGCTGGGGTTGATCGGCGATCCCGATACGCTATTGTTTGTGCCGACCCCGTTTTCAGGCCCGGAGAAGTCCGTGACCTCGCGGACGGGGTCTTTCGAACTCAAGGAGGACGGCACGCTCCAGGGACAGGTGCGCCTGGCCTACAGCGGACATGCCGCGGCCGAGCGCCGCAAGGACTGGAAAGCGCAGTCGGCGGCCAACAGGGAGGAGAGCATCCGCGAGGCGGTACGGAAGCAGTTCGACGCCGCGCAAGTGTCCGAGGTCAAGCTGGAGAATGTCGACGGCGCCGAACGGCCGCTCCAGTGCTCCTACATGGTGACGATCCCCGGCTACGCGCAGAAGACCGGCAAGCGGATGTTCCTGCAGATGGACTACTTCGACCGCGACCAACCGGCGCGCTTCGCGTCCACTTCCCGCCACTACCCCGTGTTCTTCGACTACGCCTGGACGGAAGAGGACGAGGTCACAGTGAAGGTTCCGCACGGTTACAGTCTGGAGAATCCAGAGGCCCCCGGCCCCTTGGACCTGGGCGAAATCGGATCCTACCAGGTCACCGTCATGGCCGGCGCGGGCAAGTTGGTACAACAGCGCAAACTGGTGTTCGGGCGCGGCGGCAGTCTCGTTTTCCCGGTGGCAGTTTACCCGCAGCTCAAGCAGGCCTTCGACGCGATCCATGAGCGCGATCAGCACTCGCTGGCGCTCCGGCAAACCGATTGAGAAAGCACGCCCGAAATAGCGACTCATTTCCAGGAACTAGAGGCTTGGCGTTCGAATACGCGGTTGCCGTTCCAATTCCCTCGATGTAAACTAGGCCAGACCTTACGCGTCGCCGTCGGGGGCACGGAGAGAGATACCGCTGATGGAATCCATCGCACACAGTGTAATTCGGGGTTTGTGGGCCGTTGCGCTCCTAGGGACCAGCGTTGGCATGGCTCCCGCGGCATTGGGACAGAAGGCGCGCAGCATCGGGCAGGTGGTGGTCAGTCCGAAGATCGATCCACGGGTGTCCGCACGCGCGCAGTCCCAGACGCCGATCCGGGTTTTCGTTGTTCTGACGGACCAGCCGCAGGCGGGGATTTTTCAGCAGGTGGAGGCGGCCAACGCGTTGTCGCAGCAGATCGCGGAATCCCAGTACCGGCGAGTGGCGGGGCAGCCGTTCCCGAGCGTCGCAGAATTGAGCCAGGCCGGAGCGGCGGTGGACGCGGTGGTCCTTGCGACGCGGCAGCAGGCATTCCAGGCGATTGAGCAGGCGATCAAGCCCGAGCAGGACGCGATGGAGAGCCGGCTGGCAAGTTGGGGCGCGACCCACGTCTTGCGCTACCAGGGCATCAACATGCTCGCGGCCGAGATACCGGCGGCGGCGATCGCCCAGTTGGAAGCCGACCCATCGGTGGCAGAGGTCTTCCCGGTGGAGGTGCGGTACGCCGAGCTTGCGACGAGCGTTCCGGCGCTGGGCGCCCCGACGTTTTGGACGGCGGGATATACCGGACAGGGTCAATCGGTTGGTGTGCTGGACACGGGCGCCAGGACAAACCATCCGGCGTTTGGGGGAAAGATTGTCAGCAACGTATTTCTGACAACCGCCAGCACGGATTCCTGTTTTGCCGACAACGCCAGCTCCGGGGAAGACCAGGAGGGCCACGGGACCCACGTCACCGGGATTGTGATGAGCCAGGGCTCGGCCGGATGGACGAACTATCAGGGCGTCGCCAAAGGCGTCGACACACTGTATAACTTGAAGGTCGGTTTCAGCGCGTCCACGGCAGGGACGTGCGGCGGCGGAGGCGAGTCGTTCGACAGCGACGTGCTCGCGGGGATCGATTGGGCGGTCAAGAACACGGCCCTGAAAGTTCTGAATTACAGCTTCGGGGGCACGGCCAGCGGCGATGACGACAGCTTCACGCGTTCGATCGACAAATATATAGACACTTATGGGCTGACGATTGCGATCGCCGCCGGCAACGACGGTCCCGGCGGCCACACGGTCGGTAGTCCAGGGATTGCCTATAACTCGATTACTGCCGCGAACTGGATTTCGCGCGGCACGATCGCCAGCAGCAGCAGCCGCGGCCCGACCAACGGCGGCCGGTACAAGCCGGATCTGGCTGCGCCGGGCAGTACCATCTACTCGGCGAATTATAGGTGGGATAACTCGTCGGGAACGGGCGACGACTTTGTCGCCATGACCGGGACCAGCATGGCGTCGCCGCACCTGGCGGGTTCGGCTGCAGTGCTTCGGAGCGCGGGCATTTCGAACGAGCTGGAGGTCAAGGCGGTCCTCATCAACACCACGGACAACACCGGCTGGGCGGCCGACCGGGGATGGGGCTACACCAATCTGACAACGGCGTACCAGGAGATGAACTACGCCACCGGCAGCCTGGCGGCGGGCGGCTTCCAGCTATACAAACTCACTCCGTCGGGAACTGCACAAGCGACTGTCACCTGGAACCGCCATGTCAGCGGCAGCACTTCCAATTTCAATGACATCAATCTGTACCTGTTCCGGGCGGACACGGGAGCGCAGCTTTCGTCGTCGGCGACGACGCTTCAGAACGTCGAGCAGGTATCGGCGACGTATAGCGGCGATGCGGTGGTGGCGGTGGATATGGCGACTTCATCGCTCGCCGGCGTGAGTTCGGAGCCTTACGCGGTGGCTTTCAACAGCGCGGCGAGCGCACTTACGGGGCCGAGCCTGAGTCCGTCCTGTAGCCTGCCGTCTTCGATTCCGGCTGGATCGCAGTTCACGCTGAGTTGCACGGCGACCAACAGTGGCGATCTGACGGCGTTCGCCGTGACCGCGCAGGTCCAGTTGCCCTCAGGGTTTTCGGGAGTGGCGACGATGTCGCTGGGCGATGTCCAGGCGGGGCACACCTCTTCGGCGGGAAACCTGACCCTCAACGCGCCGGGCGCCGCAGGTCCATACTCGCTTCCGGTGACGGTAAGTAGCAACTCGTTTGGCGAGACATTCAGCGGAACGGCCAGTTACACGGCGAACGTGGTGGGAGCGCTGCCGGCGCCGGTGTTGAGCGCGCCGGCGAACGGCGCCACCGGGGTTTCACAAACGCCGACGCTCAGTTGGAGCGCGTCGACTGGAGCGAGTTCCTATGACGTGTACTTCGGTACCGCCTCGGCGCCGCCTCTGGCGGTCAATACGACCGCAACCAGTTACTCGCCAGGTACGTTGAGCGCCGGAACGCTGTACTACTGGCGGGTGGTGGCTAAGAACACGAGCGGATCGAACAGCTCCGGCACGTGGTCATTTACGACGTTGACGCCTGCGCCGCCTGCTCCGGTACTCTTCTCGCCGGCAAACGGAGCGACCGGGGTCATGACAACGGCAGCGGTGACCTGGAACTCGGCCAGCGGGGCGACGTCTTATGATGTGTATTTCGGGACCGCGTCGACGCCGCCACTGGCGGTCAACACGACGGCAACCAGTTACTCTCCTGGCACGCTGACCGCAGGGACGCTGTACTACTGGCGGATCGTGGCTAAGAACACGAGCGGGTCGAACAGTTCCGCCACGTGGTCGTTCACGACGCTTGCCGCCGGCCCTCCGGCGCCGGTCTTGAGCGCGCCGGCGAACGGGGCGACGGGGGTATCGGCGACGCCGGCCGTGAGCTGGATCGCCGCTAGCGGCGCGACGTCTTACGACGTGTACTTTGGGGCTGCGTCTTCGCCGCCGCTCGCGACCAACACCGCCGGTACGACTTATTCTCCAGGGACGCTGAGCGCGGGCACGGTCTACTACTGGCGCGTGGTGGCGAAGAACGCGGGCGGATCGAATACGTCCTCGACGTGGTCGTTCACGACGCAGGTGGCGGCTCCTGCAGCGCCGGTTCTGAGCGCTCCGGCGAATGGGGCGACCGGGGTTTCGGCGACGCCGGCACTCAGCTGGATCGCGGCGAGCGGCGCGACTTCTTATGACGTCTACTTTGGGACGGCGCCTTCGCCGGTGCTGGCGACCAACACCACCGGCACGACTTACTCGCCGGGAACGCTGAGTGCGGGTACGGTCTACTACTGGCGGGTGGTGGCGAAGAACGCGGGCGGATCAAACGGCTCGGCGACGTGGTCGTTTACCACGCAAGTGGCGGCGCCGCCGGCGCCGGTGCTGAGCGCGCCGGCGAGTGGTGCGACCGGAGTTTCGGCGACGCCAACACTGAGCTGGAACGCGTCGAGCGGTGCGACCTCCTACGATGTATATTTCGGTACTGCTTCGCCGCCGCTGCTGGCGACTAACACCGCCGGCACGACTTACTCTCCAGGGACACTGAGCGCGGGCACGGTCTATTACTGGCGCGTGGTGGCGAAGAACGGGGGCGGATCGAATACCTCCGCCACGTGGTCATTTACGACGCAGGTGGCGGCGCCTCCGGCGCCTGTCTTGAACGCGCCGGCGAACGGCGCGGGCGGGATCTCGGTGGTGCCCGTTCTGAGCTGGAGCGCAGCGACCGGCGCTACGTCCTACGACGTGTACTTCGGCACAGCGTCCTCGCCTCCGTTAGTGACTAACACCGCCGGCACGAGTTACTCGCCGGGAACCCTGAGCACGGGCACGGTCTACTACTGGTACGTGGTTGCGAAGAATGTCGCCGGATCGAGTGCTTCGGCGGTCTGGTCGTTCGCGACCATCGTGGGAGCACCGGGGCTGACATCGCCTTCCAATGGTGCGATTGGCGTTTCCTGGGCGCCGAAGCTGAGCTGGACCGCCGCGAGCGGGGCGACGTCGTATGACGTGTACTTCGGAACCGCAAACCCGCCGCCGCGCTTATCCAACATCACCGCTACAAGTTACTCCCCGGGCGCGCTGAGCCCAGGCACGACGTACTACTGGCTGGTGGTGGCGAGAAACAGCGGCGGGGTGGCCCCGTCCGCGACGTGGTCGTTCACGACGCAGCTTGCGCCGCCGAACCTGCTGGGTCCGGAGAACGGAGCCGCCGGGGTCTCGGTGCTGCCGACGCTAAGCTGGAGCGGCTCTATTGGCGCGGCAACTTACGACATATATCTGGGAACGTCGCCGTCGCCTCCGCTGGTGGCCAGCACGACGGAGACAAACTACGCTGCGGGGCCGCTCGCGGGCGGTGTTCTGTACTACTGGCGGGTGGTGGCGAACGGCGCCGGCTCGAGCAGTTCCGTCACGTGGTCGTTTAAAACTCAGGTTGCCGCCCCGTCGGGGGGCTCCCCGACCAACGGCGCATTCTTCGTCCCGAGCGAGCAGCTTCTGACCTGGATCCCCTCGACGGGGGCCACGTCCTACGATGTGTATTTCGGAACGCAGGCCGCGCCGCCGCTGGTGACCAATACGACGGACACCACTTACAACACCGGCCCGCTAAGCACCAGGACGCTTTACTTTTGGAAGGTGGTGGCCAGGGACAGCGCCAGCACGAGCGACTCGCCTACGTGGTCGTTCACCAGTGAAGGGTCGGCGCCGCCAGTTGCCGCTCTGCGATACATCCCGGTCACGCCTTGTCGCGTGGTCGATACGCGCAGCCCGGAAGGGCCCTTCGGAGGGCCGTCGATGGGCCGGAACGAGTTGCGCGCGATCGCGATTCCACAGAGTGGCTGCGGCATTCCGTCGACGGCGCAGGCCTACTCGTTGAACGTGACGGTGGTGCCGCGGGGCCGGCTCTCCTATCTGACCTTGTGGCCGTCCGGGGAGGCTCAGCCTCTTGTCTCTACCCTGAATTCCTTTGAGGGCATTGTGGTGGCGAATGCGGCCATCGTACCGGCGGGGCCGAGCGGAGGAGTGAACGTCTTCGTCACGGACCCGTCCGATGTGATCCTGGACATCGACGGCTACTTCGATTCCACCAGCGGAGCCAACGCCTATTCGTTCTATCCGGCCACGCCGTGCCGGATCGCCGACACGCGCAGTCCGGCGGGGGCCTTTGGCGGGCCGTCGATGGCGGCCCACGAGCGGCGGGACTTCGCCCTTCCATCCAGCGCCTGCGGGCTTCCGGCGGCGGCGAAGGCATACTCGCTCAATGTGACGGTGGTGCCGGACCCGAGCGTGGATTATCTGGGCTATCTGACCACATGGGCGGCGGGGCAGGGGCAGCCGAACGTTTCCACGCTGAACTCATGGACCGGGAAGGTGGTGGCGAACGCGGCGCTGGTGCCCGCGGGGACAAACGGGGCCGTCTCGGTCTATGTTTCGGACCCGACGAACGTGATCCTGGACACCAACGGTTACTTCGCGGCGCCGGGAAGTGCGGGGGCGCTGTCGTTCTACCCGGTGACGCCATGCCGGGTGGTGGACACGCGGGGCGCGAATGGCGCTTTCGGCGGCCCGATCCTGGCGGCCCAGGCGGGGCGATCGTTCCCGATTCCGGCCGGTGGATGCGGCATTCCGGCGACGGCGGCGGCGTATTCGATGAACGTGACGGTAGTGCCCAGTGGGGCGCTTTCGTTCCTGACGACGTGGCCGACGGGGGCGGGGCAGCCGTTCGTTTCGACGTTGAACTCGTTCGACGGGAGCGTGGTGGCGAACGCGGCGATCGTACCGGCGGGCACGGGCGGTGCGGTGAGCGTGTTCGTGACGAACCAGACGCACCTCATCCTCGATATTAATGGATACTTCGCTCCGTAGGAGCCGCGACACGAGTGTCGAGGCTAGGCGGGTCTGGAGACCCGCTGCAGGACTGGAGTCCTGCCCCACTCAGCGGACTTTCGGGCGCTGTTCGTTATACTGGAACGTACATGGTTAGAGTCCGCTTCGCGCCCTCCCCGACAGGGTTCCTACATATCGGCAGCGCGCGCACCTTCATCTTCAATTGGCTTTACGCCCGGCATCAGGGCGGGACGATGATCTTGCGCATTGACGATACCGACGTCGGGCGTAACACCGAGCAATCGGAGACCTCGATTTTCGAGGGCCTCAAATGGCTGGAGCTCGGTTGGGACGAAGAATACCGGCAGTCGGAGCGGCTCGACCTGCACCGGCGGGTGGCCGATGGGATCCTGGCGAAGGGCCTCGCGTACCGCGATTTCACCCCGGCGGCGGCCGAGGAGGAACGCACGCGCGAGAGCGGCGCCTGGCTGTTCAACGCGGACATGCGGGAGCTGAGCCGCGAAGAGAGCGACCGGCGGGCGGCGGCGGGCGAGCCCTTCGTGATCCGTTATCGCGTGCCTCGCGATAGCGTGCGCGAGATACGGTTCCGCGACGCGGTCTACGGCGAGCAGTCGAAGGCGACCGCCGATATCGAGGACTTCGCGCTGATGCGCTCGAACGGGCTGCCGACGTACCACATGGCCTCGTGCGCGGACGATATCGACCTGCGAATCAGCCACGTCGTGCGCGGGCAGGACCACCTGACAAACACTTTCAAACACGTGCTCATCTTCGAGGCGGCGGGCGCGGCCGCGCCGGAGTTTGCGCACCTGCCGCTGCTGGTGGCGCCGGACGGGGCGAAGCTCTCGAAGCGCAAGCACGGGCCGGTGGTGAGCGTCACCACGTATCGCGACGCGGGCTTCCTGCCGCACGCTTTCGTCAACTTCCTGTGTCTGCTCGGCTGGTCTCCCAAAGACGATCGCGAGAAGATGACGCGCGAGGAACTGGTGGAGGTGTTTTCTTTCGAAGGCATCAACCGCGCCAACGCCGTGGTGAACTTTCGCGAGGACGACCCGTTCGATCCCAAGGCGGTGTGGTTGAACGCGCAGCACCTGATGACGCTACCTGCGGAAGAACTGGCCGACCGGCTGACACCATTCCTGGCGGCCGCGGGTTTCGTGCCTGCGCGCGCCAAGGTGCTGCAGGTGGTCCCGCTGATTCAAGAGCGCATGAAGCTGCTGCGCGATGCGCCCGCGGTGGCCGATTTCTTTTTTGCGACGGAGCTGGCGCCCTACGATAGCGCCGAACTGATCCCGCAGAAGGGCGATGCGGCGCTGGCCCTCAAAGTTCTGCGGCGCGCGCGCGAGGTCTTGGCCGGGGCCGAGTTCACGCACGAAGGTCTGGAAACCGCGCTGCGGGCCGCGGCGCAGGAGACGGGCGTGAAGGCCGGCCAGATGTTCCAACCGATTCGCGTAGCGGTGTGCGGCCGCAAGGTGGCGCCGCCGCTGTTTGAGACCCTGCAAGTTCTGGGCCGCGACGTGTCCCTGAGACGTATTGACCAAGCTATCGAGAAGCTGCAATGACAGACTCTAATCCCAAGCCGCCGGTGGAAGCCGCGGCGCCATCCCATTTTATCCGTGAAATCATTCTTCACGATCTCGAAACCAACAAGTTCGGAGGGCGCGTGCACACGCGGTTTCCGCCCGAACCGAACGGGTATCTGCATATCGGCCACGCCAAGTCCATCTGCCTGAACTTTGGCCTCGCGGCGGAGTTCGGCGGCAAGACCAACCTGCGGTTCGACGATACGAATCCGTGCAAGGAAGAGACCGAGTACGTCGAGTCGATCATCACCGACGTCCGGTGGCTGGGCTTCGACTGGGAGGACCGCCTCTTCTACGCGTCCGACTATTTCGACCAGCTTTACGAGTGGGCGGTCCAGATGATCAAGGCCGGCAAGGCGTATGTGTGCGACCTGACGGCGGAGCAGGTGCGCGAGTACCGCGGGTCGCTGACCGAGCCGGGGAAGAACAGCCCGTACCGCGACCGGTCCATCGAAGAGAACATGGGGCTGTTCGAGCGGATGCGGGCGGGCGAGTTCCCGGACGGCACGAGGACGCTGCGGGCGAAGATCGACATGGCGTCGCCCAACTTGAACATGCGCGACCCGGTGATGTACCGGATTCTGCACGCCGAACACCACCGCTCGGGCGATAAATGGTGCATCTACCCGATGTACGATTACACGCACGGGGAATCGGATTCGATCGAGACGATCACGCACTCCATCTGCACCCTGGAGTTCGAGGATCACCGGCCGCTTTACGACTGGTATGTCGAGCAACTGGGCATCTACCATCCGCAGCAGATCGAGTTCGACCGGCTCAACCTTACTTACACGGTGTTGAGCAAGCGCAAGCTGCTGACGCTGGTCCAAAAGGGCTACGTGAGCGGCTGGAACGACCCGCGCATGCCGACCATTTCCGGAATCCGGCGGCGCGGGTACACGCCGGAAGCGATCCGTAACTTCTGCGGGCGGGTGGGCGTGTCGAAGACCAATGGCTCGACCGAGCTATCGCTGCTCGAATACTACGTGCGCGAGGACCTAAATAAGAGGGCACCGCGCGTGATGGGCGTGCTGCGGCCGTTAAAGTTGGTTATCGATAACTATCCGGAAGGCCAGGTCGAGCACATGGACGCGGTCAACAACCCCGAGGACGCCTCGGCGGGGACGCGCAAGGTTCCATTCTCGAAAGTGGTCTACATCGAGCAGGACGATTTCCGCGAGGACCCGCCCAAGCAGTATTTCCGGCTGGCGCCGGGGCGCGAGGTGCGGCTGCGCTACGCGTATCTGGTGACCTGCACCGGCGTGGTGAAGAACGACCAGGGCGAGGTGGTGGAGATACACTGCACCTACGATCCGGCGACCAGGGGCGGCAATACGCCGGACGGGCGGAAGGTGAAGTCGACCATCCACTGGGTTTCGGCCGAGCACGCCGTGGATGCGGAAGTGCGGCTCTACGATGTGCTGTTCACGGTTCCCAACCCGGGCGGCGAATCTGAAGAGGGCGTGGAGTGGACGGACTACCTGAATCCGAAATCGCTTGAAGTGGTGCGGGGGGCGAAGCTGGAGCCCAGCCTGGCGGGCGCCGAGGTGGGAAGGCGGTATCAGTTCGAGCGTTTGGGATATTTCTGCGTGGACGAGGACTCGCACCCGGGGCAGTTGGTGTTCAACCGGACAGTGCAGCTTCGCGATGCATGGGCGAAGATCGAGAAGGCTCAAAAGAACGCGGGCTGAAAAACCAAAAAACTTGGCCACGAATGAACACGAATGAACACGGATAAGAAAGACCAGGGAGAGGTCCTTAGTTCTATTCGTGTGTATTCGTGGCTGAAACGCTTTTCGGGACACACATGATCATTTTGGGAATCGGCGGCATCCTCGGGGACGCGGCCGCGGCGGTGCTGAAGGATGGAGAACTGGTGGCCGCCGTGGAGCAGCGGAAGCTGGGGCGGCGGGCGCGGCCTGACGGGCTGCCGGAAGAGGCCATCGCAATGGCGCTCGGTCTGGCGGAGGCGACGCCGGAGCAGGTAGATACGGTCGCCATCGTGCGGCCGCTCGCGGCGGGGCCGGAGACGGCGCTGCACCTGGCGCTGCGCGCTCAGTTTCCGAACAGCCGCGTGGCTCCGGTGGACCACCACCTGGCGCATGCAGCGTCGGCCTATTACGCGTCGCCCTTCAGCGAAGCTACCGTGCTGACGCTCGACCGGGCGGGAGATTTCCGGTGCGGCGCGCGTTGGGCGGCTCACGGGAATCAACTCACGCTCGAACGCGAGCTCTACTATCCGGACTCGCTGGGCGATCTTTACTGCCGCGTGGCCGAACTGGTGGGGTTCGATCCCGAAGCGGACTCGCACAAGCTGCAGTGGCTGTCGGCGGCGGGCGATCCGGAGTTGGAGGATCTGTTCCTCGAGATCCTCGGCATGCGGGAAGGTGGCTGGCCGCGGATCGACCGGTCCTTCTTTGACAGCGACCGGCTGAGCCATGGCGGGTTCAGTGCGAAGCTCTACGGGCGGTTGGGGCTGGACGAAGAGGCGCCGGTTCCGGCGGCGATGCATCCGGCGCTGGCGGCGGGGGTGCAACGCGCCATCGAGCGGTCCGTACTCGAGATGGCGGGCAGCGGAGAGAACCTGTGCTTGGCGGGCGGCCTGTTTCTGAACGCGCTGCTGGTTTCGACCATCGAGCGTTCGGGACGTTGGCGCAACGTGTTTGTGCAGCCGGCGGCGGGCGATGCGGGGACGGCGCTCGGTGCGCTGTTCCACGCGTGGCACACGATCGGCCAGCGGACGGAACGCGTTTCGATCGGCAATCTGTGCCTGGGCCCCGAGTTCGACGCCGAGCAGGTCAAGAAGGTGGTGGAGAACTGCAAGCTGCGGTTCCGCTATCTGCAGACATCCGATGAGCTGATCGAGACGGCGGTGCGCGAGATCGACGATAACAAGATTGTGGCGTGGATGCAGGGGCGGATGGAGTTCGGGCCTCGGGCGCTGGGGAACCGCAGCCTGCTGGCGTCGCCGCGCAATCCGTATTCGACCGAAAATCTGAACGTGTTCATCAAGCACCGCGAGCCGTTCCGCAAGTTCGCGGCGTCGGTGCCGGCGGAGTTGTGCGCGGAGTATTTCGAGGCCGCGCCGAACGCGCGCTTCCTGGCGACGGTGAGCCGCGTGAGGCCAGCGCACCGCAAGACGTTCGAGAGCGCGATCCTGAGCGGCGACCTGGTGCGCGTTCACACCGTGAGCCAGGAGGACAACCCGCTCTACTGGCGGCTGCTGCACGCGGCGGGCGCTTCGACCGGCCTGCCGGTGCTCTACAACACGTCGTTCAACCTGTTCGGGGATCCGCTGGTGTGCACGCCGCGCGACGCGGTGCGCAGCTTCTACTCGTCGGGGATCGACGCGATGTTTGTGGGGAATTTCTTTCTACAGAAGTGATGCAGCTGTCAGCTATCAGCTGTCGGCCATCAGCTCAAACGGATGCTTCCGGGCCGGCGGCTCGTTGCTGACGGCAGACGGCTGACGGCTATAATTCGTATTATGCAGACGACCGGGAACACAATTCTGATTACGGGCGGCGGTTCGGGCATTGGCCGTGGCCTTGCGGAAGCTTTCCACGCGCTGGGAAACCAGGTCATTATCGCCGGGCGGCGCAAGCAGGCGCTCGATGCGACCACTGGCGCGAGCCCGGGCATGGAGGCGCTTGCGCTCGACATCGAGGACCCGGCGAAGGTCGTCGCGTTTGCGGCGGAGGTGGCGGCGCGGTACCCGGCGCTGAACGTTCTCATCAACAACGCCGGGATCATGCGGATGGAGAAGCTCAAGGCCGAGGAGGTGGATGTCGCCACCGCGGAGGCGACTATCGCCACCAATCTGCTGGGGCCCATACGTCTCACCGCGGCGCTTCTGCCGCTCCTGCGGAAGCAGGCGCAATCCGCCATCATGAACGTCTCCTCCGGGCTGGCATTCGTTCCGTGGGCCTATACGCCCACCTATTGCGCCACCAAGGCGGCCATCCACTCCTACACGCAATCGCTGCGTTGGCAACTACGGGGGACCACAACCCAGGTTCTCGAGCTCATCCCTCCGTATGTCGCCACGGACCTGATGAGCGGCGCCTCGGACCCGCGCGCGATGCCCCTGGAGAGGTTCATTGCCGAGGTGATGGAGATCCTGAAGGCGCAGCCCGCGGCGACCGAGATCTCGGTGGAGAGCGTGAAGCCCTTGCGGTCGGCCGCCGAGAGCGGCCGCTACGATACCGTCTTCCAGCGCCTTAACGAGGCGATGGGGGAGGGGCTGCACTAGGCGTCGGGTCCACCCGCGAGCCCGAGGTGGGGGCAGTGAAGCGTCCGCTTGCTGACGCGCGCGGTTCGCGCCTGCCTCAGGGCTCGAACTTGACGGGCACCAGGACGTCGAAGCCAGCCTGCTTCAACTGGTCGGCGCTTTCGATCGCTGCTCCGTTGAACTTCACGTTCTTGAACAGGACCGTACCGACGTTCTTCCCCATGAGCATCCCGGGGCGGGTTGCCCGGAAGTAGAAGGTGCAGTCCTCGAAGACGAAGTTTGTCAGCGGCTGGTCTCCCCCGTCGATGTAGATGTGGCCTCCGTCGTTTTCGAACGTGCAGCGAACAAATCGGAAGTCGTCCAGCGGAGCATTCTGGCTGGGCCGGGCGCCGGAGGAATAGCCTCGTCCCGTAAAGTACGCCGGCGTCAATTGAATCCAGATGGCGTATTTGTTGTGGTTGGTGATGAAGTGCACGTCCTCGATGCGCAGGTGCTTGATGGGCGGGGCGCCGCCGTATCCGATGGCGATGCCGGCGGTGTAGGTGTAGTTGACGAACCCTTTCACGACGAAATCCTCGACGCCCGGATCTTCGCCCGGGCGGGCGCCGCGGCCGCGGTAGAAGGCCCAGGTGTCGTCCATGGTCATGGCGAAGCCGTCTTCGATCGAGATATGTTTGCTGGTGCTGAAGTCGTACGCATCGTCGTGGTACTGCTGCTTGCGGCTGACGATCTTGATGTTGCGGGTCGAGAAATGCTCGCTGCCGATGACGTGCACGGTCCAATAGGCGCCGCGGAGGAGCAGCAGGTCCTGGAAGGAGACGTTGCGGCTGTTGTAGACCACATATCCCCGCACCCCGGTTCCGTGAGGATCCAGCACCTTTCCATCCGCGTCGCGGGCGTGTCCGTCCGAGGTGTCGGGCTGGAAGTCGTGCCACAACCAGGGGTAGCCCTCCATGTCGATGGCGCCCCGGCCCATCAAACCCGCATTCTCGACGTTGTCGAAAACGATCATGGCCCGGAGCGGTGTGCCCCCGTAATCCGCATTCCTGGAGGACCCGCGAATGACGGCGCCCGCGTCCACATAGAGCTTCACGTTGCTCTTCAGGAACAGCGTGCCGGTCAGGTAAGCGCCAGCGGGGAAAAAGAGCACGCCGCCGCCGGGGCGGGCCGAGACGTCGCCGATGGCCTGGTTGATTTTTGCGCTCTCGACGGTCTTGCCGGTGCTGTCAACCTTGTAGTCCTGGATGTTCACCACGTTGGGATCGCCGAGCCGGGGAGGGTTCTTCTCGGGCGGTTCGGCAAACAGCAACAGCCCGGTGCTGTAGAAGCTTGGCTGCTCGTTGAGAAACAGCACCAGGTAGCGCGGATGATCGAGCTCGAAGGTGCAGGTGTTGCCGTCGATCACGGGCTCGAGGCCGTAAGCGAGCGGCCTGATCTGGCAGGTGTGCACCCTGCGCTCGCTGACCAGCAGGGTCACGGTGACGCGGACCTTGCCGGTCATCGAGAAGCTGGCGTAGTCCATCCAGTTGAACTGATCGTAGGTCAGATAGCGATTCACGAACAGAGGCTGGCCGTCCACGGTCACTTTGTAAGACTCGCTCGGCACCGCGCCCGGAAAAGGCGGATACGGTGTGATCGCGGCCAGGGCCGCTACGGGCACGAGCGTCAGCAGGAATTTCGATCCCATGGTGTCGAGGATACACCCGCAGCGCTTGACAGGCCTGGAGGACCGCGAACTAGACTCGTCGCGTGCGAAAGCGATGGGTGGGCGGGTGCTTTGCGTTGGCGCTGACAGCCTGCTGCGGCTGCGGAGGGGGCAGCAAGAGTGGGGGCGGAGCCACCGGCCATCACCTGGGCGGCGCCTGCGGCGATCACCCATGGGGCTGCGAGCTTCACCAGGATCGAAACGCTTGACAGCGCACAGCTGGTTGGGCTAGGCATGGCGGCACCGGGCGCCTCCTACCCGGCCCTATACGTGGTGGGGACAATCGAAGGGGTCTACGGGATCCTTCGTTCGGACGACGCAGGGGCTTCGTGGACGCGGATCAACGACGACGCCCACCAGTACGGGTTGTTGGGCGCGATCACGGGCGATCCGCGGATCTACGGGCGGGTGTATATGGGCACCGAAGGCCGGGGGCATCGTTTACGGGGATATTGCTCCGGGCGGCAATTCACGGCCTGCGCGGGCGGAACCGCCTGCGCCCCGGCCAGGCCCGCCATCCCCCCCAAGTTGACACGCATCCTATAGTTTTGTATTCTTTAAAGAGTTTGGCGAACAGCTGATCTGCTCCTGCGCCGATGTTGTGAGTTCGAAGCAGGGGCCGGCCCCGAGGTTCCTCCGGTATTGCGCCGACGGGAGCATGGGCTTGTCCGATAAGCAACCACGCAGGTGAACCGGCAATTTCATGTGATGGGCAGTATGCGCCTCGAAGCGGAGTAGCGCGGAACAGGCAGCACCACCGGTCGCAGGGTCACCCGAACTCATCGCCAGGTTTAGAGAGGAAGATTCGTGCCGACTTTTAGTCAACTCGTGCGGAAAGGGCGGGTGGCCCCGCGGTACAAGACCGCAAGCCCCGCATTGCAGGCGTGTCCGCAGAAGCGGGGAGTCTGCACGCGCGTCTACACCACGACCCCCAAGAAGCCGAATTCGGCTTTGCGGAAAGTGGCGCGCGTACGGCTCACGAACGGAATCGAAGTGACCACGTACATTCCCGGCGTGGGACACAACCTCCAGGAACACTCGATCGTGCTGATCCGCGGCGGGCGCGTGAAGGATCTCCCGGGCGTGCGCTATCACATCATCCGTGGAACGCTGGACGCGGCGGGCGTCGCCAACCGTAAGCAAGGCAGATCGAAGTACGGGGCCAAGCGGCCCAAGGCATAAGAGCATGTCACGACGACGAAGAGCTGAACTACGCGATGTAGCGCCGGATCCGGTTTACAACTCGACGCTGGTCGAGAGGTTTGTGAACTGCATGATGTGGGATGGCAAAAAGGCGACCTCCCAGGGCATCTTCTACGCCGCCATGGACACGATCCGCGAGCGGACCGGCGATGAGCCCCTCAAGCTGTTCAAGAAAGCCGTGGAGAACGCCAAACCGCTGCTCGAGGTGAAAACCCGGCGCGTGGGCGGCGCGAACTACCAGGTGCCGATCGAGGTGCCGCAGAACCGGCGCACCAGCCTGGCGATCCGCTGGCTGATTCTGAACGCGCGGACGCGCCCCGAAAAGGGCATGGCCGATAAACTGGCCAACGAGCTGAACGACGCCGCCAATCAGCGCGGCGGAGCGATTAAGAAGAAGGATGACGTACACCGGATGGCGGAAGC
>CAZBQQ010000065.1:23739-27260 GCA_964493965.1 uncultured Solibacteraceae bacterium
ATCAGCGCGGCGGAGCGATTAAGAAGAAGGATGACGTACACCGGATGGCGGAAGCGAATAAAGCCTTCGCTCACTACCGGTGGTAGTGAGCTAGCTGTCAGCTGTCAGCTATCAGCTGTCAGCTACGGACTGGTGAGGCGATGGAGATGGCAAGAGTCGGAGGTCGATTGTAGTTAGCTGACAGCTGAAAGCTGAAGGCTGAGAGCTTTTTATATGCCGCGTACGGTACCAATCGAGAGAATGCGGAATATCGGCATCATGGCCCACATCGATGCCGGCAAAACCACAACTACGGAACGCATCCTCTATTACACGGGGCGTACGTACAAGATCGGTGAAGTCCATGAAGGCACCGCGGTCATGGACTATATGGAGCAGGAGCAGGAGCGCGGCATCACTATCACTTCGGCGGCCACCTCTTGCGAATGGCGCGACTGCGAAGTGAATATCATCGACACACCGGGGCACGTGGATTTCACGGCCGAGGTGGAGCGCAGCTTGCGCGTGCTCGATGGGGCGGTGGCGGTGTTCGATGCCGTCGCCGGCGTGCAGCCGCAGTCCGAAACGGTTTGGCGGCAGGCGGACAAGTACCGGGTTCCCCGGATTTGCTTCATCAACAAAATGGACCGCGTGGGTGCGGACTTCCTGCACTCGGTCGAAACCATAGTCAAGCGGCTGAAGTGCCGGCCGGTGCCCATCCAGCTCCCGATCGGCGCGGAGGACCAGTTCAAGGGGATCGTGGACCTGGTCACGATGAAGGCTCGGGTGTGGCGCGATGAGACGCTCGGCGCGCAGTTCGACGAGATCGAGATTCCCGAGGAGATGCTGGAACAGGCCAAACAGTATCGCGATCATATGATCGAGGCGGTCTCCGAGGCCGATGAGTCGCTGTTCGAAAAGTACGTCCACGGCCAGGAGATCAGCGAGGAAGAGCTGAAGCAGGGGTTGCGGCGCGCGACCATCACGCAGGCGATCTTCCCGGTGGTGTGCGGATCGGCTTTCAAGAACAAGGGCGTGCAGAACCTGCTGGACTCGGTGGTCGATTACCTTCCCTCTCCGGTGGAGATTCCTCCGGTTGAAGGCATCGCGGTGGACGATCCGACCAAGACGATCGTGCGCAAGGCCGATGACAGCGAGCCGTTCTCGTCGCTGGTGTTCAAGATCATGACCGACTCCTACGTCGGGCAGCTCGCATTTTTGCGGGTGTATTCGGGACACCTGAACAGCGGCGATACAGTCTACAACGTGGCCAAGGGACGCACGGAGCGCATCGGACGCCTGGTGAAGATGCACGCCGACAAGCGCGAGGACATTCAGGAAATCTTCGCGGGCGACATCTGCGCGGCGGTGGGTTTGCGGACGGTCTCGACGGGCGACACCATCTGCGACGAGGACGCGCCGGTCATTCTGGAATCGATCGTATTCCCGATGCCGGTCATCCAGCTCGCCATCGAGCCCAAGACCAAGGCCGACCAGGAAAAGCTGGGCGTCGCGATCGGGAAGCTGGTGCAGGAAGATCCGACGCTGCGCGTGGCGACCGATCCGGACACGGGCCAAACGATTCTGTCGGGCATGGGCGAACTCCATCTCGAGATCATCGTGGACCGCATGCAGCGCGAGTTCGGGGTGGGCGCCAACGTCGGCAAGCCGCAGGTGGCCTATCGCGAGACCATCCGCAAGGCCTCCGAGGCCCAGGGCCGCTTCATTCGTCAGACCGGCGGCCACGGCCAGTACGGAGACGTGAAGCTGCGCCTCGAGCCGATGCCTCCGGGCAGCGGGTTCGAGTTCGTCAACGACATCAAGCAAGGCCGGGTGCCCAAGGAGTTCATGGGCGCGATCGAGCGCGGCGCGATGGAGGCCCTCGAGGGCGGCATCGTGGCCGGATACCCGATGGCGGACGTGCGCGTGGTGGCGATCGACGGATCCTATCACGATGTGGATTCTTCGGAGTTGGCGTTCAAGATCGCGGCGTCGATGGGCGTGAAGGCAGCGGCCGAGAAGGCCAAGCCGGTACTGCTCGAGCCGATCATGAGCGTCGAGGTCGTGGTTCCGGAAGAGTACATGGGCGATGTGATTGGCGATCTCAACTCGCGTCGCGGGCGCATCGAGGGAATGGAATTGCGCGGCACTTCGCAGATCATCAAGTCGATGGTGCCGCTTTCGGAAATGTTCGGCTATGCCACCGAGTTGCGGTCGCGCACCCAGGGACGCGGCAGCTTCACGATGCACTTCGGGCGGTACGAGGAAGTGCCCGCTTCGATAGCCGAGGAGATTATCACCCGGGTTCAGGGTAAGGTTTCAAGGTAAAGAACTCATCAGGAGACTTCTAGGACCATGGCCAAAGAGAAATTCGACCGCAGCAAACCGCATGTCAATATCGGGACGATCGGGCACATCGATCACGGCAAGACGACGCTGACCGCGGCGATCACCAAGATCCTGGCCCGGAACAACCCCAAGGTGAAGTTCCGGAGCTTCGACTCGATCGACAACGCGCCGGAAGAGAAGGCTCGTGGAATCACGATCGCCATCGCGCACGTGGAGTACGAGACCGCCAAGCGGCACTACGCGCACGTGGATTGCCCGGGCCACGCCGACTACATCAAGAACATGATCACCGGAGCGGCGCAGATGGATGGCGCCATCCTGGTGGTGGCGGCGACCGACGGACCGATGCCGCAGACCCGCGAGCACATTCTGCTGGCGCGCCAGGTAGGGGTGCCCTACGTGGTGGTGGCGCTGAACAAAGTGGACGCGGTGGACGATGCGGAACTGCTGGACCTGGTGGAGCTGGAAGTCCGGGAGCTGCTGACCAAGTACGAATTCCCGGGCGACGATCTGCCGGTGGTGCGGGTGTCGGCCTTGGGCGCGCTGAATGGGGAAGAGAAGTGGGAGAAGGGCGTTCTGGAATTGATGGACGCGGTAGACAACTACATTCCCATGCCGGCGCGCGACATCGAGCATCCGTTCCTGATGCCGGTGGAGGACATCTTCTCGATCCAGGGACGCGGGACGGTGGTGACGGGCCGTATCGAGCGCGGGATCTGCAAGGTCGGCGAGGAAATGGAGATCGTCGGCTTCCGGGACACGCGCAAGACGGTGGTCACGGGCGTGGAGATGTTCAAGAAGCTTTTGGATCAGGGGCAGGCGGGAGACAACGTAGGCCTGCTGCTTCGGGGCATCGATAAGGAAGACGTGGAGCGTGGGCAGGTGATCGCCAAGCCGGGCTCGATCACGCCGCACAAGAAGTTCCGGGGCAGTGTGTACGTGTTGAGCAAGGAAGAGGGCGGGCGGCACACGCCGTTCTTCAAGGGATACCGGCCGCAGTTCTACTTCCGGACCACGGACGTGACGGGCGTGGCGCAGATGCCGGAAGGCGTGGAGATGGTGATGCCGGGCGACAGCGTGCAGTTGGAAGTGGAGCTGATCACGCCGGTCGCGATGAACAAAGGGCTGCGCTTTGCGATCCGCGAGGGCGGGCGCACGGTGGGCGCCGGCACGGTCGGGGAGATATTGGAATA
>CAZBQQ010000066.1:0-4911 GCA_964493965.1 uncultured Solibacteraceae bacterium
TTCCGCGACATCGCCCGCGAATCCGGCCTCACCGCCTCCTTCCCCAACGGCGGCGAAAAGACCAAGGAGTACATCATCGAGACCACCGGCAGCGGAATCGCCTTCATCGACTACGACAACGACGGCTACCTCGACATCTTCGTCCTTTCGGGCGACGGCGGCACAAACCGCATGTACCACAACGACCGCAACGGCCACTTCACCGACGTAACCGCCGCACTCGGCCTGACCTCATCCGGCTGGGCGGAAGGCGTTTGCGCGGGCGATTATGACAACGACGGTTACACCGACTTATTCGTCACTTACTGGGGCCAGAATCGTCTCTACCACAACGTCAACGGCAAGCGATTCGAAGATGTAACTGCGAAGGCTCATCTTACTCAGGACCGCGTTCGCTACAACACCGGCTGCGCGTTTCTCGACTACGACGGCGATGGCCACTTAGACCTGTTCGTGGCCAATTACCTGAAGTTCGACTTCGCCACCACGCCGAAGCCGGGCTCCAACCCGTATTGCTTCTATCGCGCCATGGCGGTCAACTGCGGTCCCCGCGGCCTGCCATTCGAAAAGAATCTGCTCTACCACAACAAGGGCGACGGCACTTTCGAAGATGTCTCGGAGCGCTCCGGGATCGCCAAAGCGGAGGGCCACTACTCGCTCGCCGTCCTCGCCCAGGACGTCAACGACGACGGCCGCCCCGACATCTACGTGGTTGGCGATCAGACCGCCGCCATGCTCTTCATCAACCAGGGCGACGGCACTTTCTCGGAAGAGGCCGTCATGCGCGGCGTGGCCTTCGACGAGAACGGCCACGAGCTTTCCGGCATGGGCCTCGCCTCCGCGGACTACGACGGCGACGGCCATCTCGACATCTTCCGCTCGGACTTCTCCGACGAGCGCTCGCTCCTCTACCGCAACTCCGGCAACGGCCAGTTCGACGACGTCACGCTGGCCGCCGGCCTCGCGCACAACACCCGGTTCGTGAACTGGGGTTGCGCCTTCCTGGATTTCGAGAACAGCGGCTGGAAGGGACTCGTGGTGGTGAACGGCCACGTGTTCCCCGAAGTCGATCGCCAGAATATCGACATTCACTCGCGTGACCACGCTCTCTTGTACCGCAACACCGGCAAGGGAACTTTCGAAGACATCTCCGAGCAGGCCGGCCCGGCGTTCCAGGCGCGCCACTCGGCGCGCGGCCTCGCCATCGGCGACATCAACAACGACGGCACGCTCGAAATCGTGGCCAACAACCAGAACGAGCCGCCCTCGCTGTGGAAGCGAAGCCAGCGCGCTTCGGGCCACTGGGTGTTGCTCAAGCTCACCGGCTCGCGCTCGAACCGCAGCGCGATCGGAGCGCGTGTGGCGGTCACCGCCGGCGGCCGCACGCAGACAGACGAGGTCCGCAGCGGCGGCAGCTATCTTTCGCAGAACGATCTGCGCCTGCATTTCGGACTGGGCGCCGCCGAGCGCGCCGATTCGATCGCCGTCCGCTGGCCCTCGGGCGCCAAGACCGTCCTGAAGGACGTGCCCGCGGACCGCATCGTAACCATCAACGAATCACCCGAGCCCGTATCACCATGAGCCCGTAACCGAGCCGCGACCGCGAGGGAGCGGTTGAACTCTGGAGGCACTGACAATGCGACGTATCCTCTTTCTCTCGTTCCTCTGCGCCGCCGCGCTAGCGGCCGCCGACAAGCCGCGCATCGAAAAGCAAGCGCACGGCTGGCAGTTGTTCGTGGATGGCAAGCCCTTTCTGATCCTGGGCGGCCAGGTCAATAACTCGAGTGGCTGGCCCGCGGCCCTTCCCCAGATCTGGGAAACGATCGGTGCCCTCGGAGCCAACACCGTCGAGATCCCCGTCTACTGGGAAGACATCGAACCAAAGCAAGGCCAGTTCCGGTTCGACAACGTGGACCGCATCCTGGCGTGGGCTCGCGAGCACAAAATCCACCTCGTCTTCCTGTGGTTCGGAAGCTGGAAGAACGGCGCGTCCACCTATGTCCCGACCTGGGTGAAGCAGGACCGCCAGCGCTACCCCACCATGATCGACGCGGCCGGCAACGTGACCGGCATCATCTCGCCCTGGTTCCGCGCCACGCTCGAAGCGGATCGAGCGGCCTTCACCGCCCTGATGCACCACCTCGGCGAGGCCGACGAGGCGCAGGGCACGGTCATTCTGGTGCAGGTCGAAAATGAGTCCGGCTCCTACGGCACGCCGCGCGATTACTCGCCTGAGGCCACCAAGCTCTTCCACTCCGGTGTTCCGGAGAAGCTCATCGCCGCCCTGAAAAAGAAACCGGGCACCTGGGACCAGGTGTTCGGCGACGAAGCGGAGGAGGCGTTCTCGGCCTGGGGCATCGCATCCTATGTCAATGAAGTGGCAGCCGCCGGCAAAGCCGCGTACACGTTGCCGCTCTACGTGAACTGCTGGCTCTCCGAAGGCGGAAGTTGGGAGCGGCCGGGCGAAGATTACCCCAGCGGCGGCCCCGTCGCCGGCATGCTCGACGTGTGGAAGGCCGCGACGCCGGCGATCGACGTCATCGCGCCCGACATCTACCTGCCTAGCCACGAAAGCTACCTGCGTACCATGACCGCGTATCGCCGGCCCGACAACCCGCTCTTCATCCCCGAGACCTACTACGACAATCCCGGCCCGCGCCGCCTGTTCGAGGCCATCGGAGAATTCGGCACCATCGGCTTCTCTCCCTTCGGCCTCGACGCCACCGGCTGGACCAACACGGTGCAGGAGGCCATCGCGGATCTTGCCGCCAGCTACCACCTGCTCGCGCCCATGGTCTCCGAGATTTCCGAGTGGCAGGCCGAGGGCAAGCTCAGGGCCGCCGTCGAAGGCCCGCGCGTCTCTTCCGAATTGCTGCACTGCGGCGACTACGACGTCCTGGTGGAATTCAACCGCCCGAACTGGGGCTTCGAGAGCAACGGGTCGAAAACGGACGGCGAAGGCCGCGTGCTGATCGCCCAGATCGCGCCCGGCGAATTCGTGCTCGCCGGTTTCGAGACCCGCGTCCGCTTCCGCGCCCGTCGTGGCCTGCCCGCCACCGGCCAGCGCAAGCCCGGCGACGGAGCCCGCTTCCTCCGCGCCGAAGAAGGCGCCTATGCTGACGGAACTTGGACCGTCCGCCGCCCGCTGAACGGCGACCAGACCGATTTCGGCGTCAACCTCCCCAAGGCCGGCGCAGTCTATAGGGTGTGGCTCGACCACTAGCCGGTCAGCACCCAGCCGCGACAAGTACCGAGCCGCGACAAGTACCGAGCCGCGACCGCGAGGGAGCGGACAGGTATCTTAGAGACAGGTATCTACTGGGGGTTCTATGGAACCGAGGGGCCACCGTCCGACCTGGAAAACTGTCCTGGCGTTCGCGATCATCTACCTGGTGTGGGGATCCACATTCCTGGCCATCCGCATCGGAGTGCGGGAAGTGCCGCCTTTCCTTCTCGCGGCGATGCGCTTCGTGATCGCGGGAAGCGTTCTCTATGGCTGGATGCTCGCGCGTGGCGAGCCGTCGCCGAGCGGGCGGCAGTGGACGTCGGCTTTCCTGCTGGCCGTCCTGATCTTCGTCGGCGACTACGGACTGGTGTTCTGGGCCGAGCAACGTGTGCCCTCGGGCATTACGGCTGTCATGATGGCCACGATCGCGGCGTTTATGGCCCTGTCGGAGATCATCATCCTGCGAACGCAAAGACTCACCATGCGTCTGGCCTCGGCGCTCCTGATCGGCCTTGCCGGCGTGGCCGTGCTGATGAGCCGCTCGCTGAACCTGGGAGGTGCGCCGGTCGATAGAGCCGGCGCTGTGGCGCTGATCGTTGCCGCGATCTGTTGGTCGTTAGCGTCCGCGCTAACACGCAAGCTGCAACTGCCGCCGTCCAAGGTCATGAGCTCGGGAGCGCAGATGCTGGCCGGAGGAGTGTTGCTCGCTCTTACGGCGGCCGAGATGGGAGAGTTTCGCACGTTCCATCCCGGGACCGTCTCGAGCGGAGCGTGGATCGCGTTGCTCTATTTGATCGTCGCCGGTTCTATCGTCGCGTTTACCGCCTACGTCTGGCTGATTCATCATGAATCCCCGACCAGGGTCGGCACCTACGCCTACGTGAATCCGGTCATCGCGGTCGTGCTCGGCTACTTTCTAGCCGGCGAAGCTCTTGGCGCGCGCACCCTTCTGGGAGCATTGCTCGTCCTGATCGCCGTCGTGATGTGTGTGGGGCAGGCGTCCACGCCTGCCGAGGGTCGCGAGACCCGCCCCCGCGAGCGCTACAAGACCGCTACCGAATGACGCCACGCCGAGTTGGCGTCAGCGTGCTTTCATAGCTGGCCGCACTGGCAGGCCCGCGCCCGCCCCACCTCCCCGCACTTCGCCCCGGCATTTCGCCAGTCACCCCATTTTGGCCGCATTCTCCGTCGATCCCGACCATACTCGATTCCATAGTTGGCCGGGGTTCGGGCGCAGCCGTAGGGTGCCAGCGGATCTCAGCTTCAGGGGGACGCGCGTGCGACTTACCGCCCGCGTTGTCAACGTGCCAACACACAGGGGGAGCTAAACATATGACGAACCGATCCGGTTCACTTACACTACTTTGTCTCGGAAGCGCCCTGGCACTTTCGACGATCGCGCTATTCGGCCAGGCAAGTGACAGCATACTGGTCGGGACGGTTACGGACAGCACGGGGGCGAGTGTCGTGGGAACGGTGGTAACTGCCACCAATACGGACACGGGCGCGAAATACACGACGCAAACGAGTTCCACGGGCGAGTACCGGCTAAATAACATCCCGGTGGGACGCTATGATGTCTCGGCAACCATGCAAGGCTTCACCACCGCGACCGTGGCGGGAGTGCAGTTGCTGCTGAACCACACTTCGTCGATCAACCTGACCCTGGCAGTGGCCGCCGTGAG
>CAZBQQ010000066.1:5011-12912 GCA_964493965.1 uncultured Solibacteraceae bacterium
TACGTCTCCAACGAGGCGGTAGCGCAGTTCAACGTGGTGCAGAATCAATTTAGCGCGGAGTTTGGCGGCGCCTCGGGCGGCGTGTTCAATGCGGTTGTGAAAACGGGAACGAACACAATTCACGGCTCGCTGTTCGAGTATCTGCAGAACCGCAACCTGAATGCAGTGGACCAGACCGAAGTGCAACAGGGCATTCGTTCCAACCCGCGTTTCGACGACAACCGCCTGGGCGCCAGCATCGGCGGCCCCATCCGTAAGGACAAGCTGTTCTACTACGGTAACTTCGAATACAACCCGCTGGGCCAGGCCGCGCAGCCGGGCCAGACTGTGTTCGCACCCACCAGCGCGGGCCTCACGGCGCTCGAGGGAGTGAGCGGCGTCAGCAAGACGAATCTGAAAGTATTCGAACAGTACGTGCCGGTGGCGCCGGGCGCTAGCGACTCGGTGACCGTGGGCGGCATCTCGATCCCCATCGGCCCGCTCTCGTTCGCATCGCCGGCCTACAACAACTCCTATAACGCGGTGGCCGCGATCGATTGGAACATCAGCTCCGGGGACCAGCTTCGTGGGCGATACTTCTACAACAAATCCGTCGGCATCGACTTCCTGGCGGCGCTGCCGGTCTTCTTCGAGCCTTCCCCGAATGTCAACAACAGCGTGTCGATTTCCGAGTTCCACAACTTCTCGCCGACCATGGAGAACGAACTGCGCGTGTCCTACAGCCGAAATAACCAGAACATCGGCGCGGGAAACTTCAAGTTCCCGGGTCTCGATGCTTTCCCGAACATCGGCATCGACGACCTCCAGTTGCAGATCGGGCCTGACCCGAACACGCCGGGCGGATCGATTGAGAACCTGTCCCAGTTGCAGGAGAACGTCACCAAGACCTGGGGCCGCCACACCATCAAGGCGGGCCTCAATATCTCCGACATCATCCTGACGGGCTATTTCGTGCAGCGCGTTCGCGGCGACTACGACTACGCCACGTTAGAGCAGTACTTACTGGACCAGCAGCCAAGCGGTGGCAACCTGAGCGGCGTATCCGGCGAGCGCAGCGCCGGTTCAAGCAATACTCCTTTCGGCTATCTTCAGACGGCCGCCTACGTGAATGACGACTTTCGGGTTCGGCGCAACTTGACCCTCAACCTGGGACTGCGGTACGAGTACGTCACCGTGCCGGTGGGTTCCCGGGCGCAGGCCCTCAGTTCCATCGCCGACGTACCGGGCGTGATCACGTTCCGTTCGCCGAAATCGGACCGGAACAACTGGGCGCCGCGGCTGGGCTTCGCCTACACACCCGGAAACAGCGGGGTCTGGTCCATCCGCGGCGGCGTCAGCATGTCTTACGACAACACCTATATCAACCTGGCGCAGAACGCGTCCCCGGCCTATTACCAGACCACGCTGGACGTGAACGGGAGCCAACCGGTGTCGAATTTCCTGGCCAACGGTGGCCTCGTGGCGTCCGGGTCTGCCGCGGTGAGTCAGTCTGACGCTCGCGCGTCGATCGCCTCCTACACGTTCGACCAGCACCGGCCCTATGCGCTGAACGGCACCCTCGGTGTGCAGCGTCTGATCGGCAAGGACTACACCGTCGAAGCCCGCTACGTGTACACCAAGGGCGTTCACCTGTATAACCAGACCCGCTTGAATATCGTGAGCCCCGTGACGGCGACGCACAATCTTCCCACCTACCTCACCATGCCGACGGCGTCTCAACTGGCGGCAGACACGCTGACGCTGGACACTCTCAAGAACACTCCCCTTCCGGGCGGCACCATCCATCTGCCGTTCAACGATCTGGCGACGTACGGCTTCGGAAAGAACCTGACCACCTATCATCCGTGGGGCAACTCGCGCTATAACGGCCTGGCCCTGCAACTGACCAAGCGCTTTTCACGCAATGTGTCGGTTTTGGCGGCTTACACCTGGAGCCATAACTTCGACGATTCGACCGCCACGAACTTCTCCACCATTCTTTCGCCGCGCCGCGCCCAGGACTTCCAGAACATGCGCGCCGAATGGGCGTCATCGGCGCTCGATCGTAGGCACCGCTTCACGCTGACACCCATCTACGACTTCAAGCCGTTCCAAGACCGATCCTGGGTGCTGAAAAATCTTGTGGGGAACTGGAACGTCTCCGGCACCTACACCTTCCAATCACCCGAGTATGCGACCGTGCAGAGCGGCGTGGACGCCAACCTGAACAACGACCCGGCCGGCGACCGCGCGATCGTCAATCCGGCGGGCGCCAGCGGCACCAGCAGCGGAGTGAACCCCCTCAACGCAGCCGGACAGGTGGTAGATGCCGGCTCGCCCGACATCGTCGCCTATGTGGCCACGAATCCCGGCGCCCGGTATATCCAGGCCGGTCTCGGGGCCTTTGCCAACGGAGGCCGTAACACCCTGCCGCTGGATCACACCAACAACTTCGACGCCGCCCTCATGAAGCGGATCGGTTACGGAGAGAACAAACGGCTCGATTTTGGGGTGCAGGCTTTCAACCTGCTCAACCACTCGCAGTTCGTGGGCGGTTACCTCGCTGACGTTTCGCCGTTCACTACCGATGCCGTCAGCCGCAATTTCCTCGTGCCCGGCAACCCCTCGTTCGGCCAATACCAAAACTACTTCCCGAGTAACTCGCGACAACTTCAGATTGTCGTGCGGCTGGTGTTCTAGGGTCGGGATGATCCGAAACCGGGGACTGGAGACCGAATTTCGCTTCCCCTTTGCGAAAATTCGTGCCCAGTCCCACGCTTTCACGTCTTCAGTAACCGTGAGAAGAACCGGTCCCGGTAGCCACGGCTGAGCGTAAGTTGCAGGCCGGTGGCCAGGGTGACGGTATAGTCGCCCTCCGCATTGGGCTCGTAAAACTGGATGCGATCCAGGTTCACCAACGCCGAGCGGTGGATCCGCAGGAAGCGGCCCGGGTCCAGGATGCCTTCCAGGCTGCTGATAGTCTTGCGAATGATGTGCTCCTGCTTGGCGCAGTGCAGGATCAGGTAGTTGTCGGCGGCTTCGATCCAGTCGATGGTCTCCTGGCGAATCAGCAGCACCCGTCTTCCTTGCTTCACCGGAATACGCAGGGCGGACCCGGCGCGAAGGAAGCGCAGGATTTCGGGCACGACCGAGTTGTCCTCGAGCGGCCGCGGAGCCGCGAGGCGTTCGCGGACGCGCGTCAAGGTCCGCAGAAATCTCGTCCGGTCAAAGGGCTTCAGAAGATAGTCGATGGAGTTGAATTCAAATGCCCGGACGGCGAACTCCTGGTGAGCCGTGACGAAGACCACTAGCGGGAGATGCCCTCCGGCGAGCGACTCCAGCACCTGGAAACCATCCTTGCGAGGCATCCGGACGTCCAGGAACAGGACGTCGATCGAGAGGCTCCGGACGGCCGCCACGGCCTCCTCGCCGTCCTCGCATTCGCCGGCAACTTCCATGTCGCTCTCCGGCTCAAGCAACCGCCGGATGGCTCGGCGCGTCAGCGCCTCGTCGTCAACGATCAGCACCCGATAGGTTTTCATGAAGTTGAAACGGGATCTCGAGGGTGACTCGGAAACCATCCTCGCCGTCCGTCCCGTAGCGGAGGCTTTGCTCGGCGCCATACTGATACTGGAGTCTGTCCGCGACGTTTCGCAGTCCCATACCCTGACGGTCGGTATCTTTATCTGGGCAACGTTGCCCGGGTCCATTGTCCAGGATCTCGATATGGAGCCGGTCTTCCCTCCGCGCGCACCGGATCGACAGCACGTCCACCGTATGATATCCGTTCAAACCGTGGCGGAAGGCATTCTCCACCAGCGGCTGCATCAGCATTGGCGGGATCGCCGCATTTTCCGTCGTCGGATCCACCAGCCATTGAACCTCCAGCCTGCCGCGAAAGCGCACTTGCTGTATATCGATGTACTGGTGCAGCAGGCCCAGTTCCTCGTGCAGCGGAATCTCCTCTCCGTTGCGGCAAGCCAGGGTCTTCCGAAGCATATCGCCCAAGAGAGCCAGCATGCGTTCGGCTGCATCGGGGTCCTCGTGGACCAACTGGGAGATCGATTGCAGCGTGTTGAAGAGAAAGTGCGGCTCGAGCTGCATCTGCAAACTCTGCAGGCGCGCCTCGGCCAGCAGCTTGGCCAGGCGTTCGGATTGGATCAGCGATTGCCGCCATCGCGAAAGGTAGGCCACCGCGTGCTGTGCCATCACGATCATGGTGTAGTTCAACGTGCCGAAATCGATAGCTCCGATCACTGAGACCATCGCGGCCCGGCCAGTTGTCGGCACCCATTGAGGCTGGATCAGCGGCAGGAACACAATGTCCCACACAAACTTGATCGCCAGCGAGAACGCACAGGCAAAAGCCGCATGCAGGAGGAGGCGGCGCACGTCGGACCACTTGTGTACGGGGAATCGGGCAGACAACCGCCACAGCAACGGAGTCGCGGCCGCCCAGAGCCACGCAAATGCCAGCTCGCCCAGCAGGATTCGAACCGATCGAACGCGATTGCCGGCCAACGACTGGACCACCACGTACCGCGAGCCCATCACCAATCCGTAGGCGGTCCAGCATCCCAAGATGAGCAGGGTTTTACGCAACTTGTAACTCCAGGGTATCGCCATCGAGGGTCCAGAGACCGGCCCTGGGGCGAATCGCCGTATCCAGGGGCGAACTGCAGGATTAGTGGGGCAGGCGTCCACGCCTGCAGCGGGTCTCGCGACCCGCCGTTAGAGTCACACCTTCCGAAAAAACTCTTTCCCCGCATTCTCAATCGCTTGCCTGACTACTCCCCCTCCCGCTCCGCCCGGCCGCGCTATGTTTTCCACGAGGGCGAAGATCGTGCGCTGGCCGCAACTCGATCTCAATCACCCGTACCAGCAGCCCCGGCTGGGCCTCTCGCGAAAAAAAAACGCGCGCCCCAGTGCACAATGGTCCCAATCCCATTTTCGGACAGTCCTTCCTCGATGCAACCCCACACGCGCGCGCAGCCCGTTGACACCGGCCCGCCGCAGGGTGTTAGCTTGTGTCTAGATTCAGAGGGGGCTCCATTCGCCTCGATAACACAGCCGGCCTGACCCCGCGCGGAATCGCGCAGATGGTCGCGCACAGCCGCCGCGAGTTCCTCCGCACGGCCATCGGCGCGTGCGCCGCCGCACCCCTGTTCGGCCTCGCCCCCGCGCCCAAGATCGCCTCGCCTCGCGGCCGAAAAGCCGTCGTCGTCACCTTCGGCGGAGGCGCGCGCGACGACGAGACGTTCACTCCCGAAGGCCAGGAGAACATCCCGCACCTGCTCACGGAACTGGCCCCGCGCTCCACCTTCTTCTCGCAGGTGATCAACCGAGGCATCCTCGGCCACTACGTCGCCACTGCCAGCCTCGCCACCGGCGTTTACGAAACATTCAACAACTTCGCAGCGGTGCCGCCCGATCACCCCACCGTCTTCGAGTATTTCCGCAGGGACCTGAAACGCCCCGCCTTCGACACCTGGGTCGTCGCGCCCAGCAACGGCTTCAACCGCATCGGCGAAAGCGGAAACCGTTCCTACGGCGCGGGACTGGGCGCCGGAGTCATCCTGCCCAAGCGCCTGCTCGCTGCCGCGCTCTCTTCCAGTTCGAACGACGGCCGCTACGATCATCTCCTTCGCGACAACTACGAAACGCCCTTCTACGCCCCCGAACTCGGCGGCCATGAAGTCGAGCTCAACCAGGTCGCCGAGATCCTGAAGCTCTCCGTCAGCGACTTCGTGGGCCATGCGCAAAGCCTGCGCAGCGCCGACGAGCTTTCCGTTTACATCGCGCGCCAGCTCATGCGCCAACTCGCTCCCAGCCTCCTCTGGATCACGCTGCACGACATCGACGTCGCCCACACCGGCGCCTTCTCGCTCTACATCGAGGCCATCCAGCGCGCCGACCGCCTCTGCGCCGAGATCTGGCGCATGATCGAGAGCGAGCCTGAGTACGCCGGCCGCACGACCCTGTTCATCCTGCCCGATTTCGGACGCGATGGCGACACCGATGCCGGCGGCAACGGGTTCCAGCATCATCGCACCGGCGACGCGCTCTCCCGCACCACCTGGATGCTGGCCCTCGGCGCCGGCGTTCGCGAAAACTTCGTGGTCGATCGCCCCATCGGCTCGGTCGATCTCGTGCCCACCCTCGGTTCCATCTTCGGATTCTCGGCGCGGTTTGCCGAGGGCAATCCACTGGCGGAAATCACGTAGGCGCTATGCTTCCCGGCGACATCGGCGCGGATCGGTTCGGCGTCTATCCCCCGCGCGCCAAACAGGTCGCCCTCGACAACCTGGATCTCCTGCGCGAATTGCCGCTCGGCTTCGTGCCTCTGCTTCTCGGCGAACTGATCGCGTTCGATTGGGCCTTCCCGGCCGAGCAACGCGAGATCGAAGCCCAGTTCGCCTTTCTCCGCGCGCTTCCGGCCGGCCAGCTCCGTCCGCTGATGTCGCCCTTCGCCGGCCTGCGCCTCACGCCCGAGTTGGAACGTGTGGACTGGGTCCGCTCTCCCTCCCGCTTCTCGGAACAGCTCACGGCCCACCTCTGGGCCACCGGCCAGATCGACACCTTCCGCTCCGCGGCCGTGGAGTACATGTACAAAGTCCGCGCCAAGTTGCCGACGGAGGTTCCTGCTGTGCCGCGCCTCGGCATCGTCGTGATCGGCCGAGGCGTCACCGAAAATCGCTATGCGCTCTTCAGGCGCCTGCGCCCGCACGGCGTGTATTTCCGCCAGGTGAATCCTGCCGGCGGCTGGCAGATTCTGCGCGAGTCCGTGGCGGCCCTCGCCGTTGTGCATCCCATTCCCTACGGCCACTGGTACATCGACGGCGCCGACCCGCAGGCGTCGGCTGACGAGGGTGTGGCCTGCGTCTCCTGGGGAGCGCTCGCGCCCGTGCGTGCGACTCTGCTCGACCGCGTCCGCAAAGCCAAGCTTGCCGGAACCGGCTCCGAAGCCCTGCGCACCATGCTGGCGGAAATGGCCCCGCGCGACCTGGGCTTCCCCCAGACCGTGGACCCCACGCTGGCCCGTTTCGAGGCCAACCTGCTCACCGAAGGTTCCGGCACGCAGATCTATAGCACCACGTTCGTGCAGTGGGCCGCGCGCGAAGCCCTCCGGCGTGCGCAGCCGGTCACTCTTCTGGCGCGCTTCGCTCCTCGTATGCGCGAGCTCTCGCTGGGCGAGTTGCTCTCGGACCCGCACCAGAAACCACAGCCCGACCCGCAAGGGTCCTTGATCGATGCCGACATGGGCGCCTACTACACCTGGCTCTGTCAGCAGCGCCTCACCGGCGCCGCCCAGACCCGCTTCCTGGTCTGGTTCGAGGATCGCAGCGAAGCGCTGGCCATCGCGCCCGCGCTCCATCCCGCCACCGTCTCCGATGAGCCCATCGGGATGCGCGAACTGCTGTCCCGCTGCACTATTCTGTAAGTTGCCCAGAAGATCATTCCCTCTGTCTGACGTCTATCGCCTGCTCGAGCCGGGACCCGTTGTTCTGCTCACGACCGCCCGCAACGGTAAGGCAAACGTCATGGCCCAGTCCTGGCACACCATGTTGGACTTCAACCCGCCATTGCTGGCCTGCGTGGTCAGCAATCGAAACTTCACGTTCAAAACTCTGAAGGCCACCCGCGAATGCGTGATCAACATCCCGACCGTGGAGCTGGCGGAGAAAGTGGTGGCATGCGGGAACACCTCGGGCCGCGAGGTGGATAAGCTCCAAGCCTTCAGCCTCACGCCCGTTCGTGCCGCCAAAGTCCAGGCTCCGCTCATCGCCGAGTGCTACGCCAACCTGGAGTGCAAGGTAGTCGACACCAGAGCCGTGCCCAAGTACTGCCTCTTCGTCCTCGAGGTCGTCAAGGCATGGATCGACACCGCCCGGAAGCATCCGCGCACCATCCACCACCAGGGC
>CAZBQQ010000066.1:13012-26662 GCA_964493965.1 uncultured Solibacteraceae bacterium
GGAAGTTCCGCGCCTCCCTGCCGGAGCGTGCCTCCGGTCACGGTCACGCGCACGTATTTTCCAGGAGGGAAGTGTCCGGGCAGAGTCCACGTGACGACGGTTTCACCTCCCGATTGCGTCGTCGTCGCGCCCGAGACGGCTTTTTGGCCCGCCCAGTAGGCGCCGACATTCACCATGCTGTCGGCCCAGATGTCGCCCGTGGACTTGGTATGGTCCACGCTCTCGAGCACGTCCGCGACGTTCACCGGAGCGTAGCCGCCATCGCCTCCGAGCGAGTGGAACATGAAGATCAGCCAGTTGCCTGCCGAGTGGGCCGAGTCGATGGCGGAGTTGAATTTGCTCGCGGTATCGCCCGCTGACGCCCCATAACACGGCAGATTGAACGGATCGGAATTGTCGTTCGGAGCGATCTGCCCGCCCTGGACGCCGCGATTCAAGAAGAAGCGAGTCGCCGCCACAGCATCGTATCCCGTGTCTCCATACGGCGAGGCAGTGGTCCACACGTTGCTCACTCCATACGTTTGCTCGATGTGGTTCGTGCACAGGTCGTATTCCGCCGCGATGCTGCCTGCGTAACTTGCGCAGCCCGTGCCGTCGGCATAGCAGTGGTGCTCGGTGTGATTGCCAAGCTCGAACCCGTCTCTCGCTGCTTGCGCCCACGTCGGGGAATTCCCGTCGAACGAGCAGCTCAGAAAAAACGTCATCCGTACACCCGTGGCCTGGAGCTGAGGATAGTCGGAGATCTGTGAGGCAAGGGCGTCGTCGTATGTATACGAGACGGCGGCTTTGAAGCCCGCCCAATTCAAAACCCTCAAGCCTCCTGGCGTTCCCGAAGGCTTGGGTACTCCGCCTCCCGCCGGAACAGGCAATCCACTCGAAACGGCAGTCACTCTCCGAATGAGTCCGAGCTGCCAGGGAATCCTCGCGTAGTCCTGCGCGGGCGCTGACGGATCCACGCCCTGATATAGGAATTGGAGATTGGCCGGATCGATGGTCAGCGTCTGATCGTAGCCGTCGCGGAGCATCTCGCCATGGCTGATGTCATTGGTCCACGCAGTAACACCGGAATCGAAGCTGACATCGTTGATCCCGGCGAAAGGAGTTGTCCAGGAGTTGGCGCCAGCCAACGGGGTCCAGTCGCCGTCAAGCCGGTCGGAGACGAACGCGCGGAAGTACCTATGCCCGCTGCTGCCGCCCATGCACTCGATGATGGCCAGATACTGGTTGAGACCCTTCAGGTAATAGACGTTGCTCGCCTCGAACAGGTCCCCCGCGTTGGCGGCCTCCATAATCACCAGGGGTTCGCTGAACCCGGAGGGGAAGTTCGCTACCGTGGTCTGGCTGCGATACCAGCGCCCATCGTCGCCGCTGAAGAACAGGTAGCAATTGGCCGTGTCGCAGATTGCCCAGAAATCGAGCCAGTTGTTCACCGTTGCGGGCATGGATGCGAAGAAGCTCTGGGGAGCCGTCCAGGTGTCGGGCCGGCTGGGATCGTCGGCAGTTGAATACTGCGGAGGACCCGACTGGTAGACCAGGTACCACTTGTTCTGGGGCGCGAAGTAGAACAACTCCGGAGCGCAGTGGTAGCCGCGCAGCCCTGGATTGGCGTCCATGTAGTAGGGCTGCGCCGCGGCCGCCTGCGACCAGTCCGTGAAGCTCACGTACTCCATGTTCCAGGAGCCCGCGCTGTCGGCCGTGGTCGCATAGACGTGCCAGCGATTGTTGTAGTACACCACCGTGGGGTCTTTCACCGACACCAGAGAGTGGCTGGCGTCCGAAATCGCGCTGATCAACGGCCCCGTCGAGGACCACGAAAACGGCCCGGGCAGCCGCGCCGTCAGGCCCGCGTTCAGAATCAGCGAAAGGCTGGCAGTGCTGAAGTAAGTTCCGTCGGATGCTTGCACCGTCAGCGGATAGGTTCCGGCCAGGGCTGTTCCAGGGTTGAGCGCGACCGTTCCGCTGTTGCCGCTCGCAGGCTGGACGAAGCTGACCATGGCGCCCGCAGGCAACCCGCTCACCGTCAGCGTCACGCTGCCCGTCGAGCCCGTGCGATTGACTGTCGCGCCAATCCTGCCGATCGACCCGCCTTGCGGCAGCGTCACCGACGACGCAGCCAGCGAGAGTGCAATGCTGCTGGCGGGAGGAGTGGTGCCTCCCGAGTTACTGCTGCTGTGGCCGCCGCCGCATCCGCCCGCGAGGACGGCAATCGACAGCAAGACAAGAGCGGGAGTCCGATTCATAAGAGGCTGTTATCGCATGAGCGGCGGGTGGAGTCAATGCCATAATCATCCTCAGATGCCCACGCTCCGAAACGCCGCGCCCTTCGCCATCCTTCTTGCGCTCGCGGCCGGCGGCGTCACGGAGAGCCCCATCCGTTTCGCCTCGCGCCCCATCGCGTTCACGCTCGATAGTTGCGAGACGCCCCAGCGGCACGCTCCCGAGACCATGGCCGGCGGCGTCGCGGTTTTCGACTACGACAACGACGGCGCGCTCGACATCTTTTTCACCAACGGCGCCGACATACGCAGCCTCAAGAAGACCGCGCCGAAGTATTACAACCGCCTCTTCAGGAACGACGGCAAGGGCCACTTCACGGATGTCACCGCGAAGGCCGGCCTCGCGGGTACCGGCTTCGACACTGGCGTCGCCATCGGCGACTACGACAACGACGGATACGAGGACATCTTCGTCGGCGGCGTCCACCACAACACGCTGTACCACAACAACGGCGACGGGACGTTCAAGGACGTGACCGAACAGGCGGGGCTCAACAAGCCCGATGCCGAGTACGGCCCGCTCTGGTCCGTCGGCGCAGCCTGGGTGGATATCAATAACGATGGCCTGCTGGACCTGGTCGTCGTGAACTACCTGAGCTGGAACATCGACACCGAGCCCGCCTGCCCGTCCGGGGACCGCCTGGATTACTGCCACCCGAAGATGTACAAGCCCACGCCCAACCAGGTCTACCTCAACAACGGTGACGGGACCTTCCGCGATATCTCGGCCGAATGCGGCGTGCGCGCACATCCGGGCAAGGGCATGGGCATTGGCGTGGCCGACTACGACCTCGACGGCCGGATGGACTTTTTCGTCTCCAACGACAAGATGTACAACTCGCTGTTCCACAACAAAGGAGGCGGCAAGTTCGAAGAGGTAGCGTTCCCCGCCAACGTCGCGTTGCGCGAGAACGCCGAACTCATCTCCGGCATGGGCGTGGATTTCCGCGATCTGGACAACGACGGCTACCCCGACATCGCGCTGGTCGCCCTCGACGACGAGACCTTCCCGCTTTTCAGGAACACCGGCAAGGGCGACTTCATCGACGCGACCGGGCCCAGCCGTATGGCCACGCTCAGTATGCCGATGTCCGGCTACTCGCCCGCCATCTTCGATTTCGACAACGACGGCTGGAAGGACATCTTCGTCTCCCGCGGCCACGTGCAATCGCTCCAGGCCGCGCCGCGCGTGAGCGTGGCGCAGCCCAACACCGTGTTCCGCAACCTGGGGAACCGCAAGTTTGCCGCGCTCACCGCCGAGGCCGGACTGGCCGCGCAGGCCCCCGAGCGGCATCGCGGCTCGGCAGTGGGGGACCTGGACGGGGACGGGCGGTTGGACGTCGTGGTCAGCGCGCTCGGCGCTCCGGCCGAGATCTGGATGAATCAGAGCCCGGGGGCGAATCACTGGCTCGAGCTCCGGCTCGAGGGCAGCAAGAGCAACCGCGATGCCATCGGCGCGCGGATCAAGGTCGTTACCAGCGCCGGCGCACAATACAATCACGTTACAACCGCCTGCGGCTACGCCTCGTCCAGCGCCGGACCGGTGCATTTCGGGCTGGGCGCGGCGGCATCGGCGGACCTGGTAGAGATCGTCTGGCCGTCGGGCCGGGTGCAGCAGTTGCGGAATGTTGCGGGGGGCCGCATAGTCCGCGTCAGGGAGCCGCATTAAAATAGGCGCGCGGAGGCCCTAGTCTGTGTTAAACTCGAAACTGATTTGATCGATCCCGCCAATTCACGGTAAGACCCATCTGCGTTTCGCGCTCACGTCTGCCCAATTCGCCCGCCGTCAAATCGGAAAAGGATAACCCTAGATGAAGAACATATTTGTTGGAAACCTCAGTTTTGGGACCACGGAAGAGGCGCTTCGCGCCCTGTTCGAGGCCCATGGAACAGTTCAACGCGTCAGCATCGTGACGGATCGCGATACGGGGCAGCCCCGCGGTTTCGGATTTGTCGAGATGACAGACGATGCCGAAGGCGACAGGGCGATTGCTGCCCTTAACGGCCGCGAGCTCGGTGGGAGAGATCTCAACGTCAACGAAGCCCGTCCCAAGACCGAACGCTCCGGCGGCGGCGGTGGCGGCTATCGCGGCGGCGGCGGTGGTGGCGGCGGCCGCGGCGGCAAGCGCTGGTAGGACCTTCTTAAAAAACTACTCGGCTCGACACCCCGGCGTCTGACGCGGGGTGTCTGGGCCGATTAGTGTGTTTCCGGCACGCTACACGACGGCGTGCGCTCCACTCAGTCCGCCAAGCACGTGCCGGAGCTCTGTGATGTTTGCCTCCGGGCCGATCTTCAAGCTTGCACGGATATGGTGCGGCGTCGTGAAGCCGCCCGCGGGCTGACGGCGAGCGGCCGGCAGGCCGGCGAGGGGTGCCTCGTCCACGGGCATGAGCTTGGCGCGCGCTCCGGACAGGACTTGCGTGCTGTTCGGCTCAAAAGAGCGGACGCACAAGGCGAGTTCCCCGGATCGAACCATGCGCAGGATTCGCTCCGCCTGGGGGACCGCAAGCCGGCACCATAGCAGATTCTCGTCCAGCGCGATCACGCAACTATCCGCCCCCCTCTCGGAAATCGCCGCGATGTCGCGATCCGATGGCGAACTGAAGGGCACCCTGGCGACTAAACACAGTAAAGCCTGATCGCGCAGACCGGCCTCACAAAGCAGATGCGTCGTGCGCCATAGCGCGTAGTAAGTAACCATCAATACTCCTTCCGTGTCGATCTCGATCCACCATTGCCGGGCGGATGGAATTCCAAAATAATCTGCCGCTGGCGAGCGACCCGCTCATCGGGAGAGGAAAGCTCGAAGCTGAATCCCGTCGCTGCTCCGTTTGCCGTGAAGGCGCCTGGCTCCTCCAGCAGAGCGAGGAGTCGAGCCCGAATGTCGTCGGTCTCCCCCACGTAGATCCACCCCCGGGCGTTTGAAAGGCCGTAGACTCCGGAATAGGGCGGGGCTTCTCTCAAGACCACCGCGGCCTTGAAGGTTCGCGCAAAACAATTCCGAAAGGGCATCTGTTTTGCACCTCGCAGCCGGCAGGGACTTACCTAAGGCAAAGGTAGTCTGACTTAGTTCAGGCAGCCCGAAGAGGGAGTAGAAACGCTCGGCTCGTCTACTATGATACTTCAATTCCGTGTCATCCTGCTTGACACGGCCCTCCTAAGGAGCCAAGAATAACTTGGCAGCTGAGAAATGCGTGGCTAGAGGGAAATCCAAATCGCCGAAGCGTCCGGACGCCGGCGCAGGGTCCAGGCTCCCATTTCCCGTCGTGGGGATCGGTGCATCGGCCGGCGGTCTGGAGGCCTGCACGGCGCTGCTCAAAGCCTTGCCGGCCAACTCCGGGATGGCCTTCGTGGTGGTCCAGCACCTCGATCCTCATCACCAGAGCCTCTTGCGCGAACTCCTGTCGCGGGCGACCAAAATGTCCGTTACCCAGGTTGAGAGCGGCATCGCTCCGGAGCCGAATCACGTTTACGTGATTCCTCCGGATCGCGACGTAACACTTAATTCGGGTGCGCTGCGCCTCTTATCCCGCGACCAAGCCGCCAAGCACATGCCCATTGACCGGTTCTTGATGTCTCTGGCGGCGGACCAGGCCGGCGGAGCCATCGGGATCATCCTGTCGGGAACGGGCTCCGACGGGACGGTGGGCCTCGGAGCCATCAAGGCGGAGGGAGGCATCGCTTTCGCGCAGGACCCCAAATCGGCCTCCTATCCCGGCATGCCCGAGAGCGCCATCGCGGCAGGTTGCGTCGACTTCGTTCTTCCTCCCGCGGGAATGGCCCGGGAGCTGCTCCAGCTCGCGCGCTCACCCGCGCCGGCCGCGGAGCCGGAGCCCCTTGAGGGCGCGGAGAGTCTGGCGAGGATTCTCCATGCCCTGCGGGGCGCCACCGGCATCGACTTCAGTCTGTACAAGACCGGCACCATACGGCGGCGGCTGGCGCGCCGGATGGTCGTCCAGAAGACCGAGAGTCTGGAACTGTACGCGTCGCAGCTCGAGCAGAACCCCATCGAGGCGCAAGCGCTTGGCCAGGACATCCTCATTCACGTGACGAGCTTCTTCCGGGAACCGCAAGCGTTCGCCGCGCTGCGACGCCACGTCTTTCCGAAGCTGCTGGCGAGCGGATCGCAAGGCGAGCCCGTTCGGATCTGGGTGCCGGGGTGCTCCACGGGGGAAGAGGTTTACTCGATCGCGATCGCACTGCTGGAGTTTCTGGACAAGCGGGCCGACGACACGCGCTGTCAGATTTTCGCGACGGACATCAGCACCTCCGCCCTCGACAGAGCCAGGCTGGGCACCTACTCCGAAGGCGCGGTAGCAGGGATCTCGCCGAAGCGCCTGGCGCGCTTTTTCGCGAAAGTGGGAGCGAACTATCGGATCGACAAGTCGATCCGCGATCGTTGCGTGTTCGCCCGGCACGACCTGGGGCAGGACCCTCCGTTCTCCCGGCTGGATCTGATCAGTTGCCGCAACGTTCTGATCTACATGGGGACCATCCTGCAGAAGAGGGTGCTCTCGATTTTTCACTACGCTCTCCGTCCGGGCGGCTTTCTCGTGCTGGGAGAGTCGGAAACCGTCGGGCCGTCCGCGCGCCTGTTCAGCCTGGTCGAGCGCAAGAACAAGATCTATTCGCCGAATCCGGTCCCGGCCGCCGTGCCGGCGGGACTGGGCGCGGCGGAGCGAAGAGAGACTGCGGCACGTGAGCGCGCACGGGTGGAAACGAACGGAGCGCCTGAGTTGCAGAAGGCCGTGGAGCGTCTGGTCTGGCAGCGGCGCGAGCTCGCGGCGCTGGTGGTGGACGCGGACCTCCAGGTCATTCACTTTCAGGGGCACACCGGTCCCTACCTGCAACCGCCGACGGGTGCGGCCAGCCTCCACCTCTTCAAGCTGGTGCGGGAAGGCCTGGTGCTGGACCTGCGCGCGGCGCTGCACAAGGCAAAGAAGGAGAAGGTTCCAGTGAGGCGGGAAGGGATCCGCCTCGACCACAAGGACGGTCCCGAAACGGTCGATATTGAGGTGGTCCCGATCAACGGGCGGAGGGCCAAATGGCCCGATTTCCTGATTCTGATCGAGCAGGCCGGGCGCAAAAGATCGGCCAGGCCAAGCCGGGCCACGGAAGCCGAGCAGTTCGCGGTGCTGAATCACGAGCTGGCATCCACCCGCGACCAGTTGCAGTCGATCATCGAAAGCCAGGAAGCCACCAACGAGGAACTGGAGACTGCCAAGGAAGAACTCCAGTCGTCGAACGAAGAGCTGACGACGCTGAACGAGGAACTGCAGAATCGGAACGCGGAACTGGGCCAGCTCGCCGACGACCTGAGCAATCTACTGGTGGGGGTCAACATCCCGATCGTCATCCTGGGAGCCGACCGGCGAATCCGGCGCTTTACCCCGGCGGCGGAAAAGTTGCTGAACCTGATTCCCGGGGACGTGGGCCGGCCCATCAGCGATCTCAAGCCCAACATCGAGGCCCCCGAACTGGACCGTCTGATCTCGGAAGTGATCGACAAGGCCAGCCCGGTCGAACGGGAGGTGCAGGGGCGGGATGGGCGTTGGTACTCGCTTCGCATGAGGCCGCACACGACCGCCGGCAACAGGCCAGGCGGCGTGCTGATGGCGCTCCTGGACATCGATGTCATGAAACGGGGTCTGGAACGGGTGAGGCTGTCCCGCGATGAAGCGGTCGCCGAAAGAGACCTCTCGGCCGTACTCCTGGATCTCTCCGGCGCCCTGATCGTGGTGCGCGATCCCGATGGCTCCATCACCGGTTTCAACGCCGCCTGCCAGGAAGCAACGGGATATTCGTTCGAGGAAGTGAAGAGCAGGCGGGCCGGCGAGTTTCTGCTCGCACCGGAGGAAATCGATCAGGCGGAGAGTGTGTTCGCGGCCCTGCGCGATGGTGTGGAGACGGCGGCCCGTCACGAGAATTGCTGGATCCGCAAGGACGGATCGCGCCGCGTCATTGCATGGTCGAGCCTGGCGCACCACGCCGCGGACGGTTCCGTAAGCCGCGTGATTAGCACCGGGCTCGACATTACCGGGCGCAAGATCGCCGAAGACGCGCTGCGCCAGAGCCGGGAGGAACTCCGGAGGCTGACGGCGAGCCTCTTCACCACACAGGAAGAGGAGCGCAAGCGCCTGGCGCGCGAGCTGCATGACGACATGAACCAGCGAATGGCCATGCTGGCGAACGAAGTGAACCTCCTGGAGCGGGACCTGCCCGGCTCGCCCGATCTGGTCCGCGATCTGCTTCGATCGCTGCGTGAGCGCGTCGAACAACTCTCGGACGACCTCCGGCGCACAGCTCACCAGCTTCACCCCTCGTCCCTCGAGCACTTCGGCCTGGTCGCCGCGCTGGAGGCCTACTGCCCCGATTTCTCCAAGCTCTATCCCGTCCGGCTCAAGTTCACGCACCGCGGCGTGCCGGCATCCATCCCCTTCGACGTCTCCCTGTGCCTCTATCGGGTCGCGCAAGAGTGTCTGCACAACATCGCCAAGCATTCCGGCGCTGACCAGGCAACCCTTGCGCTGCGAGGAGACAAAACGGGTCTGGTCCTCTCTGTGATCGACAAAGGAGAGGGCTTTGACCCCGGCGTGCTGCCGGATCAGAGAGGGCTTGGCATCGTTGGCATTCGGGAACGGGTGCGGCTGGTGGGGGGAAGTGTTTCGATCCGTTCCAGGGCGGGTCATGGCACCGAGATCGACGTGCGCGTCCCGCTGAACAGGGTGGCATCGTGAGCCGGCCGCGCGTTCTGCTCGCGGATGACCACATGCTGGTCATCGATGGTCTTCGAAGGATTCTGGAACCGGAGTGCGAGGTGGTGGGAGTCGTGGAAGACGGCCGCTCGCTGTTGGCGGCAGCCGAGCGGTTGCAGCCGGACATCATCCTGCTGGATATCTCGATGCCGCTTTTAAACGGCGTCGAAGCGGCCCGCAAACTGCGCAAGACCGTGCCGGCCGCCAAGTTGATATTCGTGACCATGCACGCGGATGCCACTTACGTAAATGGGGCTTTCCGCGCGGGCGCGTCGGGGTACGTTTTGAAACGATGCGCATCGATGGAACTGGTGTCCGCCATCCAGGAGGTACTCAAAGGCCACACTTACATCACGCCGCTGGTCAGAAGAGACATCCTGGGAGATGCGCCCGGTTCGCCACTCTGGCCCGGGGAGGCCTCCGGCGAGCTCACGGAGCGGCAGCGGGAGATTGTGCAGCTGGTGGCGGAAGGGCATCCCGTCAAAGACATTGCAAGGATCCTCAATATCTCCGCTAAAACCGTGGCGTTTCACAAAGCGAACGTGATGCAGAGACTCGGACTCCATAGCACGGCCGAACTCACCAAGTACGCGCTGGAACACGGGCTGGCAGGGACCTGAGCCGCGCCCCGCATCGGAGCGGCCCCGGGGGGGCTAGGCATTTGCCCAGTTCCACATTTACAGGTTACAAGCTACCATTCTCCTTTGGCAAATCGTGGGCGCCGCGAGGCCTTCGTGGATCAGCGTCGCGCTCTCCGGACAAGCGATCGGCTTCCCCCTGGGCGGGGCATTCCGGGCGGCCTTGCCCACTAAGGGCGGCGAGGCCGCCCGGCTGCACAAAGGAGGAGTCCGGATGTCCACCCCGCCGACAGGCGTTGACAAATCACGTCGGACGATTCTGGTTGCCGACGATGCGCCAGAAGTGCGGGCCCTCGTCGCGGAATTCCTCTGCAAGACCGGATACAACGTGCTCCAGGCTGTCGACGGCGTCGAAGCGCTGGAGGTGGCCGAGCACCACTCCGGGCCAATCGACCTGCTGCTGACCGACATCGAAATGCCCCGCCTGAACGGACATGGACTGAGCCGCCGGCTGAGCGACCGGCGTCCGGAGACCAGAACGCTCTTCATGTCAGGCGGTTTGGAGACCGGACTGGCCCAAGGTACTCTGTGCTTACTCAAACCCTTTGTTCGCCGGGACCTGTTACGCAAGGTAAGCGAGGCTCTCGGGAATCGGGTAGGCGCGTGCTAGACCCGGCTAGCGCCATTGTGTGACGCCGCACGGGCATGCGCTTTGATCAAGAACTAGGCATTTACCCAGTTCCCCCCGGCCGCAAGCGAGGGCTAACATGCTAGCCAGGTACGTTTCTGGAGCGACGCGGCGCCCGGCGAAATGTCCTCTCGGGCAGCGTTCCACAGCCGGATCGTGAGTCCCCCCTGGGCGGGGGCGATCCGGGCGGCCTTGCGCGGCCACTCGTCCAGACCGGTCGTGGAGTCCACATGGCCTTGGGTATGCGGCGTCCGGCTGGTGCTTTGCATGGCGCCGGCGAACCGAGCGGCTTGACAGTTCTGGTCGCCGACGACGAGTCCGTGGTGCGGACAACCATTGGGCGGATTCTCAAGACGCGCGGATTTCGCGTGCTGCAATCCGTCGATGGCCTCCAGGCGCTGGAAATAGCGGCGCACCACCCCGGACCAATCCACCTGCTCGTGACCGACGTCCAGCTGCCGGGCCTGGACGGCGAGGAACTGCGCCGGAGGCTCAGCAGCCAACGTCCTGAGACCAGAACGCTGTTCATGTCGGGTTCCCCAGCGACCGATTTGCAGCCGCCCGCCGCGTTCCTGTCCAAACCGTTCGACGCCGGGGAGCTGGTGGGCAAAGTCTGTGAGGTCCTCCAGATCCTCGAGCTGGGCCGGAATCCCGCGATAGGGAAGGGAGTCAGTGGCTGAGCTCTTATCCGGGCGATCGTCGGAGCGGCACCCCAAGGGCTCGGGCGCGCGCATCCTCCTCACGTCCGTGTTCGGACCCTACGCCCAGGACGACGAGTTCGGCAGCCGCCGCATCAACCCCATGGAGCTTTACCACAACCAGGTGACGCGCGAGCAAGGCGCGTTCTCGCTGCGGATGTTCCACCGCTCCTGGGGCCTCATGATGATCCAACGGAACATCTCCGCCCCTTGCGCGGTGCTCGACTTCCCCACGCGCGACATCTTCGAGCGGGAACTGGTCGCTGGCGCATACGACATCGTGGGGATCTCTGCGATCATCGTCAACCTGGGCAAGGTGCGGGAGATGTGCCGCATGGTGCGCCGCCTGTCGCCGAAGTCCACGATCGTCCTGGGCGGCCACGTCACCGCGATTCCCGGCATCGAGCAGATGATCGACGCCGACCACTTCGTGCGCGGCGAAGGCATCTCCTGGATGCGCAGCTACCTGGGCGAAGACGAGAGCGCGCCGATCCGCCATCCGCACATCGTGTCGGGGTTCGGAGCCCGCGCCATGGGCATTCGCGACCCGCAATCCGAGAGCTCCGTCGCGGCGACGATCATCCCGTCGGTGGGGTGCCCGATGGGCTGCAACTTCTGCACCACGTCGGCCTTCTTCGGCGGCAAGGGCAAGTTCCACAACTTCTACGAAACCGGGGACGAGCTGTTTGGCGTGATGTCGGAAGCCGAAGCGGCCCTCAAGGTGCGCTCCTTCTTCATCATGGACGAGAACTTCCTGCTCTACCGCAAGCGGGCGCTGGGGCTCCTGGATCGCATGAAGAGCGCGGGCAAGGCCTGGGCGTTGTACGTGTTCGCCTCGGCCAACGCCATCCGCCAGTATTCGATGGAGGAATTGGTGGGACTGGGCATCTCCTGGATCTGGATGGGACTCGAGTCGCCGCAGGCATCCTACGAGAAGCTCCACGGAAGTGATACCCTGACACTGGCGCGTGAGTTGCACTCGCACGGCATCAAGCTGCTCGGCTCCACAATCATCGGCCTCGAGCACCACACGCCTGAGAACATCGAAAAGGAGATCGAGCACGCAGTGGCGCATCAGACGGACTTCCATCAGTTCATGCTCTACACGCCGGCGCCCGGCACGCCGCTCTACTCCCAGATGCTGAGCGAAGGGCGCATGCTCGAGGGCATCGATGTCGCCGACATGCATGGCCAGGACCGGTTCAACTTCCGTCACGCGGCTATTTCCCGCGAAGATTCCAAGCGCTGGCTGGACTGGGCCTTCCGCCGCGACTTCAAGCGCAACGGTCCTAGCCTTTTCCGCATCTGCCGCACCACGCTGGAAGGATGGCGGCGATACAAGAACCACCCCGATCCGCGTATCCGCGAGCGATTCGAGTGGGAGGTGCGCCCTTTGCGCACTTCTTACAGCGCTCTGCTGTGGGCCATGGAGCACCGTCTCAGGAGGGGCGATCCACTGGGGAGCGCGCAGATTCGCTCTCTGCGCCTGGAGATCGGCCGCGAGTTCGGGCTGGTCTCGCGCCTGACCGCCCAGCTGCTTGGCCCCGTTTTGCTGTGGACCACGATTCGCGAAGAAAAGCGGCTCGCTCGTGGCGTGACCTACGAACCCGAGACCATCCTGGAGCGCCGCAACTGGCCCTCAACGGAAGCGCCGTCCGCAACGGAAGGGACGCTTCTGGCCGGTGCGCCCACTATGGAAGTTTTGAACCAATGAAGATACTTCTCTATTGTCCGGATAACGGTGTGACCAAGAATTTCATGCCACACCTGTGGATGTTTCTGCTCCAGTCGCTTACGCCGCCGGAGCATGAGGTGCTGTTGATCGACGGCAACACGCGGCCCATGAGCGATGCCGACCTGGTGCGGTATGTGCTCGCCGAAAAGGTCGGGCTCGTCGGGATCGGCGCCATGACCCGTATGGTTGCCAAGGCATACCGCGTCGCCGACGCCGTGCGCGCCGCCGGTGTTCCCGTGGTGATGGGAGGGCCGCACGTCACCGAGGCGCCGGACGAAGCGCTCGGCCGCGACGGCGGGGCGCGCCATGCCGACGCCATAGCCCTGGGCGAGGCCGACGAAACCTGGCCCCGGATCGTCGAGGATGCGGCTGCCGGCCGGCTGTTGGAGATCTACGCGCCGGTGGACGAATCGGGGAAGGAGCACAAGCCGACTCTCAAGACCTATCCCGCGATCCCCTGGGAGACGCTCGATCTCAGCCAGTTCAACCGGATCTCCGGTTTCTTTCGCGCGATGATGCGGCGCTTCCACTGGCCGTGGGAGACGTTCCACATCATCCCCATCGAATCCGGGCGCGGCTGCCCTTACGGATGCGACTTCTGCACCGTGACCGGATTCTTCGGTGATTCGATCCGCTTTCGCTCCAACAAAAGCATCGTGGACGAGATGCTGCGGCTGAAGGCGCGCATGCAGCGCACCCGGGGCAAGATCGCGGTCTTCTTCGTCGATGACAACTTCGCCATCAACGTGAAGCGCACCAAAGCGCTGCTGCGCGACATCATCGCCGCCGGCGCGCAACTGGCCTGGGTTGCGCAGATCAGCGCCAACCTGCTGCGCGACCAGGAACTGGTGGACCTCATCGCCGATTCGGGCGGCAAGTGGATCTTCATCGGCATGGAGTCGCTCGACCCGGCCAACCT
>CAZBQQ010000067.1:0-26481 GCA_964493965.1 uncultured Solibacteraceae bacterium
CTCACTGTCCCTTTTCGTGCTTCATCACCGCTATGTAGCCCATGTTGCGGTAGAGCTGGCGGTAGTCCAGACCGCAGCCGATCACGAACCGGTCCGGAATCTCGAAGCAGCGGAACGAGACTGGAATCTGGACGATCCGCCGCGAGGTGCGGTCGAGCAGGGTGCACACGGAAAGCGTATTCGGCCCGCGCGCGGCCAGGCTCTGAAGCAGGTAGCGCGCGGTGAAGCCCGTATCGACGATGTCCTCGACCAGCAGCACGTCTTCACCCTCGATGCTTTCGTCGAGGTCCTTGGCAATGCGCACCAGGCCGGGAGCCCCGGTCTTGCTGGAGAAACTCGAGATCGACAGGAAGTCGATCTTCACCGGAACGTCGATGTGCTTGGCCAACTCGGTCAGGAAGAACACGGAGCCTTTGAGCACCCCGATCAGCTTCAACTCGCCTCCGCGGTACTTGTCGGAGATCTCCGCGCCCACTTCGGCGATGCGCCGCGCCACTTGCTCCTCTGTAAAGAGAACGCGCTCGATTTCGGGGGGGACGGGTCTCATTTGGAGATCGTCTCGGGCTGAGGCGCCGGGCCGCGCTCGGCCAGACCGTATTTGAAAATCAGATTCTCGAAATCCTTCTGATAAAACACCTGGATATTCACGTTGGGATAAATGGCGCGCAATAGCTTCACCTTGTGATTCTTCTTGGTGACCAGCGACTGCTTCATCGTGGTCAGCTCGACATAGAGATCGAATTCGGGCAGATAGAAATCGGGAGTGAACGCTTCGAGCACTCGGCCGTCCTTGTCCCACTGGATGGGGAAGCTGCGCGGCTCGTAGTCCCAGGCGACGCGGTAGAAATCGAGCAGGTTGGCGAAGACCTCTTCGCTCGGATGGACGAAGCACTTACTCTTGAGGCTGACACGGCCCGGCGGCTGGATGCCGTACTTGGCGAGTTTGAGCCGCACCTGGAACTGGAGATGCGCCTCGGCTGCCGGCGACAGCAGCCCTATCTCGGCGAGGCCCCGCTGGTCTGCTGCAATTCGAATCAACTCCGCCACGCCCTCCGGCTCGAGCAGTTCGGTGTTCAGTACCATGTCGAACAACTGAGGGGGAGCCGACGCGCGGCCGAACCTCCTCATGCGTCCGTCCTTGCGCTCGGTTTCGAGCTGGCGCAGCAGGGAGCGGGCGGCCTTGCGTTCGAGACGATGGTCGAGCATGAGGGTGCCGATGCGGCGCGACTCGGGCGCCACCACGTACACCCTCAGCAGCCCGGGGAAATCGCGAAAGAGCAGTTCGGCGCCTTCCGCCGCCAACACCAGGTGGTGCTCGGTGGCCAGGCGCGCCACCACGGAAATGGTCGCGGGGGCGAAGGCCTTGTCGGGGACGGCGACCTCGCTGCCGAATTCCTGGGAGAAGATGGCGGCCAGGCGCGACTCGGTCACCAGCTCGAACTGAAGGAGTTGGGCCGCCGAACGCGCCACTTCCTCCTGGCGGCTGGCAGGCTGCCCGGATATGGTGATCAGCGCCATTCGACGCCCCGCGGGCGCGCGTGCTCCGAAAGCATTTCCTACGACATGATAACGCAGGCACCGGACGAGATTGTGACGCGTACCAAGAAGTTGGCGCGCGCGGGCCGCTAGCCGAGCACGCGAGCCCAGCGTGTCCAGGGCCCGGAAGACGCTTTTGACGGCGGCGTCGGGGGCTCCTGCGGGGGTTCCGTACCCGTCACCCGGTAGTAGTGACGGACCAATTCGTCTTCATCGTAGTCGATGGCCCGCGCGTACTGCCGGATGTAGCTGACCGTGTAAATACCACCGGGTAACCGGTCGAAAACTCCCTCTTCAATGGCACGGAGGTAGGAGACTGTGATTTTGGTGTTCGCGGCGATCTCTAACAGAGATACGCCACTCTTCTGCCGGGCGATTGCCAAGTCCGGCAGCGTATTCGCTTGAACATCCATCTGCCGAATTGTAGTAGCATTCGGGGGGCCAATGTCACTTAAAAATTATTCATGACGTAGAATGTGTGAAGGTATGAATTCTGAGCAGACGTTCTACGGGTTGAGCGCCGTCCGGAACGACGGCCGGCAACAGGCCCTGGCGGACTATCGCGGCAAGGTCCTTCTGATCGTGAACACCGCCAGCAAGTGCGGGTTCACTCCGCAGTACCAGGGGCTCCAGGAGCTGTACAGCAAGCTCCGGGAGAGTGGCCTCGAGATCCTGGCTTTCCCGTGCGACCAGTTCGCCCACCAGGAGCCGGGGTCGGATCGGGAGATTCAGACCTTCTGTCAGACTCGATTCGGGGTGACGTTCCCGGTCTTCGGGAAGATCGAGGTGAACGGCAAGAACGCCGATCCGCTGTTCAAGTACCTCAAAGACCGCGCGCACGGCTGGCTGGGCAACTCCATCAAGTGGAACTTCACCAAGTTTCTGGTGGACCGGGAGGGACGCGTGGTGAAGCGCTTCGCGCCCCGCACCGCTCCCGCCAGGATCGAGTCTTGGGTGCGGAAGCTGTTATGACCCTGATCAGCGGCACGCCTTGTGGGGCAGGATGGCATCCTGCGCGGCGGTTGCGAACCGGCGCCGGGCCGACTTGTTGGCAGAGGCTCACGCGCGGGTTGCCAACCCGCCGCAGGTTGACAACCTGCCCCACAACTTCCCACCTCTGGGAAAACTATGCGGAAGCTGCTATGACGCCGGCAGGGCTTGCGCCTTGCGAGCGCGGACGTACAGCACGCGCAGCGCGGCCAGCACGGGTACGGAGAGGAACATGCCCGGGACGCCAGCCAGTTCATGGCCGGCTAGCGCTCCAAAGATGATCAGCAGTGGATGCAGTGCGGTCCCCGAGGACATCAGGTGGGGGCTCAATCCGTAGTCGTTGAGGAACCGGTAGGCGATCAGGAACACCAGGACCAGCACGATGTGGCCGGCACCGGAGAGCGCGGCCGACAGAAGGATGATCGCCGCCGCCGTCACGGGCCCAACCAGCGGAATGAACTCGAGCACCGCGGCGACGCTGGCGAGCAGGACGGGGTACGGCAGGCCGACGATCGCGAAGAAGATGCTGTAGAAGGTGAGCGTGGCCATTGAGATGATCACGAGAGCGCGCATGAACTGGCCCAGCAGGACGTTCAGGTCGGAGAGGATGTCTTCCCACATAGCGCGACGCCTTCCGCTACCGAGCGCGAGAATCTGGTCGGTGAGCTTCCGCCCGTCCTTGAGGAAGAAGAAGCTGAGGATGGGAATCAGCACCAGAAAGACGACGTTGCTCAGTACGGCGACCACCCGCCAGCCGAACTGTTGGAGGACGGCCAGGGCGCCGGAGCCGAGACTCGGCGCGTGCTGGTCGATCTGCGCCAGCACATAGCGCTTCACGGGTTGGAGCCAGACCGGGTCAGGCGATGCAAGCTTCTGCTTCAGCGCGCCCACGAAGTTGGGGAAGCCCGCGGCCAGGTTGGAAGCCTCCTCGGCCACTTTGTTTCCGATCAGAATGCTTCCCACGACGAGCACGCCCACCAGCAGTACGTAGACGCCGGCGAGCGAGTACGTCCGGGAGCGGCCCCTGGCGACGAAGCGGTCCACCAGGTTCACCAGAGGCGATACCAGGTAGGCAAACAGGATCGCCAGGACGAAGACGAGCAGAACGCTGCGGAGCCAGTAGACCATTGCCAGGAGGAAGGCGACCAGGAACACCGACCACGCGGCACGGGCGGCGTGGCTGTCGTATCCGAGCATGACTGTATAGTAGCCGATAGCCGAGCCGATGGCCTGTGGCCATCGGCAGCCGTCAGCTATCAGCTTTCAGCTCTCAGCTTCGAACAACGGCTGATGGTGGATGGTGGATGGTCGATGGCTGGTTAGCTGACAGCTGAAAGCTGAGCGCTGACAGCTGCGTAGCAGCGTGGCCCGCTATAATCAAAGGGTTCTCCTGGATCTCTGTGGACACTGAGCCTGAAAGTCCGTTCGAAAATATCGAGAGCGCGTTGCAGTTCGTCGAGCTTCTTTGCGAGGCTATCGAGGAGACCCGGCGGGAGATCGAGCAGGCGAGCGCGGAGCAGCAGTCGGAGAGGCGCCAGCAGGCCCTGCAACTGGTTTCCTACAATCTGGCCAAGCTGGCGCTGCATATGGGCACCAGCCGGCGCATCTTGAACGACCTCAGAACCTTACGGCGGCTCTTCTTGCAGGAACGGGGTTTGAAGGAAGAAGAGGAGCAGAGCGAGGCGGTCGGGGAGTTGGGCGCGGGCCCCGAGCTGACTGACTCGGCCGAGGGTGGTGGCTTCGATTAGAGGGTTCTAACACTTTTCTTTGGGTACCCGCGTTACCTGCCGTCGGCGAACTTCGCCTTACGTTTTAATGAAGGAATCGTCCATGAAGCGTTATTTGTGTCTATTCATCTTAGAGCTGACGGCGGTGGGTTCTTTCGCGCAAACGACGCCTCCGGCGGGGGATATCACCCGCGTGGGTGGCGAGGTGACCGCCGTGGCTGCCGCCGCCCATGAGATTGCGCTCAAGCCGGATTCAGGCGGCGCGATTACCGTGAAGTTGACGGACAAGACGGTCTACCTGCGCGTACCGCTGGGGGAGAAGGACCTGAAGAACGCGACGCCGATCCGCCTGGAAGACGTCGTAGTCGGCGATCGCGTCCTGGCCCGTGGCCGGATGTCGGAAGATCACGGCTCGATCGAGGCGGTGAGGGTTCTCGTCATGGCCCGCGCGGACGTTGCGAAAAAGCACGCCGCGGACCGGGCGGAGTGGCAGAAGCGAGGCACGGCCGGTTCCGTGACGGCTACCGATCCGGCCAGCCGCGAGATCACGATTTCGGTCGGCGTCCGGGAAACGGCGCGCGTGGTCACGGTGGAAGCGCCCGCTGGAGCGACCTTCCGCCGGTACGCGCCGGACTCCGTGCGGTTCACCGACGCGCAAGCCAGCTCCTTCGAGGCGCTCAGCGTCGGCGATCACCTGCGGGTTCTGGGCGACCGCAATGCCGACGGGAGCCGCATCAAGGCGGAAGAGGTCGTGTTCGGCGCGTTCCGCAACATCGCCGGGCAGGTCAAGTCCGTGGACGCGGCCGCGGGCGAGATCCGCGTCACCGACCTCGAGACCAAGAAGCCCGTGCTGATCCGCGTCAAAGCGGATTCGATGCTGCGCCGGATGCCTGAAGGCGTGGCGACGATGATCGCGCGCAGGCTGCAGGCGGCGGCGAACGGCGGCGCGCCCCCCTCAGGGCAAGGGCAGCCGGGGCAGGGCGGACCTCCGGCGCAGTGGCAGCGAGGCGAAGGCGGTGGACCGGGCGGACCGGGCGGACCGGGCGGCGCCGGACCCCGCGGGCCGCGCGGCGGGGACTTCCAGCAGGCGCTCGAGAGAATGCCCGCGCTGACGCTCGCCGAGCTGAAGCCGGGAGACGCCCTCATCATCTCCAGCACGAAAGGCGCGGAGCCATCGGAGGCGACGGCGATCGTGGTAGTGGCAGGGGTGGAGCCGTTGCTGGCTAGCGCGTCGGGCGGCCCTGCCATGGGCGGGTTGGGCAACGCGCTGAACTTCGAGGTCGGCCCGCAGTAAACGGCTGTCTGTCCGAGTTGACAAGAGGAATCGTACTGAACATGAAGAATGCTCGTTGGATGGTGCTCCTGGCTGTGCTGGCCGTGGCCGCGCAGGCGCAAGAGAATGTGGGCACGCTCAAGGGGAGAGTGACCGATAGCAGCGGGGCGGTAGTCCCGGCCGCGAAAGTCACGGTGACGGCCGGCGGCGTCGAGCGCAGCACGGCGACCGACCAGACCGGGTCCTACACGGTGACCGGCCTCGCTCCGGCGACGTACGCGGTGCGGATCACCGCGCCGGGCTTCGGAGTGTTTCGAAGCAAGGTGGACCTCTCCTCCGCGCGCGCCGCGACGCTCGATGCGAGCCTTGTGGTCGCGCTCGAGAAGCAGGAGGTCACGGTCGAGGCCGAGGACAAGCCGGCTGTGAGTACCGAGGCGTCGAACAACGCGGCGGCGCTGGTGCTACGCGGAAGCGACCTGGACGCTCTGGCGGACGATCCGGACGACATGGAGGCGGACCTGCAGGCTTTGGCGGGGCCTTCCGCCGGCCCCAGCGGCGGCGAGATTTACGTGGATGGCTTTACCAATGCGCGGCTGCCTCCGAAGGCTTCCATCCGCGAGATCCGGATCAACCAGAACCCGTTCTCTTCGGAGTACGACCGGCTGGGGTACGGCCGCATCGAGATCCTCACCAAGCCCGGCACGGACAAATTTCACGGGCAGGTCATGTTCAACGACAGCGACGCGGCCTTGAACTCCCGCAACCCGTACGCCGACAACAAGCCCGATTTCCATTCCCGCCAGTACGGCGGCAATCTGACCGGACCGATCAGCAAGAAGGCGTCCTTCTTTATGGACTTCGAGCGGCGGGACATCGCCGACAACGCGTTGATCAACGCGATCAACCCGGACCCGGCGCTGGTCCTGCAGATGCAACAGGCCTGGTCTCTGAATCCCCCGAGGATTCAGGATGCCGTTGTGACGCCCATTGAGCGGACGACGCTGAGCCCGCGCCTCGATTACCAGTTGACCAAGAACCAGACGCTGGTGGCGCGCTACAGCTACGAGCGGATCAGCCGGACGAACGCCGGGCTCTCAGGTGGCTTTTCCCTGGCCGATCAGGCTTACAACTCGCTCGACACGGAACACGACGCCTCGCTCACCGATACGATCGTGTTGAGCCCGCACACCATCGACGAGCTCCGCTTCCACTTCGAACAGGACGTGACGGACTCGAACGGTCTTGACACCCTGCCGACCATATCGGCGCCCGAATTCGTCACCGGCGGCGTCTCGGCGGGCCACGCCCTCGAGACCGAGAAGCATTACGAGCTGCAGAATTTCACAACCATCGCCAAGGGGGCGCACGGCCTGAAATTCGGGATGCGGCTGCGCGAGCTAACGCTGGACGATACTTCTCCCAGCAATTTCCTGGGGACGTATCTCTTCACCTCGCTGTATCAGTACCAGCAGGTTGTCCTGGGCGCGCCCAGCTTTTTCCCGGCGCAGTACACCAGGTCGGCCGGCGCGGCGACGTCGAGCCTGTCGCGCATCGACGTGGCGCCGTTTTTCCAGGACGACTGGCGCATGCGCCCGAACCTGACCGTGAGCCTGGGGCTCCGCTACGAGACTCAGACCAACATTCACGACTGGCACGACATCGCGCCGCGGGTTGGGTTTGCGTGGTCGCCCGATGGGGGCTCGAAGGGCAACGGGAAGACGGTGGTGCGCGGCGGATTCGGGATGTTCTACGACCGCTTCAGCCAGGACCTGACGCTGGAGGCGGACCGCTACAACGGAACCGCCCAGCAATCGTTCATCGATTTCAATCCGACCTTCTTTTCCTTGACGCAGGTGCCCACGCTCGCTCTGGTCGAGGCCCAGGCGACCGGGCGCACATGGCAGTTTAAGGTGCAGCCGGGGCTGCGTGCGCCGCGGACCATGCAGTCGGCGCTCGGGGTGGAGCGGCAGTTGCCTTGGAACACGACGGTGGCCAGCACGTTCCTGTTTGCGAAGGGCGAGCATCTGCTGCGCTCGGTGGCCGGGCTTCCCGTCGGCCAAGTGATCCAAACTGTTCAGTCCAGCGGGGCGTACCGTCAGACGCAGTGGATGACGAACGTCAACAGCCGCCTCAACAAGAACATTTCCTTCTTCGCGTTCTACGTCCTGAGCAAGGCCATGAGCGACACCGATGGCGCCTGGACATTTCCCGTCGATAGCAACAACCTGGCCCAGGAATGGGGGCGCTCGTCGCTCGACACACGGCACCGGTTCATGCTGGCCGGCACGATCATGACGCGCTGGGGCGTGCGGCTGAGCCCGTTCATCACGGCGCGCTCGGGTTCGCCGTTCAACATCACGACGGGCCAGGACAACAACGGCGACACCGAGTTCAACGACCGGCCGTCCTTCGCGACTCCGGGCCAGGCCGGGGCGATCCAGACGCAGTGGGGTTGGTTCAATCCGAATCCCGCTGCGGGCGCGCCGCTCATTCCGAGGAACTACGGCCAGAGCCCGGGGTACTTCGCGGTCAATCTGCGCGTGAGCAAGGTGTTCGGTTTCGGTGAAGCGCGCTCGGCCCCCACGCCGGGGTTCGGCGGCGGCCCTGGCGGTCCGCGCGGCGGCGGCCCGGGCGGTCCGCCGCCGATGATGGGCGGCGGAGGCGGACGCGGCGGCGGAATGCGCGGCATGTTCTCGGATCCGCTGACGGACCATCGCTTCAACCTCTCTCTCAGCGTGTCGGCGCGCAATCTGCTGAATAGCACCAATCCGGGGCCTGTCATAGGCAACCTGAGCTCCGAGTTCTTCGGGCAGTCGCTGAGCCTGGCGAACGCGTTCGGCCCGGTCAGCGGGGCGGGGAACCGGCGCCTGGAGATGGGCCTGCGGTTCAGCTTCTAGTGGCCCGTGGCGCAGGCTTCAGCCTGCCGTGTCGGCACTCCTGCCGACACCTGGCGTCGCAAGACCGGGCAGAAACCGTGGGGCAGGACTCCAGTCCTGCAGCGGGTCTCCAGACCCGCCGCCGTCCAACTTCCTGAAACGAAGGAAGCCGGACGTGGACGTCCGGCGCAGCTCTGGAGAGCCGCCCCACTCCGGCTGTCCACATCTGCGAAAACTAAGTGGCATTGCGCGTGAGTGCGTGCGCCACAACCAACACGGTCGCTGTCCGGTGCTGAACCATGTGGGTATCGACTGCGGAATAATCGGAGCATGGAAAAGTTCCTGGAAGGCAAGTCGGCTGTAGTGACGGGCGGGACGCGGGGGATCGGGCGGGCGGTGGCCGAAGCGCTGCTGGGCGCGGGCGCCGCGGTGGCCATCTGCGGGCGGTCCGGGGAAGCGGTGAGCCGGGCGGTGGCGGAGCTGGGGGCGGCCGGGGGCAACGTTGCGGGGTGCGCGGCGGATGTCTCCAATGCCGACGATGTCGCGGCGCTGTTCCGCACCGTGGACGAGAAGCTCGGCGGGCTCGATATTCTGATCAACAATGCCGGCGTCGGCGTGTTCGCGAGCGTCGCCGATCTGACGGCGGCGGAATGGCGGCACACCATCGGCACCAACCTGGACGGCGTTTTCTACTGCTGTCACGAGGCGATGCCGCGGTTTCGGAAACGCGGCAGCGGGTTCGTGATCAACATCGGCAGCCTGGCGGGGAGGAATCCGTTCGCGGGCGGGGCGGCGTACAACGCGTCGAAGTTCGGGTTGATCGGCTTCAGCGAGGCCATGATGCTCGATCACCGGTACGACAACGTGCGCGTGTCGGTTCTCATGCCGGGGAGCGTGGACACCCGCTTCAACAACCAGCCGGGGGGCGGAGACTGGAAGTCCGCGCCCGAGGACATCGCCGAGGCGGTACTGGACCTGCTGCGGATGCCGGCCCGGTCGCTGGTGAGCCGGCTGGAGATCCGCCCGAGCAAACCCAAGAAGGGCTAGCCTCACTCGTTCGCGATGTCGGCGAGCAGGCTGGCGAGCGCCTTCCGAAAGCCTTCGGGCGTATCCACATCGAACAGCTTCGGGGCGAGCGGCTTGATGGTGGACTCTAGCTGGTCGAATTGCAGGGCCTGGGGATCCGAGCCCGGCAAGTCGCCCCACCGGCGGGACGACCAGCGGCGTGGGGGCCCCGTCACGGAGGGTCCGGGAGCGGGCGCGATCTGGAAGGAATGATAGCGGATGTAGAAGACCCGGCAATCGGGCGGGGGGGCGATGGCAATCGGGTCCAGGTCCACCCTGGTCCCAAATGCCAAGGGGCCGCTGAGGACGATCAGAACGCGCCGGGGCTTGGTTGCGCTTGCGGGAGGCTGGTCGCGCGTAGCGGCGATGATGCGGGCGACCTCCGCGACGAAGAACGCGGCGCTTTGGCGGTGGCGCTCCAGCGACTGCAGGTCGATGGTAGCCGCCTGGCTCGGCGCGAGGGCGCTCCGCATGGCGGCCCAGTCCAGGACGTGAACGTCACGCTGGCGAAACGCGACGTGCTGCCGCGACAGGTCGAGCAACTCGGCGTTCAAGCGGACGCCGGGGCCGTTCACTTCCGAAATCGCCTTCAGCGCCGGGACCAGCACGCTCAGATTCAAGCTCCGCATCTCGGCTGCATGGGAGGCCGACTCGGAAGGCGTCAGGTTGACGATCAGGTCGATGTCGACCGGGCTGCGCGATTTCAGGGGAAGGCGCAAGGGTTCGGCCAGCGCGGGCAGGTACCAGCTGTCAGGCGGATCCGCGACAGGGAGGTACTCGACTGCGGGAAGGTCGAGCCAGGCGCCGGGAAGCGGATCGTTCTTCAGCGGTGGGACGTCGAGGCGGACCTGCTTGAGGCAGTGTTCCTTGCTGGCGGTGTCGTAGAGGGCGGCGACGACGCGGTAGTCCCCGGGCGTGACGAAGGCCGTGAACGTCGAGATGACATCTTGTTTGGAGACGCCCTTCTCTGTTTTGGCGAGGTCCATGCTTATGTGGTTCTGATAGCGGTGGCCCTGCTGGTCGGAGATCTGCACGAGGATGAGCAACTGGCCTTCGCCGCGACGCCTGGCTAGTTCCGCGCCGTCGACGCGGACGTCGACGTCGGCGCGGAGGCGCTGGTGGGCCGAGAGGTGGGGTCGGGACACGCTCACGCCCCACTCGATGCGGGCCTGCTGGCCTCCGGCGAGCCACTGCTGGAACGGAACCTGGGCGAAGGCGGGGTCGAGGGAGTCGCGCCGGGCGACTGGCTGGCCGGGGGCGACAGCCACAAGGGCGAAGAGGGCGGTTAGAAACTGCAAGAGGCGCACATCCGTTTCTATTTTCGCGCAGGAGGCTGGGGAGCGGAGCGGGTCTGGAGACCCGCTGCAGGTGTGGACACCTGCCCCACTTCGCTACACGCGGAGGCTGTCGAGAAGCTTGAAGAATTCGGGGAAGGAGACGGCCGCGGCTTCGGCTCCGTTGATCGTGGATTCGCCGGGGGCGGCGAGGGCGGCTACGGCGAAGGCCATGGCGATGCGGTGGTCGCCGAAGGAATCGAGCTCGGCAGGGCGGAACTTCTGGCCGCCGGGGACGCGGAGGCCGTCGGGGAGCACCTCGACCGTGACGCCCATGCGCGCAAAGTTGTCGACCACGGTGGCGATGCGATCAGTTTCCTTGATGCGGAGCTCGGCGGCGTCGCGAACCGTGAGTCCTTCGGCGCTCGCAGCGCCTAGCACGGCCAGGACTGGAATTTCGTCGATCAGCGCGGCGGTGAGTCCTTTTTCAATCACGCCGCCGCGGATGGGGGAGTGGCGCACTTCGATATCGCCGACGGGTTCGCCGGCGTGAATGGCGAGGTTGCGCACGCTCAGGTCGGCGCCCATCGAGATCAGGAAGTCGAGCAGTTCGGAGCGGGTGGGGTTGAGGCCCACGCCTTCGATCACGATGTGCGATCCGGGGAGGAGCAGGGCGGCCACCAGGAAGAAAGCCGCCGAGGAGAGGTCGCCCGGCACGGTCAAATCGAGAGCGTGGAGGCGGGGCCGGGACTGGACGGAGATTACGCCGGCGCGAATGTCGAGATCGGCTCCGAACTCGCGCAGGGCGATCTCGGTGTGATCGCGCGTGCGCGCGGGTTCGCGAACTACGGTGGTGCCTTCGGCAAAGAGGCCTGCGAACAGGACGCAGGTCTTCACTTGCGCGCTCGCGACCGGCAGCGCGTAGTCGATCGCGTGCAGGTGCGCGGGATGAATTTCGAGCGGCGGGAAACGGCCGTCGCGCGCGTCGATCGAGGCGCCCATGGACGCGAGCGGCTGGATGATGCGCTGCATGGGACGGCGCGAGAGCGATTCGTCGCCCGCGATGCGGCTCTCGAACGGCTGCGCGGCGAGGATTCCCGAGAGCATGCGGATGGTGGAGCCGGAGTTGCCGGCGTCGAGCGTTGTTGCGGGCGCCTGGAGGCCGTCGAGGCCGCGGCCGGTGACGGCGACGTCGGTTCCTTCGCGATCCACGGGGATGCCGAGGGTGCGGAGACAGGCTAGCGTGGAGGCGCAGTCCGCTCCGGTCGAATAATTGTGCAGGCGGGTCTGGCCGTCGGCGATGGCGGCTAGCATGGCGTAGCGGTGGGAGATGGACTTGTCGCCGGGAAGACGCAGAACGCCTTCGAGGCGGGCGGCGGGTTGAATGCGCTGGAGCATGGGGAAGCGACTATTCTAGCGTGCCGCGGCGAGTGCGGTGCGGGCGGCGTGGTAGCCGCACATGCCGTGAACTCCCGGGCCGGGGGCGGTGGCGGCTGAACACATGTAGAGGCCTTCGAGCGGCGTTGCGTATGGCAGGCGCCAAAAGCGAAGAGCGCCGGCGGCGATGTCTCCTCCGACGAAGTTCGGGTTGTGGCTCTCGATTTCGGTGGGGCCCATGACGTGGCGGGCCAGGATGCGGGCGCGGAAACCGGGGGCGAAGCGCTCGACCTGGTTTTCGATCCGCTCCAGCATGCCGACGCCGGAGCCGTTGGGGACGTGGCAATATCCCCAGGCGGTGTGCTTGCCGGCGGGGGCGCGGGTGGGGTCGAAGAGGCTCGGCTGCACGAGGATCACGAAAGGCTGCTCGGGGCAGGCGCCGCGCGAGACCTCGCGTTCGGAGGCGGCGATCTGGTCGAGCGTGCCGCCCAGGTGCACGGTCGCGGCGTGGGCGCAGGCGGTGGCGGTCCAGGGGATCGGCGCGTCGAGAGCCCAATCCACCTTGAAGGCGGCGGGGCCGTAGCGGTAGCGTTCGAGCTTGCGGCGGTAGGAGGAGGGCAACTGGGAGCCGGCAATCTCGAGCAGGGGTTTGGGCGAGAGGTCGCAGAGCGTGGCTCGCGCGGGGGAAAGCTCGGCGAGGGAGCTGATGCGGGTTCCCGTGACGATCTGGCCGCCGAGCGAGCGGAGGTGGGAAGCCAGCGCGTTGGCCACGCTCTGCGCGCCGCCGCGGGCGAGGGGCCAGCCGGTGACGTGCGCCAGCGTTTCGAGCGTCAGGCCGACTCCGGCCGTCAACGGCTCTTCGAGCGGCGACCCGCTGTGAGCGGCTACCCCTGCGAACAGGGCGCGGGCGCGCTCGTCACGAAAACGGGCCCGGGCCAGGTTCGTTGCGGAGCGGAGGGCGCTGGCGCCGAAGCTTGCGAGCGCGAGAGGGTGCCGTGGCCAGGCGAGGAACGGTCCCAGAACCGCATGCTCGATGCGCGGCCACGCGGCGGCAAGCGGTCCGGCATCGCGGACGAGGGTTTCGGCGGTGCCGTCGTCGAAGGGATGCGCCAGAGCGACGGGCGGCTCGATCCATTCCAGTCCGTGGCGGGCGAGGGGGAGGGTTCGGAAGAAGGGAGACGCGGCGGCGAGCGGGAATACAGAGGCGCAGATGTCGTGGACGAAGCCTGGGAGAGTCAGCTCGGCCGAGCGCAATCCGCCGCCGGGGACCGGCTCGGCCTCGAAGACCGTGACGCGCCAGCCGGACTGGGCCAGCGCGATGGCGGCCGCGAGGCCGTTGGGGCCGGCGCCGATGACGTTCGCGGTTGGCAAGGCCTTCACCAGGCCCCGGCTGGACTGTGGGGCAGGTTGGCAACCTGCGGCGGGTTGGTAACCCGCCTGGAGTCTTCGGTCCACAGGTCGGCCGGGCGCCGGTTCGCAACCGGCGCGCAGGATGCCATCCTGCCCCACAATGTGTGGCTCTGCCCGGTCTGACGAAAACTAAGTGACATTGGGCTGAAACCTGTGCCAATAAAACTGCTCAGGTGACCGAGAGGCTGTCCAGCAGTTCGCGGCGGGTGATGGGAGCTGTGCCCAGTTTTCCGACGGCGATGCCGCTGGCGTGGTTGGCGATCTCGGCGGCATCGGCGGCGCTGGCTCCGGCGGCCAGAGCCAGTGTGAAAAGCGCAATCGCCGTGTCGCCGGCGCCGGAAACGTCGTAAATCTCTTTGGCCCGCGTCGGTGTGTGGACGGGCGGGCGGTGCTGTTCCAGCACCAGCATGCCCTGCTCGCCGAGAGTGATCAGGACGGTCGCGGGCGCCCACTTCGCCAGGAGCGTGGCGGCGGCCTTGAGAAGCGCCTGGTCCTGGGACGGGTCGCCGGCGGCGTCGGCGTAAGGCATTCCGGCGAAATCGAAGGCCTCGGGGCGGTTGGGCTTGATGGCGGTGGCGCCGCTCCAGTGCAGGGGATTCCTGGGGGCCGGATCGACGGTGAGGATCTTGCCAGCGCGCACGATGGACTGGGACAGGCGATCGGCGAAATCCTGCTCGAGAAATCCCTTGGCGTAGTCGGCGACGATCACTGCATCGAGGTCCGGCAGGAGACGCTCGAAGCAGGCCAGGGCGGCTTCGGTTTGGGCGGGCGAGGGAGGCGCCTTCTGTTCGCGGTCCACGCGCACCACCTGCTGCTGGCGGGCGATGATGCGGGTTTTGACGGTGGTCCGACGGCCAGAGTCCTGGGCGAGGCAGTCGATCCCGATTCCCTCTTCGGTCAGCAACTGGCGGAGGCGGGTGGCTTCGGCATCGGCGCCGGTGAGGCCCATGAGGTGGACGGCGCCCGCGAAGTCTTTGAGGTTGCGCGCGACGTTGGCCGCGCCGCCGGGATACCAGCCCTCGCGGGTGACCTCGACCACGGGCACGGGGGCCTCGGGCGAGACGCGCGACACCTTGCCCCAGACGAATTCGTCGAGCATGACGTCGCCGATGACCAGCACGCGCTGGCGGGCGAATCGCTCGATGATGGCACGGAGGCGCTCGGTGGGTGGCGTCACGTAGGCAGTATAGCGGAGCGGCCGCCGAGGTGGCGGTCGCTCCGCTAGCTTTCAGCGGTCAGCTGTCATGTCAGCTATCAGCTTGCGGACAAGACGCGAGTGCGGGACCTTCCTCAGTTCGCGAAATAGCCGTTGATATCGAGGATCACTTGCGTCGGGTTCGTGACGTAGATGGTGATGGCGCCGTTCGTGCCCGCGGGGACGATCGCCGCGTTCGCCACTACCGCGCCGTCGAACGAATTCAGGGTGGAGACGCCCGGTTGCGGCGAGCCGGTGGGCCATGCCGTCAGGTAAGACAAGGGCCCGTCGGGCACCACGGTGATGTTGAGGGAATATGCAGCCGCGGTGGCGGGGATGTTGCAGGCGCTGGCCGGAACGGTGAAGGAGCGGGTAGTCCCGGCCGCCAGGATCGGCGCACCGAAGGGGCCGGCGGCGTCGCGAGTATCCGCAACGCGGCACGGGTTCACGGGATAGAACAAGAGCGCACCCGCGTTGCCCGGCGGCGCGAAGTAGCCGCTGGTGTCGAGGATTACGTCGGTCGGATTGGTGACAAAAACCGAGACCGACTCATTGTTCCCGACCGGAACGATCGCGGCGTTCGCGACAACCTTGCCGGTCGAGGAGTTCAGCGTGGAGACGAAAGGCCGAGCCTGACCGGTGGGCCACAGCGTCAGATACGAGAGCCAACTCTCGGGCACAACGGTCACGTTCAGCGAGTATGCGCTCGCGGCGGGAGGGATTCCGCACGGACTCAAGGGAATGGGGAAATCCCGGACTTGGGTGGCGGACATTGTGGGTCCGCCGAATGTGCCGGTTGCGCCTCGCGTGTCGGCTGCGCGGCACGGCGTCACGGGATAGAACGCGGACGAATGTGGGCCGCTGGACAAATCGAAGTAGCCGTCGATGTCCAGGACGACGTCGGTCGGAGTGCTGGCGGATGCGTAGACGCTCACCGCCCCGGCGTCGCCGGCAGGCACGATGGCCGCGTTGGCCAGCACGGCGCCCTCCCCGGAGTTCAGTGTGGAAACGAAGGGCTGGGGCTGGCCGGTAGGCCACACGGTGAGGAAGGCCAGGGGCCCGTGCGGCACCACGGTGACATTCAGGGAATACGCCCGAGCGGTGGCGGGAATGCCGCAGGCGCTTTGCGGGATCGCAAAGGAGCGCTCGCCGAGCCCCGGGATCGCCGGTCCGCCGAACCGCCCAGCCGCGCCGCGTGTGTCCGCCACACGGCAGGGGGCCACGGGGACGAATCGAAGGCCCACGGCGGGAGAGCCGGTGGTGAAGGACCAGGTCGCGGAGCCGGCCGTCCCGACGTCGTTCCGAGCGACAACCTGCCAGTGGTACGTGGCGCCCGGTTGCAGAGTGCCGGGGGCGTAACTGGTCGCGGTGGTATTGGCAACGAAGGCAGGCGCAGACGAGGCGCCAAAGTAGACATCGTAGGACGTCGCCCCGCTAGCAGGGTTCCAGGACAGAGCCGGCGCCACTACGACGCCCGTGGCTCCGTTGGCTGGAGAGCTCAGCACCGGCGTCACGGGACGCAGGAGGATGTTGACCACGTCGCTTGCGGCGACCGGAGCCGCCCCGCCGCCGCTGACCGCCACTTCGTTAGACACAAAGTGAGGTCCATCCGGGGCGACGTTCATCGTCACGGTGATAGGAGGGTAACTGGAACCGGGTTTGAGAACGTCGGCACGGGTGCAGGCATTGGCGGAGCAGTTCCAGCCCGTGCCCGACATGGAGACCAAGGTGAAACCGGCGGGTACAACCTCTGTCACCGTCACCAGACCGCTGGTCGGGCCGGCCCCGGCTGCATTACTCACCAGCACCGAGTACGTCGCTCCGGTCTGTCCTTGCCCTAGGAAGTCCGCCGTGCGCGCGATGCTGACGCCCAGCAACGGGCGGGTTCCCAGCGGCACCAGGAGCCGGATCGCGTTGTTCTGGGAATCTGCGAAATAGACGCCACCGGTGGAATCGGCAGCCAGCCCCATAGGCTGGTTGAGCAGGGCGCTGGTGGCCAGGCCCCCGTCGCCCGAGTAGCCCAGCTCCCCAGCGATACCCGCCACCCTTGCGACGCTGCCATTTGCCGCCACCTTGAGAATCACGCCGTACGACAACGAATTCTCCGAATACGATACGTAGAGGTTACCCGAGGCATCGGTGGCCACGCCGCCAGGCCCGTAGGCCTGCGGAAAAGTATCGTATTGAACGCTCGCGGCCGTGCCGGGCACTGTGGAGACCGCTCCGCCAGGAGTCACCTTGAGGACTTCGGCTTGCGCACAGTAGCGCACGTGAATCTGATCGGGTGAGCAGCTGGACTCTGAATAGTGGGTGACGTAGAGGTTGCCGGCGGGGTCCACCGCCACGCCGAAGGCACCGCTGAGATTGCGGGCCACGGTCGAGATGACGCCATCCGTCCCGACCTTGCGGATCACACCGTTTGAAGTGTCCGCGATGTAGATGTTGCCCGCGGCGCTCAGCGCCACTCCCGCGGGGCTGTGCAGTTGGGCGCTCGTTGCCGGGCCTCCGTCGCCGGAATAGCCGGCCGTGCCGGTGCCGGCTACGGTCGTCATGGTGCCGTCTTCCGCCACTTTGCGGAGACGGTTGTTGCCGGTGTCCACAACGTACAGGTTGCCGGAGGCGTCCACCGCCACGCCGCCAGGGCTGCTCAGTTGGGCGCTGGTGGCCGGGCCGCCGTCGCCCGAAAAACCCGCTGCTCCGGTGCCCGCCACGGTCGTGATGGTACCGTCCGGCATCACCTTGCGGATTTCGTTGTCGGAGGTGTCGGCGATGTAGAAGTTGCCGGCGGCATCCACCGCCACGCCCTGAGGGGCGTTCAGGCGGGCGCCGACAGCCGGGCCTCCGTCGCCCGAATGGCCATTGACGCCACTGCCGGCTATGGTCGAGATGATGCCATCCGGCGTCACTTTGCGGATGCCGCTGACCACTGCGACGTACAGGCTGCCGGCGGCATCGACCGCCACGCCGATGGGGTAGTCCAGTGGGGCGCTGGTGGCCGGACCACCGTCGCCCGAAAAGCCAAGTGCGCCGTTGCCGGCTACGGTCGAGATGGCGCCATCCGGCGTCACCTTGCGGATCCGGTTGTTTCCGTTGTCCGCGATGTAGAGGTTCCCGGCTAGATCCACCGCTACGTCGGAAGGGCCGGCGAGTTCGGCGCCAGTGGCGGGGCCGCCGTCTCCCGAATAGCCGTGGACGCCATTGCCGGCCACGGTCCAGATGGTGCCATCCGGCGCCACCTTGCGGATCCGGTTGTTTAAGGTGTCCGCGATGAGCAGGTTCCCTGAGAAATCCGCCGCCACACCCGAGGGCCCGTTGAGCTGGGCGCTTGTGGCCGGGCCGCCGTCGCCGGAGTATCCCCACGAGCCATTGCCGGCTACGATCGTGGCCGTGCCATCCGGCGTTACCTTGCCGATGCGGGGCCCCATCACGATGTACAGGTTGCCCTTGGCATCCACCGCTACGGCCGTAGGGAAGGCGCCACCGAAGGTGGATTTGGTGCTGGCCACGGTGGAGATTGTGCCCTGCGGCGTCACCTTGCGGATGGCGGAGTTGCCGGTGTCGGCGATATACAGATTGCCGGCCGCGTCTACCGCCACCTTTCCCTGAGTGGAGAGCAGAGCGTTGGTCGCGCGGCCTCCATCGCCCGAGTAGCCGGAGGCCGCCGGACTGCCTGCGACGCACGTGACTACTCCCGCGCGGCCGACCGACCACACGCAGCTGCCTGACTTGAAATACACATCGCCGAAGCTATCCACCGCCACGTTCGACGGAACTGGCGGCTGCTTGCCTCCCGCCACGGTCGTGATCAGATACTGCTGCGCCGATGCCGACCCAGCAACCAGCAGGCCCAATCCAAGCAAGGTGCTCTTCTTCATGGCGACAGCCTCCCGTCCACGTGCTCTAAGCCAAGGAAGATTCTACTCCAAACGCTCCGCCACCGGACGCAAAAGGTGCGTGCCTGGCGCTGTTCGCCGTGGAAGGGCTTTGAGCCGACGCACGGTCCGCTCCCTGGCGGTCGCGGCTCGGTAACGAACGTTCGCTGTCGCACACCCGCCTGGCTGGGCCTTCGCGAGGGATATGCCGCCGCAGACCGAACCCTTTCGGCCGATAAGCGAGATATGTTGAAGCGCGTTGTGTGTTTCCTGGTCGCGGCGTGTGGGTGTTGGGCGGCGACGAAGCCGGTGATTCTGGTGCAGCCGGGAAGCGCGACGGCATGGGAGGGGGGGCTGGTAAGCTTCAGCGTGATGGCGACCGGCAGCCCGGCGCCCACCTACCAGTGGCAGCGGCTGTCGAGCTCGACCTGGGGCAACGTCGCGGCCTGCAAGACGGCGCTCTGTCAATTGACGGTGGCGGCGACCGACAACGGGGCGCAATTCCGCGTGATGGCCTCGAACAGCGCGGGGTCGGTGCCGAGCGCGGTGGCGACACTGAGCGTGAACTTCCTGGACATCGTGATACAGCCCGTGTCCCAGAAGGTATGGGCCGCCACCACGGCGCAGTTTACGGTGACGGCGCGGGCGAATCCGGTTCCAATCGCATACCAATGGTACCGGCAAGCCCCGGGACAGGCCGTGGTGGCGATCCCGGGCGCGACGGCCGCGGTCTACACCACGCCGGTCACGGCGGCGCCCGACGATCAGACGGTCTACTGGGTTTCGCTGTGCAATGGGCCCTACACGAAACTGACCAACCGGGTGGTGCTGACGGTGGTTTCGCAGGCGCCCACGATCACGGTTCAGCCCAAGAACGTCACCGCGATGGAAGGGACCCGGGTGACCTTTACGGTGGCGTCGAGCGCGGCCCCGCCCCCCACCTGCCAGTGGCAGAGGTGGAACGGCGCGATCTGGGCGAACATCTGGGGCGCCACGACGGCCAGCTACAGCTTTACAACGTGGTCCTCCGACAATGGCGCGTTTCTACGGGCGATGGTGACGAATGCCGCGGGCTCGACGTACAGTGCCATCGCCTACCTGACCGTACAGTATCTGCACATTACGGCCCCCCCAGCGTCGCAACTGGTGGCGGTGGGTACGCGGCCCACGTTCTGGGTGGGTGTGGACGCCAATCCCGCGAACATTACCTACCAGTGGTACAGCTCGCCTCCGGGCGCGGCGATCCGGGGGGCCACGTCATCCAGCTACACGACGCCGGTCGCCACGCTGCAGAACAACGGGACGCTCTACTGGGTGACGGTGAGCAACACTCTGTTGACGCAGACCAGTGGAGCGGCGCGGCTCTCGGTGGCCGTGCAGGACCTGTCCATTACGACGCAGCCGGCCGATCAGAGCGTCAAGGCGGGCGACCAGGTGACGTTCGCGGTGGCGGCGAGCGCCACGACGGGTCCTTTGTCGTACCAGTGGTTCAAAGCGCAGACGGCGATTCCGGGCGCCAACCAGAGCAGCTACTACATCCCCTATGCCGCGGCTGGGGACGCCGGAGGCTATTCGGTGACGGTGTGGAATCCGCTGGGATCGCTGGCGAGCCGGACGGCAAGGCTCACGGTGGGTCCGGGCGGCACTGATTTGACGGTGTGGCCGAACTCAGTGAGCCGCGCGAACTCAGATCCGTGGATCGCGCAGAATCACGGCCAGCTTCTCAAGATGCAGCCGCGCGTTCTGGTGATCAACTTCGCGAACGGGATCGGCGTGGGGGGCGGAGACAACACGTCGGGGGGACCGCTCCCGCTGAGCCAGATTACGGCCAAGGCGCAGGCCTTCCTGACGGCCTTGAAGTATGCGAGCCAGTACCGCGTGCGAGGGCACCCTTCGGCCCCGGCGTTCCTAGATCCGGCGATCGCGCGGGTTGTGAACCTGAGCGACGCGAACGGGCACGCCAACAGCAACCTGTTCCCGCGGGGCCCGGTGAACGCGCACGGCTATCCGGAGGTGGGCTACTACCAGCTCTTCAGCCAGGCCTACGCGCCCTATTGGGGCTTCCTCGATCCCGTCGCGGGCCGCTACCTGACGCTGGCGGAGGCCGCGAACCTGGGCTATTTCCACGACATCGTCCTGATCGCCAATCAGGTGGACGGGAACGGGAAGAACCCGGCGCTTCAGGTGACCAACAACATCCTGGAGATGGCATCCACGGCGCAGGCCTACGACTCGAAGCTGGCGGCGATTCCGGGCGAGTACGTAAAGAACGGCATCGCACACGTCCGGCAGAAAGCGGACATGTCGCAGGCGACCGGCGCCGATGACAACTCGATGCCATGGACGGGCCGCAGCATGCGGATCTACTTCCTGAATGCGGGCCACGGCGTAGGCTGCCTGCTGCACAGCCTGGGGCACGATTGGGAGTTCCGGTATGACCAGGCCAGCATTTACTCTCCGGGAACCGCGTACGACAACACCACGCCCAACCCGTATCTGCAGCCGCTGTTCCGGCGGTACGGCGGTTTCGACATGGACACGCGGTATGGGGTCAACTTCTCGTCCCTGTACGCGGGCGGCGATAAGTTCGTTTACTCGAATTGCGGGAGCGGGGCGTGCACCACGCTGGGCGCTCCGTCCGCAAGCCCGGCGGCGACGATCCTGAACTATGTGGTGGCGGGCGGCAACGTGCACTATCCGCCGGGCGCCACGCACGGGGGCGACACCTACCCGGCGGCGACGGTGCTGTCGAGTATCGAGAGCTTCGGGGACGCAGGGGAGGCCGCGGTTCCGGTGAGCACCCATCTGTGGGACTTCATCAACCTGGACCCGGCGGTGGACGATGACTGCGGAGGCCACTGGCTCACGTTCTGGTATCAGAACATGCCGGGCCTGGGGAACGCGACGGTGGATCCGAGCCGCGCAGGGCAGCCGATGCTGAACTGGTGGCCGTTCATGTACTACTAGAGGCGCGGGCGCAGGGGCGGGCACGAGTGCCAACACGGCAGGCTGAAGCCTGCGCCACGCGGCTGCGGTGCAGGACACTAGAGAGGTGGAGCGCAGAATCGGTTCCGAGCCCGCTGACGCAGCTGTGGCGATCATTCGCGCGGGCGGACCCGAGGAGAGCGTTTTGCTCATCCGGCGCGCGACGCGGGAGAGCGACCCGTGGTCGGGGCACTGGTCGTTTCCAGGCGGGCGGCGCGAGACGGAAGATCCCGACCTGGTGCACACGGCGCTACGCGAGCTGGCCGAGGAGTGCGGGATTCAGCTGGCGCTCCGGGATCTGGAAGGCGCACTGCCGGTGGCGGTCGCCAGGCGGAGGACGCCGCCTTTCCTGCTCGTGGCGCCCTTCGTGTTCGTCGTGGACGGCCCGCGGCCGACGGTCCTCGATCCGCGTGAGGCGGTGGACGCAGTGTGGGTTCCGCTCGCTGAGTTGCGCGACCCGGCTCGACATCGGTTGGGGCCGGTGGCCGGGGTTCCGCGCGAGATGTTGTTTCCGGCGGTGGAGGTGGACGGCTGGCCACTGTGGGGATTCACGTACCGGCTGATCTCGGACTGGTTGGAGCTCGCGCCGGAGCAGACGGCCCTTGAAGCGGCGCAGACGATCGTGGACTTCCTGCTTTCGCGCGGCCTGCGGCTCAAGAGTGACTGGGCGGACGGGATCGCCGAGGTGGAGGGCGTCATTCCCGTTGCGGAGGTTGTGGCGGAGGTCTCGAAGCCCGGGCGCGGCTTCCCTGCCGTCAGCATGATCGAGGTTCGACCAGACCTGGTGCGCGTGTTGGGGCTTGCGTTCGAGGAAAGGCGCGTCAGGGGTTACATGCCGAAGCCCTGAAGGACCGTTTGCAGTTCGGCCAGCAGACTCTCGCGGGGAGGCGCCGGAGCCATCGAGTAGGAAGCGATCCAGCGGACCGCCGTCCTGCTGGCGGAGATGCGATCGGCGAGATGCAGTTCGGGATACGCCGCGTTGATGGCCGATATTGTCAAAGCATCCCCCTCGGTCAGTGGGCTTGGGCATCGGGCCGGTTCGGCCGGCGCCGTGAGCATGTCGATCAGCGCGGGGAGCATCTGCACGGGCGCATAGACGTCGCACTTCAGCTCGAGCAGCAAGGCATCGCGCCAGATCAGATAGAAATGCCAGGTGCCGGGAGCCACGCCGCGGAGCGTCCGCCCGTTCAGCGCTTCGAGAAAGGGTTTGAACTCCCTGCCGAGAACAGCCAGGCCGGCGGAGTCGCCGTCCGGGTCGAGGCTGCGTAGGATCCCCCAGCTCTCCACTTCCGCGCGGACCGGAAAAGTGGTTGTAGCGCCCAGGTCGATGCGCGAAGCTACGCTGGCGAAAGCGCGATCGATCTCGCGCTGGTGCTCCCTCATGGAGCGGTAGACCTGGACCAGGTCTTCCCGGAAGCGAATGGCCGAGCGACGAGCCCGCCCGGCCCAGAGCTTCGGGCTCATTTTCACCTCGTAGTCGGTGCGGACACCAGCCTGTCCGCGCTGCCGTTGGCCGGACGGCCCGGGCGTTTGCGCCAGGGCGGCAGACCCGCAAGAGGATGAATACATCTTAACTGAAAGTACCATAGGTACTCCTGGTACGCAAGAGAAAAAGGTCTTTAAGTTTTTGGTCGAGGCCGCCGGGGGCCTCGGGGATGCCGCCCTGATCCAGGCAGTGGCTAATGGCATATAGCGCAGCGAGTTACGCCGCAGCCGCGGCTCCGGCCCCGCGCGGGCGGCAGGGTCGCCGGGTGCGTGATGTGCGCGCTAGCCGAGAATCTGGATTCCCTCCACGCCGTTCCGGGGCTCTGCTATCGCGGGCCGGACGGCCAGCCCACCACCAATCCACCCAACGGAAATCCCGACAAATTGGACGACCTGCCGTGGCCCCAGCGCATCTCCTTTCCCAGTTATTACGGCAAACCCATCGCCAGCATTCTGACCAGTCGCGGCTGCTGGCGCGATTGCGCCTTCTGCAGTATCAATGCCTGGTATCAGCGCGTGGGCGGAAAGCGATTTCGCATTCGCGGCGTGGACAGTTCCTCGCCCTCGCCGAGCGCCACCGAGTCGAACGCGGGGAAATCGCGGATAAACGGGCCTCCGGCGACGATATGCCCGCGGTAGCCGGCCTCGCGGAGGCGGGCCGCAAACTCGCAGAACTCGAGCCCCCGCGACGTGAAAACCATGGAAAGGTCGGCGATCTCGGAATTGAGGGCGATGGTACGTGCGACGGCCTCGGCCATGTCCTCCGGCGAGTTGAAGGGAACTATGGTGGCCAAGTGCCCACGCGTCTCCAGGGACGACGCGATGTAGCGAAGCCCGAGGTTCTCCTCGAGTTCCGCTCCAATCAGCGAAACATTCATGACGCACCTCTGAATGGGGTGGCGGAAACTGCCTGACTTCTACATCGACTATTTTAGGAATGCAAGGTGAAAAGAATATTAATATACTATTTAAGACGCCAGCAGCGCGGCGGGTCTGGAGACCCGCTGCAGGTGTGGACACCTGCCCCACGACACTAGCGGGCGGCGATGGCTTCGGCGACGGCTTCCTCGAAGGCGGCGGCGCTGTCTTCGATGGCCTCGGGCGAGATCACGAGCGGCGGGCAAATCTTAACGGTGGAGCCCCCGGGGCCCACCGGACCGAACATCAGGACGCCCTTTTCGACGGTGCGGCGGACGATGTCGAAGGCGAGGTCGCCATCGGGGTTCTTGGTCCCGGGGCGGACGCAGATGACTCCGGCGACGAGTCCCTTTCCGGTGACGAAGCCGATGTTGGGGAAGCGCGTCTGGATGGTCGTGAGCTTACGGTGAAGCAGGGCGCCGTTGACGCGGGCACGCTCGGCCAGATTCTCGCCGACGATCAGGCCTATCGAAGCCAGCGCTGCCGCGCAGCAGACCGGATTGCCGGTGTGGGTGGACGACATGGTGCCGGGCGGGAACAGGTCCATCACCTCCGCCTTGCCTGCCACGGCGGCGATGGGGAGCGAGGACGAGAAGCCCTTGCCGAAGGTGGCGAGGTCGGGGACCACGCCGTAGTGCTCGAATCCCCACAGCTTTCCGGTGCGGCCGAATCCGGCCTGGACCTCGTCGAGAACCAGGAGCGCCTTGTGGCCAGTGCACCATTGCCGCAGCGATTGGACGTAAGAGCGCGGGGCGAAGGCGGCGGTCGAGCCCTGGTAGGTTTCCATGATGACACCGGCCACGTTCCGGGGCTCGGCGCCGCGCTCGCGAAGCTGCTGCTCGAAGAATTCGAAGGACAGGCGATCGCTCCAGACGCCGTCGGGGAAGGGGACCTGGACGAAGCCGGGGTCGAAGTTGACGATCCACTCCTTGAGGGCCGGGATGCCGCCGAGTTGCTGCGCGCCGAGGGTGCGGCCGTGGAAGGCGTTCTCGAAAGACACGATGACGTTCTTGGCGCGGCCGCCCTGGCGAACGCCGTGGGCGCGGCAGAGCTTGATGGCGGTCTCCACGGCTTCCGAGCCGGTCGAAACCAGGAACACCTTCTCGAGCGGCGGCGGCAGGAGCGAGGCCAGCCGCTCGACCAGGCACGCGCGGATCTCGGTGGGGAAGCAGTAATTGGTCAGCAGCCCGCCGGCGGCCTGGGCGGCGATGGCGTCGCGGATTTCCTGGCGGCCGTGGCCGGCGCTCGCGACCAGGATGCCGGAGGACCAGTCGATCCAGCGGTTGCCCCAGGCGTCGAAGACCTGGAATCCCTCGGCGCGATCCCAGACGACCGGCGGCAGGCCGCGCATGGAGACCGGCTCGAGGCGGGCGAGTTTCTCGAGCAGCGGCAGCGACTCCGGCACGGGCAGGTCGGTCGAGATGCGGCGGAATGCGGTCTCAACGTGGGAGACACTTCTGGGCGTCAGATCGAATTGCGGCAATTCTCAGGGCTCCTGTTCTAAGACCGACTGTATCGCACTTCTCAGCGCCTGCTCGGTGCGGCTGCCGATGAAGTGCTGGCGGATTACGCCGCGGCGATCGATCACAAGGAGCACGGGAATGGAGCGAATGCCGTAGGTGCGATGCACCTGGCGTTTACCGTCCATGAGAACGGGGAAGGTGTAGCCGGCCTTCTTGAGGAAGCCCTTCACGGTGCCGGAGTCTTCGTCGTTGACGCCGAGGAACTCGACCTTGCCCGCGAACTCGGCGTGGAGTTTGTCGATGGAGGGCAGTTCGGCGCGGCAGGGCGGGCACCAGGTGGCCCAGAAATCGAGCACCACGACCTTGCCTTGCAGGTTGCTGAGCTGCGTCGGTTCGCCGTCCAGGGACTTGAGGGTGAAGTCGGCGGCGGGCCGGCCGGTGAGCACGAGCCGCTCTTCGCCGGGGAGGACCAGCATGTCCACCTGGGCCCACTTCTTGTCGGGCTCGAAGGCGAAGACGGTGTCGGGGACGTCGGTGTCCACCGCCAGCTTTTTGATTTTGGTGTCGATGGTGACGGTGAGCAGGCGGCCGTTGGAGTTCTGGGGTCCGGACTGCAGGTCGCGGAGGATCAGGTAGCGGTCCTTGTCGATCCACAGGTCGTGCTGCGTGGGCCCGATGTGCAGGCGCAGAACGTAACACGGAGCCTTGCGGCCATCGATCTTCAGGGTGTCTTCCTTGAGGATTTCGGGATGCTCGGCGAATTTGACGATGGCCGGGAACCGCGTCAGCAGGGCGCGCGCAACGTTGTCGTGAAGATCTTTCGGGCGGGTGTCCTGCGCGTCCTCTTCGTCTTCGTTGTCGTCGTCGGCAGCGGCGGCGGCGAGTTCCAGCTTCATCCACTGCTTGGAGGCGGGGAGGGCCTTCCATGTGGTGGAACCGTCGCTGACGGCGATGGCCTCGACGGCGCCTTTGATCCGGGCGCGGAAACGGCCGGGCGGTTTTTCGGCGAGCTCGTAATCGAGGTCGGAGGAGACG
>CAZBQQ010000068.1:0-3077 GCA_964493965.1 uncultured Solibacteraceae bacterium
CTGCACACCGCCGACGTTTGGGAGCACTTCCAGGGCGGCGACGAGGGCATCCTGTGCGACAACCCGCGCCTCGACTACCCCAAAGTCGTCGACCACAAAAACGATATCGTCAACAAGCACTCCAAAGGCGTCGAGTTCCTGATGCGCAAGAACAAGGTCGACGTCCTCCGCGGGCAGGCTCGCATCCTGGGCCCCGGCCGCGTCGAGGTGCGCACGGCCGAAGGCGCCCGCACGGTCGAAACCAAGAACATCATCGTCGCGACCGGCTCCGTGGCACGCATGTTGCCGGGCCTCGAGGCGGACCCGGAGCGCATCCTCACCAACATCGAGATCCTCGACATGCGCGCGATCCCGCAGTCGATGGTCGTGATCGGCTCGGGCGCGGTGGGCAGCGAGTTCGCCTCCATGTTCAACCGCTTCGGCACCAAGGTCACGCTGCTCGAAATGCTGCCCCGCATCGTCCCGTTCGAAGACGAAGAGGTTTCGAAGGAGCTGGAGCGGCTGTTCAAAAAGAGCGGCATCCGCGTCGAAACCGGCGCGCGCGCCGAGAAGATCGAGCGCACGGACGCCGGCGTACAGGTGACGGTCACGCTCGCGAACGGCAAGCAGGAAGTCCTCGAGGCCGACAAGGTGCTGGTGGGCGTGGGCCGCAAGCCAGTGACCGATGACATCGGCCTTGAGACCACGCGCGTCGAAACCGACCGCGGCTTCATCAAGGTGGATGGCGATCAGCAGACCGCCGAGCCAGGCATCTACGCCATCGGCGACGTGGTGGCGGGCACGCCGCAACTGGCGCACGTGGCGACGAAGGAAGGCATGGTCGCCGTGGCGCACATCGCCGGAAAGCCGGTCGAGCGGCTCAACCGCATGCGCATTCCCAGTTGCACGTACACCGAACCGGGCATCGGCAGCGTCGGGCTCACCGAGGCCGAGGCGCGCGCCCGCGGCTACAAGGTCAAGATCGGTAAGTTCGGTTTCATGCCCAACAGCATGGCGTCGATCCTCGGGCAGCACAACGGATTCGTGAAGGTCGTGAGCGACGAGGCGCACGGCGAGATTCTCGGCGTGCACATCATCGGCCCGCAGGCTTGGGAGCTGATCCCCGAAGGCGTGACGGCGATGTCGGCCGAGGCTACCGTGGAGACAATCGCCAACATGATTCACGCCCACCCCACGCTGCACGAGGCCGTGGGCGAAGCGTTCAACAACATTTACGGGCTTGCAATTAATGCCTGACGCCACGCCAGCGCTTTCCGTGGGGCAGGCGGTTCCGCCTGCCGAGCTGGCGCAACCGCTCCCTCGCGGTCGCGGCTCGGTTCCGGGCACCGCGGGGCGCATCTGCGAGCTGCGTGACCTCGGCCGCATCGACTACGGCCAGGCGCTCGATCTCCAGCGCGCGCTGGTCGAGAAGCGCAAGCAGGGCCTCGTGCCCGACCAGTTCCTGATCGTCGAGCATCCGCACGTCATCACGATCGGCCGCAACGGCAAGCCCGGCCACCTGCTGGCGAGCGAAGACGTGCTGCGGCGTGCCGGCATTTCGTTCTTCCCCACCGACCGCGGCGGCGACATCACCTACCACGGTCCCGGACAACTGGTGGGCTATCCGATTGTCGATCTGCGCGAGTGGAAGAAGGACGTGGTGGCATACGTGCGCTCGATGGAGCAGGCCCTCATCGACACGCTGGCGGATTTCGGCATCGCGGCCGGCCGCGAGACAGGGATGACGGGCGTGTGGGTCGAGGGCCGGAAGATCGCGGCCATCGGGGTCCACATCAGCCGCTGGATCACCTCGCACGGCTTCGCGCTGAACGTCACCACCGACCTGCGGTATTTCCAGTACATCGTGCCCTGCGGCCTGGCCAAACCGGTCACATCGATGGCGGCGGAACTGGGCGCGGAGCCGAAGCGGGCGGAGTTGATCGCCTCGCTGGCGCGGCATTTTGCGGAGCAGTTTGGTTTCGAGATGGCGGTAACGGAGGAGGCACTATGATGGACGTCGTCATGCCCCAGATGGGCGAGAGCATCGTCGAAGGAACCCTGACGAAGTGGTTGAAGAAGGCGGGCGACCGCGTGGAGCGCGACGAGCCGCTGTTCGAGATCTCGACCGACAAAGTGGACACCGAGATTCCTTCGCCCGCGGCGGGCACGCTCTCCGCTGTCCTGGTGGAAGAGGGCAAGACGGTAGCCATCAACACCGTGGTGGCGCGCATCGACGAAGCCGGGAAGGCCGCGGCAGCGCCTGAGGCGGCGGCGCCGGCGGCTGCTCCGGAACCTGTGGCCGAGGCCCCGGCCGCCGCCCCACCGCCGCCGCCCGAGCCCGAAGCCGAAGCGGTCGAGGTCCCGCAGGAAGAAGCCGCGGGGCCGCTGTCGCCGCTGGTCCGGCGCATGGCGCGCGAGAACAACATCGATCTGAAGCAGGTCCGCGGCTCGGGCGCCGGAGGGCGCATCACGAAGCAGGATCTGGAGGCCTACCTGGCGAAGCGTGCGGAGACGGCTCCGGCCGCTCCTGCTCCGGCTCCGGCCGCCCCAGCACCCGTCGCCGCCGCACCCGCGCCACCGCCCGTGGCGCCGCCTCCACCGCAGGCGCCGCCTCCATCCGCGCCGCTGCCGCGTGCCGAAGCGGCCAAGGTTCGCGTCGAGCCCATGAGCGTGATGCGCTCGCGCATCGCCGAGCACATGCTGGCCAGCAAGCGCACCTCCGCGCATGTCACCACCATGCACAAGGTGGACATGACACGCGTGGCCAAGATCCGCGCACGCAACAAGGCTGAAGTGCAGACGCGCTACGGCTTCTCGCTGACCTACCTGCCGTTCATCACCCGCGCGGCTTGCGAAGCGCTACGCGCCTTCCCGCTCGCCAACGCATCGATCGAAGGGACGAACATCATCTTCCACAACGAGATCAACATCGGCATCGCGGTCGCGCTCGACGCCGGCCTGATCGTGCCGGTGATTCGCAATGCCGACCAGAAGAACGTGCTGGGATTGCAGCACGCCATCGTGGACCTCTCCACGCGCGCCCGCTCGCGCCAGCTCAAGCCCGACGAAGTGCAGGGCGGCACGTTCTCCATCACCAA
>CAZBQQ010000068.1:3177-8958 GCA_964493965.1 uncultured Solibacteraceae bacterium
GGGCCGCCGGAGGCGGCCCGCTCGTCGCTCGTTGCCCGTCGCTCGTCGCCTCGGCTACCCGGTCTTCGCGGTCAAGTCCGCCGTCCGGGCCGTGCGGTTCGCCGCGTCCACGGTCACGATCTGATAGGTGCGGGCGGCAGCGCCCGCCGCGGCATCCTCGAAGACGAGTGGATCCCGGGTCGCTTGCGGCTTGTACGCCATCTGCGCGATCTTCTGATGGTCGCGCCAGATCTCGTAGCGCACGATCGGCTCATCGCCCGCATAGGCCGTATGCCACTTCAGCCGGACGATGCGCTTCCCGGCGCGCGATTCCTGCTCGACCGTGGCGTCGCGCGCAGGCGTCAGATCCTGCCGGGCATCCTGGAACCAGTTCGTCTTGCCGTCCTTGACAGCGTTCGCCGACTTCTCGACGGCGCGGCGGTCGGATACGCTGAGAGCGCCCGGGGCGATTTGCGCGGCCGCCAGATTCTCGGTCAACTGGCACGACTTAGGATCGCCGTCGATCTGCCCGATGCCGATGATCGCCGTGTGAATGCCCGGTATCGACAGAGAATACTCCACCAGGGAGCGGCTCGGAAGCGCGTCGCTGCCCACGGTTCGCACCACGTGTTCGGGCTTGGTCGACCAGGTGGCCGGCTTGGTGTACATGGCCCCGTCGGCGAACACCTTCATGGCAATGATGCCCAGGTTCCTGGCCGCCGCCACCGGAATGACGTTGTACTGCATGTTGAACTGCTGCCGGTCGTTGGCGTTGATGGCCACCAGCATGCCCGCGAAAACATTGTGCTCGTCCCGGTGGATCATCTCGATCATCACCGCGGGAGATTTGTGGCCCGAGAACCCGATGTGCCGGATCAGTCTCTCGTGCTTGGGGTTGAGCCCGGTACGGTTGGTGCCGTCGCGCAGATCGACCAGCGTGGGGATGGCGCCGATGTTCTCCGCCTGCGGGTCGGGGTTGAGATAGCCCTCGAAAGCGGCGTCCACGTCCGCCATCGTGGAAACAGCGTGCACGAGCACCTGGTCGAGCCAGGCGCCGGCCGGGTAGTTTCCGTTCCCGTCGCCGAAAATCTGGCTCAGGGTCCGCCTGACGTCATCCGCCGTGTGGGAGCCAGCGGGCCCGTTGGTGAAGTTCATCATCCCGGGCTTGTTCCAGCCGCCTTTGCCGAACCTGAGGACCGTCTTGCTGGTCAGGAATATCGAGCGCCTCTTACGTTCCTCGTAGCCGGCCACGCCGGGAATCAGGTGCAGCTCGCGGAAAGCCTTCCCGTAGTTGGACTGGCTGGGGCCGTAGGCGTTCGAGGTATCGAAGTAGTTGACGCCCAGGTCGAAGGCCTTAAGAATGATCTTGGTGGGATCGACGTCCGCCGGAGTCCATTGCAGTGAGGCCTGACCGCCCAGGCCCAGCGTGGTCGCCTCGAATTGCAGCCGTGTCATGGCGCGTTTGACCGGCTTGGTGACGCCGGTCTTGCCGAGGCACAGGAACGGACCTGCCGCAGCCGCGGTCCCGAGGAATCCGCGGCGGGTCAGCTTTCGGTGAATCATGATAACCCCTCGAAGAGCACGCTGCTCAGGTAGCGCTCTCCGGAGTCGGGCAGGATGACCACGATGGTCTTGCCCTCGAATTCGGGCTGACGCGCCAGGCGAACGGCCACGGCCGCGGCGGCCCCGGAAGAGATGCCGGAGAGGATACCCTCTTCCTTCGCCAGGCGGCGCGCCCACTCCATGGCTTCCTCGTTGGTGGTCGCCTCGACGCGATCGACGACCGAAAGATCGAGCGTCGCGGGAATGAAGCCCGCGCCGAGTCCCTGAATCTTGTGCGGGCCGGGAGTGAGAGGGGCGCCGCGCATCGCCTGCGCGATCACGGGACTGGCTGCCGGCTCCACCGCAACCGAGACGATCGGCTTGCGCATTTCCTTCTTGACGTAACGCGAGATGCCGGTGATGGTGCCGCCCGTGCCGACGCCCGAAACCAGCACGTCGACCGCGCCGCCGGTGTCCTCCCAGATCTCGGGGCCCGTGGTTTTGAAATGGACCTCCGGGTTGGCCGGGTTCTTGAACTGGTCCGGCAGAAAGTAGCGCCCGGGATCGGCCGCCATGATCGACTCGGCCTTCGCGATGGCGGCCTTCATCCCGCCGGCGGCCTCGGTAAGGACCACCTTGGCGCCGAAAGCGGCCAGCACCTTGCGGCGCTCGAGCGACATGCTCTCGGGCATGATCAGGGTGATGGGATATCCGCGCGCGGCGGCGACGAAGGCCAGGGCGATGCCGGTGTTGCCGCTGGTGGGCTCGACGATCTCGCGGCCGGGCCCGAGGACCCCTCTCTTCTCGGCGTCGAAAATCATGGCGGCGCCGATGCGGTCTTTGACCGAGTAGGCCGGATTGCGGCCCTCGATCTTGGCCAGTACGGTGGCGCGCGCACCTCCGGTGATGCGATTCAGCCGGATGAGCGGCGTGTGCCCGATGCTGAGCGCGTTGTCCTCGAAAGACGAAGCCTTAGATTTCCCAGTTGGGGACATAATGACTCTGCCGTTCCGCCCACTTGCGGGCCAGTTCCGCGAAGTTGGTATGGTCGACGATGCCGGAGATGGAGTCGTCGACATTGCGCCACATTTCGGTGAAGGGCGTGTCGGCGCGGCGCCTGCCACGCGACTTGCCGTCGGCGCTTTCGACAAACCGGAGAACCTCTCCTACGGTGATGGCGTCGGGGGAACGTGCCAGAAGGTAGCCGCCCTCGGCCCCGCGCCGCGACTCGACGAACCCGGCCTGCTTCAGGCTGGCCAGGATCAACTCCAGGAATTTCTGCGGAATCTTCTGGCGCTGGGCGATGTCGTGGATGCGTATGGGGTCGCCGGAATTGTGCGTGGCGAGGTCGAAAAGAGCCTGGAGGGCGTACTCGCCTTTGACGGAGATGCGCATGAGGCCGGAGGAACTCAAGTTCAACGATCTTCCAACTAGAGGTTAGTCGATTCGACAGGTTGAGGTCAACGCGGGCGGCCGATGTGAGTGGGGCGGACCCCCAGGTCCGCGCGGGTCCCTCTGGACCCGCCGCCTCGCCGCCCAGGCCGACGAGAGCGTCGGCCGCGGACCAGGGGGTCCGCTTCACGAAACGGCGTTGTCGGCCGATGAGACTGTGAGGGACACAACATTGCCATTCGATCCCGAGGTCTACCAGACGCTGCTCGAGAGCATGCCCAACGGCGTGTACCTGGTGGATCGGGAGCGGCGCATCCTTTTGTGGAACGAGGGAGCCGAAAGGATCTCGGGCTACCTGCGGCAGGAGGTCGTGGGACGGTGCTGCCGTGACGATCTGCTGGTGCATTGCGACGAGAACAACACCATCCTGTGTGGTGAGGCCTGCCCGCTTCTGGAAACCCTCAGCGACGGCAAGCCCAGGGTGGCGGATGTCTTCCTGCGGCACAAGAGCGGGCAGCGGGTGCCGGTGCGGGTGCGCGCCATTCCGGTCCGCGAGCCGGGCGGGACGATCATCGGGGCGGCGGAGGTTTTTGACGAGCGGGTGCTGCTGCCGGAGACGGACGAGCACCCGAACAGCCAGGCGGTTCACGACCTGGCGGACCCGCTGACCGGGATTCCGGACCAGGAATCGATGCGGCGTCACGTGGAAGGATGGCTGCTGGATTTCGCGGACTCGCACATCCCGTTCGCGCTGCTGATGATCGCCATCGATGGTCTCGATGAGCTGCGGCATTCGCTCGGCGCCGGGGCGGCGGAGGCCGTGCAGCGCGTGGCCGCGCGGACGGTGTCGGGCAATCTCCGGCCCTCGGACGTGGCCGGCTGCTGGAGCGAGGACCGGTTCGCTGTAATTCTGGCGGATTGTACCGCGCACTCGCTGGCGAGAGTCGCGGGGATGCTGCGGGGAATTCTGAGCGCGACGGCGGTCTCGTGGTGGGGCGACCGCATTTCGATCACGACCTCGGTGGGGGGCACGGCGGTGATCGAGGGCGACACGGCGGAGTGGATGGCGGCCCGCGCGGGAGCGGCGCTGGCGGCGAGCCTCTCCGAGGGCGGAAATCGGGCGACGACAATCTGAGGGCGGGGAATGTTCGCAATCATTGGAATCCTGGTGGTCTTCGGCGCGGTGGTGGGCGGGTACCTGATGGAGAAGGGGCACATCCTGGTCCTGCTGCAGCCGGCCGAACTGGTGATTATTGCCGGCGCGGCGGCCGGCACGGTACTGGTGGCCAACCCGACTCACATCCTGAAGGAGATTCTGGCGGGGCTGATGGCGGCATTCGGCGATACCAAGTACGGCAAGGCGCGGTACTCCGAGTTGCTGCAGATGATGTTCCAGCTGTTCAACGCGGCGCGGCGCGGGGGATGGGCGGCGGTGGAGGGTGACATCGAGGAGCCGGGCAAGAGCAAGATCTTCTCGGCGTATCCGGCCGTGGTGGCCGATCACCACATGCTGGCCTTCATCTGCGATTCGCTGCGCACGGCGGCCATCGGTGCGGTGGAGCCGTTCGACCTGGACCAGATGATGGAACTGGACATGGACGCGCATCACCACGCGGCGGCCGAGCCGGTGGCGGCTTTGAGCACCATGGCGGACTCGCTGCCAGGCCTCGGCATTGTGGCGGCGGTTCTGGGGGTGGTGATCACGATGGGAGCGCTGGGAGGGCCGCCGGAAGAAATCGGCCACAAGGTAGCGGCGGCGCTGGTGGGCACGTTCCTGGGGATTCTGCTGTGCTACGGGTTGGTGGGGCCGCTGGCGGCCCGGATGTCCAAGCAGGCGGACGAGGAAAAGTCGTGCCATCACGTGCTGCGCGTCTCGATCACCTCCTTCGTCAAAGGCACGCCGCCGATCGTGGCGGTGGAGATGGCACGGCGGGCGGTGCCTCCGCACGTCAGGCCCAACTTCAAGGAAGTCGAGGATGCCTGCCGCAGCAAGCGGGCCGAGGCGCCGGCGGCGGCCCCGGCGGCGTAATGCTCTATGGCTGAAGGCGCCCGTCCGATCATCATCATCAAGCGCGGCGGAGGACACGGCGGCCACCACGGCGGCGCCTGGAAGGTTGCCTACGCGGACTTCGTCACCGCCATGATGGCCCTGTTCATCGTGCTGTGGCTGTTGAACACCAGCAAGCAGATCCAGGAGGCGGTGGGCGGCTACTTCAAGGATCCGACCGGGACCTCGAAGATGGTGGGCAACGGGCAGAAGGGCGCCGCGGACAATATCGCCGTAAGCAAAGACGATATGAACAAGATCAAGGACGCGATGCAGCAGGCCATGCGCAAGGCCGCGGTGTTCGACAAATTCAAAGACCAGATCGAGATGACGGTGACGTCCGAGGGCTTGCGCATCGAGCTGCTGGAGACGGCGGCCGGCGCGTTCTTCGAGAGTGGGGATGCGAATCCAACCTCGGGCGGGCGGGAGCTGCTGATGAAGCTGTCCGAGGAGCTGGGAAAGCTGCCGAACCAGGTGTCGATTGAAGGGCACACCGACGCCAAACCCTTCGCGCGAGGTGGCGCGTACGGAAACTGGGAGCTCTCGACCGAGCGCGGGAATGCGGCCCGGCGGCTGATGCAGCAGAGCGGCCTCGGGCCAAAGCAGGTGACGCAGGTACGAGGATTCGCGGACCAGCGGCTTCGGAAACCCGCGGCGCCGGAGGACCCGTCGAACCGGCGGATTTCGGTGATTGTGCTGTACCAGACGCCGGAGGCGGCCGGCCCCGCGCCGGCCGCGGGCACCGGGACGGTCGGCGGCGCCGGACAAGCCGCCGGCACCGCGCCGGCTGCCGGGCCGCCGAAACCGGAAGCAGCGCCGGC
>CAZBQQ010000068.1:9058-24853 GCA_964493965.1 uncultured Solibacteraceae bacterium
AAGCCGCCGGCACCGCGCCGGCTGCCGGGCCGCCGAAACCGGAAGCAGCGCCGGCGAAGGCCTCCGCGCACAAATAGAAGTCGATCCTCGACCCCGTGCGGCTCGGCGGGTCTGGAGACCCGCTGCAGGACTGGAGTCCTGCCCCACGTGCCACCGCTGTTAGGATAGGGAGTCATGAGCGTCAGAGCACTCCGTTTCGTTGGTGTAGCGGTGTTGGCCGCCGCGGGCGTCGGGCGGGCGGCGGATCCTCCGTACCTCGATCCCTCGGTGCCTCTGGAACAGCGCGTGGATGACCTGGTCGGGAGGATGACGCTCGAAGAGAAGGTCTCCCAGGTGGTCCACAAAGCCGCGGCGATCCCACGGCTGAAGGTGCCGGAATACAACTGGTGGACCGAGGCGCTGCACGGGGTGGCGTCGGGGACGGCCACTGTGTTCCCGGAGCCGATCGGCCTGGGGGCGACATTCGATGCCCCTCTCGTCCACGAGATGGCCACGGCGATCGGCACGGAGGCGCGTGCCAAGCACAACGCCGACATACGGCGGGGCAACTTCAGCGGCGTTGGCCTGGACTTCTGGGCTCCGAACATCAACATCTTTCGCGATCCGCGATGGGGGCGAGGGCAGGAAACTTACGGCGAGGATCCGTTCCTCACGGGACGCATGGGAGTGGCCTTCGTGACGGGGATGCAGGGCGACGATCCAAAGTACCTGCGGACCATCGCCACGCCGAAGCACTACGCCGTTCACAGCGGCCCCGAGCCCGCGCGGCACACGATGGACGTGACGGTGTCGAAGCACGATGAGGAAGACACCTACCTGCCGGCGTTCCGCGCCGCGGTGACGGATGGGAAGGCGGGCTCCGTGATGTGCGCTTACAACCGCGTCAACGGCGAGCCGGCCTGCGCCAGCACGTTCCTGCTGGTGGACCAGTTGCGCGCGAAGTGGGGCTTCCAGGGATACGTGGTCTCCGATTGCGACGCGGTGAAGGACATCGAGCGCGGCCATCATTTCACCAAGACGCTCGCGGAGGCGGACGCCATATCCATGCAGCGCGGCACGGACCTGGACTGCAACGAACCAGGCGACGATTCCTCCGGCTATCTGAAAGCGGTGCAGCAGGGGCTGCTGGCGGAGAAGGACCTGGACACGGCGGTGAAGCGGCTGATGCGGGCGCGGTTTGAGCTGGGGATGTTCGATCCGCCGGCGCTGGTGAAGTACGCGCAGACTCCGATCTCGGAGAACGACAGCGGGGCGCACCGTGCGCTGGCGCTGAAGGCGGCGCGCGAGTCGATGGTGCTGCTCAAGAACAAGAACATCCTGCCCCTGGACGCGACGACGAAGAAGATTGCGGTGGTGGGGCCGCTGGCGGATTCGGCGCGCGTGCTCGAGGGCAACTACAACGGCGTGCCCTCGCGCTCGGTGACGGTGCTCCAGGGGATTGCCGACCAGTTCCCGAAGGCCAAGGTGACGTTCGAGCCGGGGACGCAGTTCCTGCGGATCGGGCAGCCGGTTCCCGGATCGGCGCTGCTGACGGTGGACGGGAAGCCGGGACTGAGAGGCGAGTATTTCAAGGGCATGGAGCTGAAGGCCCCGGCGTTCGTGACGCGCGTGGACAAGGACGTGAATTTCGAGTTCGCGGAGCCGGCGCCGGGGATGGCCGCGCAGAACTTCTCGGTGCGATGGACGGGCTTCCTGAAGCCGCAGGAAGGCGGCGTGTACAACGTGGGGATGACGGGCGACGACGGGTATCGGGTGTGGCTGGATGGCAAACTGCTGGTGGAGGACTGGGGCCCGCACGGACCATCGACCAAGACCGCCAGGATGACGCTGGAGAAGGGCCGCCGGTACGCGTTGAAGATCGAGTATTTCCAGGGCGGGGGCGGCGCGGTGGCGCGGCTGGTGTGGTCGCGTGCAGTGGCGCGCCTTCAGGAAGCGGCGGTGGCGGCAGCGAAAGAGGCCGAGGTGACGATCGCGGTGGTGGGCATCACGTCCGACCTCGAAGGCGAGGAGATGGATGTGAATGTACCGGGATTCCATGGCGGCGACCGCATCAGCATCGACCTGCCGGCCGAGGAGGAGAGTCTGCTGAAGGCCGTCAGCGCGACGGGCACGCCTCTGGTGGTGGTCCTGATGAACGGCAGCCCGCTCGCGGTGAACTGGGCGCAGCAGAACGCGGAGGCGATCCTGGAGGCCTGGTATCCGGGCGAAGAGGGCGGCACGGCGATTGCGGAGACGCTGGCGGGCACGAACAATCCGGCGGGCCGGTTGCCGGTGACCTTCTACAAGAGCGTGGACCAGTTGCCGCCGTTCGAAGACTACTCGATGAAGGGCCGGACGTACCGCTACTTCGAGGGACAACCGCTGTACCCGTTCGGATACGGCATGAGCTACTCGCAGTTCATTTACGGAAACTTGAAGCTCTCGAGCAGCACGGTCGCGGCGGGGACGCGCCTGGGCGTCGATGCCGAGGTCAGGAACATGAGCCAGCGCGCGGCCGACGAGGTGGCGCAGTTGTACCTGACGTTCCCCAAGGTTGCGGGAGCGCCGGCGCGGGCGTTGCGAGGATTCGCGCGCGTGCACGTGGCGGCGGGCGCGGGCCAGGCGCTGCATTTCGATCTCAACGTGCGGGACCTGAGCATGGTGAACGAGGCGGGCGACCGCGTGGTGGCTCCGGGCGAGTACCAAATCACTGTCGGCGGTGGGCAGCCGGGGACAGGAGTCTCCACCATCGAAGCGACGTTCACGATCGAAGGCGAGATGACGCTGGCGGAATGAGGGGAAAGGAGTCAGGAGACAGGAGTCAGGAGACAGGAGGTGCACGGCACTGTTCATTCGTGGGATTGGGACGGTGTTGCAGTTCTTGTGCGAAGCGGGTCACGAAGGCCGGAATCTGTTGAAACAACGTGCGGCGCGGCGTCCGTTTGTGGGACTGGGACGGTGTTGCGATTTTGTGCCTTCGTCAATTTCTCCAGTGCGGCCCAGTAGGTGCGGGTGAGGCGGCCGGTTAAGCGATCGAGGTTGGCGATGGCGTTGGATTCGTCGCAGAGGGTGCGGTAGGCGGTGGCGAGTTTGAATTCTTTCGGAATGTCGGGTTTCTGGCGAGCCATTTCGGTGTTATAGAGGTCGACTTCGTAGGCGGCGAGCCGGTCGAGGCGCCAGCGGGTGGCGGCGAGCACGGTGACGAGGTCGACTTCGTACGTGGAGCGGGGGCGGAAGTCGGTGAGGTAGGCGTCGCGAAGGGCGCGGAATTCGTCCTGGGATTCGCCCGGAAGGACGATCTGGCGGCCCGTGAGGCCATAGGTGAGGGTTGCGGACCGGCTGCGCGCGAGTCCTTCGGCTGTCTTGGGTCCACGGGAGCGCGCGCCGTTGGCGCGCGAGGAATTGATGCGTCGTTGAGATGACATATGGGGCAGTCTCCTGGGGCGAGAGTAGCGCGGGGGGCAAGGGTTGGCGGGGGCTTGTTTTTTGTATGTGATTGAGGGGGTGGCAAATTGAGGTGGACAGGGGCGGTGATTCTCGCACTGCGCCTGACACCGGGTTCCGCATGGGGTCCGTCACCAAGCAGTTCACGGCGGCCTCGATCCTGCTGCTCCAAGAGCGGGGCAAGTTGAAGACGGATGATCCGGGCCGCGACGTCCGCGCCGGGGTTCTTTCCCCGAACCCGGTCTTTCGCTCACTGAAACGCTGCCCTGGGTAGGGGCTACCCTGGAAACAAGCCGACCCTCACGAGTTCTGCCCGAAGCGCAGGTGGATCGGTGAATAAGATGCCCTCCATGCCAAAAGCCGCAGCGGCCGCCACGTTCGGTTTCCGGTCGTCGATGTAGATGGCGCGGGCAGGATCGATTTCGAAAGTCTCGAGGAAAAGCTGAAAAATACGCGGGTCCGGTTTTAACAGTCCGACCTGGCCGGAAATCAAGACTCCTCGAAACCATTGCAGGAACTCGAATCGCTTCAGGGCTACAGGAAACGTTTCCGCGGACCAATCACTGAGAGCATACAGAGGAACCCCGCGAGCGCGCAGTTCCGTGAGGAGGTCAACGGTGCCGAGGATCGGCCCTGCCAGCATTTCGTCATAACGCTCGAACCAGGCGTCAATCAAACCCGCCTGGCGCGGATGGACCAACCTCAGGGAGGCGCAGGCGTCGGCAAACGTTCGTCCTGCATCCTGCTGAGCGTTCCAGGAAGGTGTACAAACCGTCGCCAGAAAATGCTCCATCGCCTTCTCGTCTCCATCGAAGAGCTTGCGATACAAGTGGCGCGGGTTCCAGTCAATCAGCACGCCACCGAGATCGAACACCGCTACGGAGCGCATGGCCATCATCGCTCTGATCTTATCTAACTAAACAGAGCGTCATAAGTGTTTGCGCGTCCGCTCCCTTGCGGTCGCGGCTCGGTAGGGGTTTCTGAGCCACGACCGCAAGGGAGTGGTCATCGGAATCGGCCGTCCGCCCTACCACGTCTCCACGGCGAGGACGGCAGGCGGGCCGGGGTGGTCTTCGATGAGCTGGGTTCCGATCACGGCTTCGAGGTTGAGGCGGTCCCAGCCCTTGGGCGCTTTGGACAGCAGGGCGTCGAGGTAGACCGGGTTGTAGAGGACTTCGCTGGCTGCTTCGGTGCCTTTGTCCAGGATGCCGGCGACGATGATGACGGGCTGGCCGGTTATGCTGTCGTGGATGCGGGCGACGATGGCGTAGTCGGTCACCAGGTTGCGATAGGTTGAATTGTTGGCGATCCCCCAGGTGGCCTGCTTCGGATTTTTGCGATCAATGACCCGCAGGACACCGTCCCTGACCTGAAATCCGAAGCGGAGCTTCTCCGTGATGCGCAGGGTCCAGACATTGTCGAATGCCCCGATCAGAACGATGGGACCTTCGCGGAGCTGGGCGAAGCTGGTCTCCGAGGCGGGCAGGACGCGGAAGGCGCCGTGCCGGGCGACCAGCGGGACGATGGTGCGGGCGAGGGTGACCACGTCGGATAAGACCAGACGGCCGGCGAGGCGGATCGGCGCGTCCTGCGAAAGGGATTGCTGCTCGGCGGCGGCCGCGGCGGGCTCACCCAGGCAGTAAGTAACGGTGCTGGGGCTGGAGACGACGGGCTCCCAGAAACGGTCGATATTCGAGGGCGGGGGCGTGGGACGATAGCGGCCGATGGCGACTCCGATGAGCCCGGCGAGAATGACCGCCGCGGCGGAGCCGAACCAGAAGCGGCTGCGGTTGGCGGAGCGCCCGGGCGGGGCCTCGGCGGCGGGCGGAGCCAGGGCGGCGGCCGGACGAGGCTCGGGGACGGCCTGGTGCATCTCCACGTGCGCCACCGGCTCGGGGGCCGGCGATTCGGGCTCGCGGAAGGCGGGAACATAGGATCCCGAAGATAGCTCGATGATGAGTTCGCCGGCGTGAGCGGGATCGTAGTAATACTGGATGAGGCGCTTGCGGACCTCCCCGGCGGCGATACGGACGACGGGGTCGGCATTGGCGTCATAGTCGGGCTTGCGCCCGAAGGCCTCGATGCCGATGGTGCGTTCCTTGAGCTCCGCGGCGTTGCCCCGGAGGGTCTGCTCGACGGTGTAGGAGAGCAGAGTCGGGTAGCGCTTGCTGTTGGTGAACAACGGATGGGCCAGCAGGCGCTGCAACTGGGCCCGCACCGCCGCCGCGTTGGAGGCGGAGCCGCGGGCCTCTCTCGCAGTCTGGGGTGGCGGCAGCATTGATGAAAACGGCTTCAGGCGCCGGGACCTGAAGCCCGGCACCCGACCGTATTATACGTCCCGGGATTGGCGTGTGCTCGGGGCCGGGCAAGCGTTTCAAGCGCGGGCACTTAGGACCCGGTGGCGGCGGCCCGGCAGCGCCGTGGCGGCTTCGATACGCGATAGACCTTTAAGGGGCGCACAGGAGCGCGTAGAGTAGTTCTCAGCCCGGAGTGTGCGGCACCCATGCGGAATGTGAAACTCGTCGCCCTCGCAAGAATCGGCGCGACGATCGGGATTCTGGCGTCGGCGGCGGCCGGAGGCCAGTCTCAGACGCCTGCGGATTGGAACGGATCGGTACGTGACGACTCGGGCCGGCCTGCGCCGAGAGCCGAGCTGGTATTGCAGGGGAACGGCAACCGTACCTCGGTGGCCGCAACCGACAGCGGAAGCTTCCATTTCGGCGCGCCGACGCGGGGCTCATACCAGCTGACGGTGAGCTTCGGAGGGCGGTTGTTCCGCATGGCGGCTCCGGTCGCGATGCCGCTCGAGGGCGCTTCGAAAGTCACGCTGCTGGCCGATGGGTCGATTGCGCTCGAGCAGGACAGCCAGACGCAGGCCAGCGGCGGCGAGACCCTCAACAGCAAGTCGGTGACATCGATTCCGCTCAACAAGCGGGACTTCAGCCAGTTGCTGCTGCTCGCGGCCGGCACGATGACCGACACCAACGGGACCACGAACTTCACGCAGCAGTTCGCGGTGAACGGGCAGCGCGGCGTGGAGGCCGTGTTCGCCATGGACGGCGCCGATTTGAGCGATCCGGAAATGGGCGGCGCAACGTTTTCGAACTTCAACGTGGACGCGGTGGAGGAGATCGCCTCGTCGTCGGGCTGGATGCCGGCCGAGATCGGCCGCGGAGCGGCGGGGTTCACCAACATCGTCACGCGCTCGGGCACGAACGAATTGCACGGGTCGGTGTTTGAGTTCCTGCGCAACTCCGCTTTGGACGCGCGGAACTTCTTCGACCGCAGCACGCCGGAGAATCCGCAGCGCATCCCGCCGTTCCGGCGAAACGAGTTCGGGTTGACGCTGGGCGGACCGGTGGTGGTGCCCGGATACAACGGGCGCAACAGGACGGCATTCTTCGTCGAGTATCAGGGGTTCCGCCAGGTGCTGGGCACGACACAAGTGCTGGCGGTTCCGACGGCGGACGAGCGCAAGGGAATCGACACGGCCGCGTTTCCGGGAGACAAGCTCTACGTGCCGGTCAACCCGATCGTGGCGGGCATTCTGAGCCGCTATCCGCTGCCGAACGATCCGGGCGGAGCGTTCGGGGCACGGACGTACGCGACGTCGTCGAACGTCACCACCAGCGTGGACCAGTTCTCGGTCCGGCTGGATCACGAGGTTTCGTCCAAAGACAAGCTGTTCGCGCGGTTCACCTGGAACAACCTGCGCGGGCCGACCACCAATCCGGACCAGACCGCCATCGACCCGGCGTTCGGAGTGCGGTATGTCGATCACCAGCGGAACGGGGTGGTGACGTGGTCGCACACGTCGTCAGCCAACTTCTCGCGGGAGTCGTCGCTGAGCGTGACGCGGACGACGCCGAACTTCCCGACCCCGGACCATACCGATCCGTCGGTGGTGTTCGGGGATGGGCTCTACGAGGCGTTCGACTCGGCTGGAGGATCCGTCACCGCGGCGCTCGGCAATCTGTTCGTAGGGCGGCAGAGCTTCGCGTGGACGCGAGGGAAGCATGCGTTCAAGTTCGGCGGGGAGTTCCGGGCAAACCGCGACACAACGTATTTCGGGACGTCTCCCAACGGGCAGTACGTCTTCGGCGGCGGCGCGGCTTTCGCGACGAACCCGATCCGGTCGGCGACCGGCGTGCACGATATCGCAGTGGGACAGCAGTTGCCGGATACGCTCAGCGCGTTCCTTTTGGGCAGCGCGTTCTCCTACACGGTGGCGGTGGCGCCGCCGCAGTTCCCGCAGGGCGATCAGATCGGCGTTGCGGCGATTTCGCGCTACAACCTGAACTTCTACGCGCAAGACACGTGGAAGATTTCGCCGCGGCTGGTGCTGGACTACGGCCTGCGGTACGAGATCTACTCGCCGATCACGGAGCGGGCGCGGCGGACGGCGGGAATGGAGTTCATCAACGGGCCGTCGGGGCCCGAGCAGCTTTACCTGATTAATCCCGAGCCGACGTATCGCTGGCTGGGGAACAACTGGGGACCGCGCGTTCGCGTGAGCTGGCAGGCGGCGAAGGATTTCTGGATCCGGGCGGGCGGCGCGCTCACGACGATACCGCCCAATATCTGGCAGGACAACCTGCTCACCGGCGCGGCGCCTTACGTCGATTACCCGCGCATCACGGCGGCTCCCGGCGCGCCGCTGCCGATCGGAACCGTGATCCGGCCTTCGGATCTGCCAGTGGCGTACACGCCCGGGGGTTTGGACATTCTGGCGTCCGGCAATTCGAAGTCGGTGCCGGATAACACGGTGTGGGACGTGACTCGGTTCGCCCAGGCGCTGGCCGCGCTCTCGCCAAGCCACCTGATCAGCCCGCTGAATGCGAGCGCGATCTCGCAGGATTTCCGGAATGCGTCCCTGGCGACGTGGACGCTGAGCGTGGAGCGTTCGGTGCGCGGGCTGAGCCTGAACGCGGGATACGTCGGCACGTCGGGCATAAACCTGCCCGCAATCGACTTCCCCAACGCCTTCCCCGGAGCGACGGCGGCGTTTGCGCGCTACACGCAGTTCGATTCCGCCGGGCGGATCACGGGCGGATTCGGGACGGACATGTACGTGACGAACCGCTCTCACTCCTCGTATCATGCGCTGCAGACTTCGGCGCAAGGGACGCTCGGAAGCGGCGGGCCGCAGATTCAGGTCAACTTCACGTGGGCTAAATCGCTCGACGATACAAGCAGTGTGACCGGACCGGGAGTGGGCAGCGCGTCGGGTGCCGCTGCGCCGCCATGGCCGCAAGATCCGTTTCATCCCGGCGCGGACAAGGGACCGTCCAGCTTCGATGTGAAGTTCGCGTTCACCGCGACGGTGGTGCAGGATCTGCATGCGGAGCGCGCGCCGGGGCTCCGGCTGCTCGGCCGGAAACTGACGGGCGGCTGGCAGCTACTCAGCATCTCGACACTGATGAGCGGGCTGCCGTTCACGGTGTACTCGGGCGTGCAACAGACCGGAGCGGGGTCGATGGGGACGGACCGGCCGGATCAGACCGGCACGCCGGTGCTGTCCACCAGCCGCACGGTTCGGGAAGACTACTTCGGTCTGGGCGCGGCCAACGCTTCGTATTTTTCCATCCCGGTGACTGTGGCGGGAGGGACCGGGCCCAACGGCGGCGTGTTCGGCACCCTGGGGCGCAACACGTTCCGCGGGCCGGCGCTGCGCAACTTCGATTTCGCGCTGATCAAGGATACGGCCTGGGAAGCGGGCCGGTCCCGCAAGGCCGTAAACTTGCAGTTCCGGGCGGAATTGTTCAACTTGTTCAACATCGTCAACTTCGCGCTGCCGTCCAACATTCTCACCGGATCCGGATTCGGAATCATCAGCCGGACGGCGGCCAATTCGCGGCAAGTGCAGTTCTCGATGAAGGCGATGTTCTGATAGAGGAGATTCATGCTTAGGCTACTTACCGGACCGCGCCAGCTCGGCGGCGCTGCGGCGGTCGTACTGTTTTCCATGTCGCTGCTGAGCCCTGCCGCGCTGATCGCGCAACTGAGCGACTCTCAGGTCGCCGGGCGAGTGGAATCGCTGCTCGGGCAAATGACGCTCGATGAGAAGATCGGTCAGATCACGCAAGTGGGTCCTGGCCCCATCGGGCCGAACGGCCCGAAACCGGAGGACCTGATTCGCCAGGGCCGGGCCGGATCGGTGCTCTGGACCATCGATTCCGCGCAGATCCGGAAGATGCAGGAAATCGCGGTCAAAGAGAGCCGTCTGAAGATCCCACTTCTTTTCGGTTTCGACGTGATCCACGGCTACAAGAACATCTTCCCCGTGCCGCTGGCGATGGCTTCCAGTTGGGACCCGGGCATGGTGGAACGCGCCCAGGCCATGGCGGCCCACGAGGCGTCCGTCTCCGGCATCAACTGGACGTTCGGTCCGATGGTGGATATCGCGCGCGATGCGCGATGGGGGCGCATCGTCGAGGGCGCGGGCGAGGACCCCTACCTGGGAGCGGCGATGGCGCGAGCGCAGGTGCTCGGATTCCAGGGGCCGCGGCTGGGCACTCCGAACCGCGTGGTGGGCAGCGTGAAGCACTTCGCCGGATACGGAGCTGCCGAGGGCGGCCGCGATTACGACGGCTGTTATATCCCCGAGGAACTCTTCCGCAACGTCTACCTGCGTCCCTTCCAGGCCGCGATTGACGCCGGCGTCGGCACCGTGATGAGTGCATACATGGATCTCAACGACGTTCCGGCCAGCGGGAACAAGTGGCTGTTGCAGGACATTCTGCGCCGCGACCTGGGTTTCCGCGGCTTCGTCATCAGCGATGCGTGGGCTGTCGCCAGCCTGGCCGTTCACGGCTACGCGCGCGGCCCGGAAGACGCCGCTTATCGGGGCCTGACCGCCGGCGTGAACATGGACATGGGCAGTGAGACCTACCTGACGCACGTCGCCAAGCTCGTCGAGAGCGGCAAGCTGCCGGTGAGCGTGCTCGACCAGGCGGTGCGCGAGATCCTCGCCGTCAAGATCCGTCTCGGGATTTTCGAGCACCCTTACGGCGACCCGGCTGAGAAGGACAAGGTGCTGAACGATCCTGTGCATCGCGCGGCTACACGCACGGCGGCCGGGCGCTCCGTGGTTCTGCTGCGCAACGAAAACAACGCACTGCCGCTCAGCAAAACGCTCGCGTCGCTGGCGGTCATCGGGCCCATTGCGGATTCGGCGGAAGAGATCAAGGGTTCGTGGAGCGTGGAACAAGGCCCGGCAGTGTCCGTGGTCGAAGGCCTGCGCAATAAGCTGCCCAATGCCAGAATCGAATTCGTTCGCGGCGGAGACATGCAGCGGCTCGTCCCGATGCCCTGGGACGCGGCGGAAGGCAAGAAGCTCCCTCCGCTCATGCCGGAGTCGGAGATGCGTAAGGAAGTGGAGCACGCGGTCGAGGCCGCTCAACGCGCCGAAGCCGTAGTGCTCGTGCTCGGCGAGCGTGCCAGCATGAGCGGCGAGGCGGCATCGCGCGTTTCGCTTTCGCTCCCGGGCAATCAGCAGCAGTTGCTCGAAGCGGTGGTCTCGACCGGCAAGCCCGTTGTGGTGGTACTGCTCAACGGACGGCCGCTGGACATCAGCTGGGCGGCCGGGCACGTGCCCGCCATTCTCGAAGCCTGGTATCCCGGCACGGAGGGCGGCAACGCGATTGCGGACGTTCTGTTCGGCGACGTCAATCCCGGCGGCAAGCTTCCCGTTACCTGGCCGCGCGCCACGGGCCAGCTTCCGGCATACTACAACCACAACCTGACGCACTTCCCCGAAGACGGGGAGGGATTCACATCGCGCTACGGCGACTTTGTGACAGCTCCGCTTTACCCGTTCGGCTACGGCCTCAGCTACACGACCTTCCGCTTCTCCAACCTGCAGCTCGACCAGAAATCGATCGCGGCTTCCGGCGCGTTACACGTCTCGGTGGACGTCGAAAATCAGGGCGCTGTGGCCGGAGACGAGGTCGTGCAGCTCTACATACACCAGCGGGCGGGCAGCGCGTCGCGTCCCGTGCGCGAACTGAAAGGTTTCGAACGCGTTGCGCTCCGAGCAGGAGAGAAGAAGACGGTCCGGTTCTCGCTCGGCCCGGAAGAGCTGAAATTCTGGAGTCCGGAAGCCAAGGCATGGGTGGTGGAGCCCGAGGAGTTCGACGTCTGGGCCGGTGGAGACTCGAAGGCGACGCTACACTCGGAGTTCCGGGTCACTCAATAGGACAGGTAATAGCAAAATGCATAGTCTGACAATCGCCGCCGCTACCGTAGTGGTCCTCGCCTCCGCGCAATCCCCAGCGCCCGCGCCTCCCTATCGCAATCCCGCACTGAGCGTGGATGAGCGCGTCGCCGATCTCCTCGGCCGCATGACTCTCGAGGAGAAGGTGGGCCAGTTGATGCTGTGGGACGCGCGCGGCGAAGACCTTTCGTTCGTCAACACGCGCCATGCGGGCGCGATCCTACACGTCCTCGGCGCGAAGATCAACCGCGCGATGGACCTTGCGGCGAAGGAGCGCCTCGGCATCCCGCTGCTTGTCGGTGAGGACGGCATCCACGGGCACTCGTTCTGGAAGGGCGCGACCATCTTTCCGACGCAGCTCGCGCTCGCCGCGAGCTGGAACCCGGAACTGATCGAGCAAGTGGGGCGCGTGACCGCCGAAGAAATGGCCCCGACGGGCATACACTGGACCTTCTCGCCGGTGCTCTGCCTGGCCCGCGATCTGCGCTGGGGAAGGATCGACGAGACATTTGGCGAGGACCCATACCTCATCGGCGAGTTCGGCGCCGCGCTCATCCGCGGCTACCAGGGCAAAGGCCTCAACGATCCGACCGCGGTGCTCGCCACCGCCAAGCACTACGCCGGCTATTCGGAAACCGAGGGCGGCCGCGATTCTTCCGAGGCCGATCTCTCGCGCCGCAAGCTGCGCAGTTTCTTCTTTCCGCCGTTCGAGCGTGCCGTCCGCGCCGGCGCTATGACCTTCATGACCGGCTACCAGTCCATCGACGGGCAGCCTTCCACGATCAATCGCTGGCTGCTCACCGACGTCCTCAAGAACGAGTGGGGTTTTCGCGGTGTGGTGGTGACCGATTGGAACAACACCGGCCGGCTGGTCTTCGAGCAGAAGGTGGCCAAGACATACGCCGACGCTGCCATCATGGCGCTGCGCGCCGGCAACGACATCATTATGACCACGCCGCAGTTCTATGAAGGCGCGCTCGAGGCCGTGCACAGCGGCCGTCTGGCCGAGTCCGAAATCGACGCGCCGGTGCGCCGCCTGCTCGCGCTGAAGTTCCGCATGGGCCTGTTCGAGAATCCGCGCCGTGCCGATCTCGCGCACGCCGCCGTCGAAACCGCGCGGGCGGACCATCGGGCGGTCAATCTCTCCGCCGCGCGCGAGAGCCTCATTCTTCTGCAGAACAACGGCGTGCTGCCGCTCGCTCCGGCGAAGGCAAAGTCGATCGCGGTGGTCGGCCCCAACGCCGACGACGACCTACAACAGTTGGGCGACTGGAGTCTGGGTTCGCCGCAGCACCCGCCCTCAGCCGGCAAGCAACCACGCGAGAAAACCACGACGGTGCTCGATGGAATCCGCGCCCTGGCCCCTGCCGGCGGCGTTGTCCGCTATGAGCGCGGCTGCTCGATCATCGACGCCGATCTCTCGGGAATCCCGGCGGCGGTTGCGGCCGCGCAGGCGTCTGACGTGATCGTCGCGGTGGTGGGGGATCACCTGCGTTTCATCGGCGAGACGAACAGCACCGCCACGCTCGAGCTGCAGGGCGGACAGATCGCGCTGCTTGACGCGCTGGAGAAGACCGGCAAGCCGATGGTAGTCGTGCTGGTGAACAGCAAGCCGCTGGTGCTGCCGCCTTCGGTCAAACGGGCTGCGGCGATCCTCGAAGGATTCAACCCGGGCATGGAAGGCGGCCGCGCCCTCGCTGAGGCGCTGTTCGGCCAATTGAATCCGTCGGGCAGGCTCACCATTTCCATCCCGGTCCACGTGGGGCAACAGCCGGTGTTCTACAGCCAGGTGCGCGGGCAGCACGGCGATCGATACGCGGATCTGACCGAGGAGCCGCTGTTTCCCTTCGGCCACGGCCTGAGCTACACCGAATACCGCTACTCGAATCTGAAGCTCGGCGCTCCGGCGCTGGCGCGCGGGCAGGGCGCGACGGTCTCGGTGGACGTGGAGAATGTCGGACGCCGGGAAGGTGACGAGATCGTGCAGGTGTATGTCACCGACGTCGTGACCTCCGCCACTTGGGTGAACAAAGCGCTCAAGGGCTTCGCGCGCGTTCACCTGGCGCCCGGAGAGAAGAAAACGGTAGCGGTGACCCTGCCCTGGGAATCGTTCCAGATTGTGGATGCCGAGGGACATAGCGTGGTCGAACCCGGCGAGTTCGAGATCCGTGTCGGACCGTCGTCGCGCGACCGCGATTTGTTGAAAGCGACGCTCGAAGTTCAATGAGCCATAGGGGCAGACCGGCGGCTCCGCCGTGCCGTGAATCATCTCGATCTGCTCTCGAGGGTCATCTGGCTGATAAGCTTGTCCGCCCGGGCATTTCCCGTGACCACCGGAATGGTCTTACGGATCAGGGACAGGCGGGTTATCTGCGGGGGCCGCGGCTGGGCATTCCTTCACTGCGGATGGCGGATGGGTGAGACTCGGAGCAGAACGGCGCGGCGATCGGACGCGACGCGCGGGCGCTCGGAATCGACGTGGTGCTGTGAAGGCGGCGCGGGTGAGTGACAAGGTGGCGGAGCGCAAAGAGATTGCGGTATCGCCGAAAATCCTCGCGCTCTACACCGGCATTTACGAACTGCGGCCGGGGTTCGACCTGGTGATCACGCTGGAGGGTGAACAGTTGGTCTCGCAGGCAACGGGTCAGGATAAGATCCCGTTGTTCGCCGAGTCGGAAACGAAATTCTTCCCCAAGGTGATGGACGCCGAGATCGAATTCCCCAAGGACGACAGGGGCGCCGTCACGCACCTGATGCTGCACCAGGGCGCGGGCTCGAGCCGGGTCAGGCGGTGGAGACAGCGAGCCTGTGTCCGTCTGGGGATAAGATGTCTGCGCCGCCGCGATGACCCTCTGGCGCTTCGCGCGCTACGGATCGAACCCGAAAACGCGTACCGTCAGCAATTTAGGCATGGATGAGAACACGATTGGTGCTATAATCACCCCAAATTGAAACGGCTCCGTCCAGATTTGGCCAAGATGCGGGATGCGCGTTCGAAAGTCGAGGACGAATAAGCCGCAGATTCTCCTAAACGGCATCCGCGGGCTCGAACCCTGAAGGGGGGGCGCATGAGCCAGTCAGAAGCACGCGACGACGCGAAGGCCTTCGAGGCTGCCCTAGCCTCCGAGCCCAGTGCGGAGCACTACCACCTACGGCTCTTCGTCAGCGGCAGCACGCCGCGATCTGCCCGCGCCATTCAACACGTTCGGGCGCTTTGCGAAGAGCGGCTGCATGGCCGTTACGACCTTGAAGTGATCGACGTATATCAGCACCCGGAACAGATCCAGCCGGAACAAATCGTAGTTACCCCGATGCTCGTCAAGAAGCTGCCGCTTCCCTTCCGCAAGATCATCGGCGACCTTACCGACAGAGAGCGGGTGCTGGCCGGGCTGGACATCATCCCGCGCGGAGATCCGTCTGAAACCAGGGAATCTCTGCTGGAGCGGGTTGAAGACGTTCAGCAACGCCTCGACGAGGCCGAAGAGTCGCTGCGGGCACTGAGGAGTGGAGAGGCAGACGCCGTTGTAGCTTCGGGTCCGGGCGGGCATCACGTGTATACCCTCAAGGGGACGGACGAAACCTACCGCGTGATGGTCCAGAGCCTGGCGGAGGGCGCCCTCACGGTCACGCCCGAGGGTCTGATCCTGTTCGCCAACGAACGGTTCGCATCCTTGCTCGGGAAACCCCTCGACCGGGTGATGGGTTCCTCTCTGCACGACGTCATTGCGGCGGAAGATGCACCCCTGCTAACCTCTCTCCTCGCCGGCGGCGCCGGGTCGCGGGCGCAAGTCCGGCTGAAAAGGGAGCCTGCGGTGCTGGCGCCGGCGCTGCTGTCCGCGAGCAAGCTGTGTCTCGAGACCACCGAGTGCCTCTGCCTCATCGTGACCGACCTTAGCGATATGAGACGCGCGGAGGAGGAACTGGCTAACTCGCGGAGGATGCTCCAACTGGTCATGGACACCATCCCGTTGGGCGTGTTCTGGAAGGACCGGGACGGGCGCTATCTCGGCTGCAACCGCCGTTTCCTGACCGAGTCCGGCCTCTCCACGGAGGAGGTCGTGGGCCGCCGCGACTCCGAAATGCCCTGGAAGGAGCAGGCCACGCTCTTCGTGGGCGACGACCGCCAGGTGATGGAGACCGGCGAAGCAACGAGCGGG
>CAZBQQ010000068.1:24953-26193 GCA_964493965.1 uncultured Solibacteraceae bacterium
GCTCTTCGTGGGCGACGACCGCCAGGTGATGGAGACCGGCGAAGCAACGAGCGGGCACGAAGGGCCCGTGGTTGGTGCGGACGGCTCGCGGCGCTGGATGCGCAGCAGCAAAGTTCCGCTGCCCGGCCCCAGCGGCGGCGTCATCGGCGTTCTGGGGACCCACGAGGACATCACCGAGAGCAAGCAGGCGGAGGAGGCGTTGAGGGCGAGTGAGGAACGTTTTCGGAGAGTGGTGGAAAACGCGCCGGATGCCATTTTCGTGCAGACCCAGGGCTGCTTCCGGTACCTGAATCCGCCGGCCGTCCGGTTGTTTGGAGCCGCGTCGGATTCTGAGCTCCTCAACCAGCCGGTCTTGCGGACCGTCCACCCCGATGCCCGCGCCGCGGTGGCAGAAGGAATCCGCCTGGCAGAGGAGCTGGGAGTGACCTCACACACGTGGACGGAGAAGGTCCTCAGGCTAGACGGCACTGTTCTCGATGTTGAGGGTTCCGCTGTACCGTTCACCTACGAGGGCCAGAAGGGAGCTCTTGTTTTCGCCCGGGACATCAGCGACCGGAAACGGGCGGAAGAGGAGTTGCGGGCGAAAGAAGATCTTCTGTCCGAATCCCAACGCATTGCCCAGCTCGGCAGTTGGGAGTTCACCGTGCAGCCCGGCGCGAGCGGGATGACGTGGACACCCGAAACCTATCGTCTTTTTGACGTCTCGCCAGATACCTTTGTGCCGTCCTTCGAGACGCTTCTGAGTCTGATCCACCCGGACGATCGGGCTGCCATGGACGGCTGGATGAAAGCGTGCCTGGCGGGTTCGGAACCGCCCGACCTGGAGTTCCGCGTCAACCTGCGGGACGGCGGCGTCCGTTACATCAACGGTCGTGGGCGTGTAGCGCTGCGGGACGCGGAGCACGAAACGATCCGCATGGTCGGCATTGCTCAGGACGTCACCGAACGCAAACGCGCCGAGGAGAAGCTGCGGCGCTACAGCGGTGCGTTGGTCAAGACCAACAAGGAGCTGAAGCGTTTCACGCAGATCGTGTTGCACGACTTGCGAGCGCCCTTTATGAACCTCAGGGGTTTCTCCAATGAGCTCCGCGGTTCCATCGACACTCTGCGCCAGTCGGAGGCATGGCTGGGGAATGTGCCCGAACAGGAGCGGGCCGCGGTGGTGCATGCTCTTCGAGAGACGATCCCGGAAGCCCTGGGCTTCATCGAAAGCTCAGTGACCCGCATGGACCAGCTCACC
>CAZBQQ010000069.1:0-25912 GCA_964493965.1 uncultured Solibacteraceae bacterium
AGAGAATGACATCGCGCGGCGGCAGATAGCCGCCGTATTCACCTGGCTTTTCGTACAGGCCGCGACGATAGTGCCACTCACCGATGCAGGTCTCCGACTGCCAGGCATGCGGCATAATCCCGGGGGTGATCCCGCGCTCGTAGTCGGCGACCAGGGCCTTGGCCAGCCGGTCGGGAACGTCCTTTCCGTTCAAGACCGCTTCCAACTTGCCGCGGGTCTTGAGGTTGTGATTGTAGAAGTACGCGCCTATATTCATCCCGCCCCAGCCCAGCGGCAGCAGCGAATTGTCGAAGTAGAGCAGGTCGGGATCGTGTTGATCGATCAGGTCGCGGGTGCGGTCGTAGAAGTCCTTGACGTACGAGATGTCGGGCAGCGCATCGGATGGGTGCTTCACGCCGTAGAGGCGTTGCGGATCGAGGCCCTGCCACCACTGGTCCCGGCCCCCGGCGGCGGTGAGTTCGCCGTCGGAAGGAACGCCGGCCAGCGGACCGGATTTGTCCGCGTCATGGGAAGGCTGAAACCACCACCAGTTGCGCGCCTGGTGAACCGTGACGCCGAGCCGCAACCCCTGCTTTCTCGCGGCGGCGGCCCATGTGCCGACCACATCGCGATGCGGACCAATCGCGGCGGCGTTCCACGGGTGATGCTTCGAGTCCCACGCGTCAAAGCCGTCATGATGATTGGCAAGTGCAATGAAGAACCTCGCGCCAGCCTTCTTGTAGCGCGTGATGAGTTCGTCGGGTTCCCAGTTGAGCAGCGTCCACTGCGCGCAGAGGTCTTTGTATCCGAAGCGCGAGGGCGGCCCGTAATGTTCGAGGTGATACTTGTGCTGCGGCTGGCCCTCGACGTACATGTTGCGCGCGTACCAATCACCGTCCTCGGGCACGCACTGCGGGCTCCAGTGGGCCCAGATGCCGAACTTCGCATCGCGGTACCACTCCGGCGCGTCGTACTCAAGCAGCGAATCCCAAGCCGGTTTGTATGGGCCCTCTCCCGCGAGATTCGGGATCGGGGATTCCATCGGCACACCATCCCAGGAGCCGCCCGGAATGGGCAGCGCGCCCGGTTCGCCCCACACAGTCGGTTTCCCTGTCTGGTCAGCCGCCTTGGCTTCGACGATTCTGTCGCCGCTCAAGCGATAGAAGATCCTCTTCTCTGGCGGCAGAGCGCAGAACTGTGCATAGTCGTGGGTGTACTTGCCGAATCCGTCAGGCAAGGCCGACTGGCTCTCTTGAGCGGCCTGAACAAAGCCTGGCACGGCATTCGATGCCACCGTAGTCGCGAGGAACCTGCAAAAGTCACGTCGTTGCATAGCTGCCTCCTGTCATCCTCGCGAGGCGGCAGATAACACGCCCCGCGCCGCCGTCTCGGATTGATTGTCGTCGCGTGCCGATCATAGCAAGCACCGCGCGCGGCAGTCAACGGTACAGTCACCGTTATAAAGGGCGCCATTCAGTCAATGTCGCCCAGCCCTGCGGATTTCCCGCGTCACTTCGCCTGGTTGATAATCCCGGCGAAACCGCCGCCCGGAACGAGCGAAAGCGGCACCACGGATTTCGCGTCGACGTCGCGCGTGGACTCGATCACGGCTTGGTAATCGGATCCGTCCGCTTTGTCCGCGAAGCCGCGCAGCGTCCAACGGCCTTTGCCGAGGAACTTCAGCCGCGCCGGCAATTGCACCGCTTCGTCGCCATTCATCGCCGCAAGATACCAGCGCTCGCCCGAACGGCGGGCGATCACGATGGAGCGGCCGACTTCGCCCGAGAGCACCACGGTCTGATCCCACACGGTCGGCAGGTTGCGAAGGAACCCGATTCCAGGCTGTCCGCGGTAGTTCTTCGGGCTGTCGCACAGCACCGTCAGCGGGCTCGGATAAACGACCGTCATCGCCAATTGCCGCGCCCGTGTGCCCATAACCTCGGCTGGCGCGGCGATCTTGAAGTCCTTCGGCGCACGATTCAGGAAACCGCCGGGCGTGAAGTCCATCGGGCCGAGCAGGGCGCGGGTGAACGGCAGCGTGATCGTGTGTTCCAGCGTGCATTGGTTACCGGGGAGTTTGTAGTATTCGTTTCCGAGCACGCCTTCCTGCGTGATGAAGTTGGGGTACGTGCGTGCCATGCCCGTCGGTTTGTACGTTCCGTGGAAATCGATCATCAAGTTGAGCTTCGCCGCCGCCGACAAGACCCTCTCGCACCACTGAACCGTCTCCTGCGACTGGCTGTTGAGGAAATCAATCTTCACTCCCGCGAATCCTTGTTGTGCGAAGCGCGCGAGCGCCTTCTCGACCCCGAATGTCTCGACGTCGAGAGAATGGGCCCAGATGAACAGACGCACGTTCTTCGACTTCGCGTATTGGACCAACTCGGGGATGTCAATTTGGGGATCGGAGTCCGTGAAATCAGCCGCCGCATTGGGAGTGGAGTGGAGCGATTTGTCGTAGAGCGTCATGTTCTTGTACCAGAACCAGTCCATCAACTGGTACTGCCAGTTCATTTCGCTTGCCAGATCGATGTACTCCTTGTCTGCCGCCGTCGTCCCTCGCGCCAGCACGGCAGTGTGGCTGGGATCGGGATCGTAAGGGTTTACCCCCGTCCACCAGGGATCCCACGCGCAGGCTCCCGGTTTGACCCACGAGGTGCCCGCCAGCCGGCTGGGCGTAGCCAGATTCGCGATCAGGTCGGAACCGGCAAGGCCGGAAGCCGTCCGGCCGAACATCAGAACGCGCCAAGGGCTAACGCGTGGCACGGAGGAAAGCACCAACCCGTTTCCATCCGAACGCGCGTCGAGCGTCACCCTCACCGAAGTGGTGCCGCTGCCGGTGATCGACATGCCGGCCCAATCCAGCAGATCGGATTCCGCGACAGCGATGTAGCCGGCCGGCGTTTCTACCAGCAACGGCAAGATGCTCTTGAAGGGAAGACCGGCCTCGCCGGACGGGATTGCGCTGAGTCTGGTTTCCGGATAACGGGCCTCCGCAGCGGGCGATTCTCCGCCCGCCCAGCAACGATAGTCCTCCGCGAAACGAAACTCCGTCAGCTCCTTTGTCAAGACGAAATGCCCCAGGCCGCTGCTTTCAGGAAGGTCGTAACGAAGCGCGATCCCGTCGTTGTAGGCGCGCACGATCAGCCCGAACGAGCGGCGCTCGGCGCCACGTTCTTCCAGCGTCAGACGCACTCCGTTCCAACGATCGCGGACGAAACGGTTGTTGCCGAGACGGTTTTCCCACTTGCCGTCGTGTCTGGATCTTTCCGCCCTCATGATGACAGCCGCTGGGCCCAGTTTCACTCCGCCCTTGAACTCGAGACCCAGTGAAGAATTGATCAGCACGGCTTTGCCGCCGACCTCGACCCGGTAAGCGAGTCCGTGATCGTCGGAGACGATAACGGCCAGCCCGCCGCCGGGCGCAACAACCCTCTGCTCGGCTGCGCGCACGCCGGCGGCGCAGAAGGCCAACCAGAGAGCGGTAGCGGCGAAAAAGTTCACGCACTTGTTCGAAGTCTGAACCGTCGCCGGCTTGCGCCCATACGGGGCAGCGACGGCGGATCCGCAAAAATCAAGTGGCTTCACAATCGGCTCCTCTCATTTGCGACGAAGCAGCAGATCACGCGGGCCGCCTCGTCATCGTTGCTGACCCGAACGGACCGCCGATTCAGGCTAATCAATGCTCAACGCAGCGCGCCAGGCGCACAAGTGCGTCGCACAAGTGCGTGCGCCTGGCGGCGTCCCGTTGCTCACTCGAGCAGGTCGCGGAACGCGGCTTCCAGGCCGGCTGCGCCCTCGCTGCCGGGCGGCCCTTTCAACACTTGGGGCCCTTCGGTGCCGGTGTTCTCCCATCGATTGCCCTCGCCGTTCCGGTTCTTGAAAAACACGTTGGTCTCGGTGAGGTTGTCCTTGACGAGGAATCCCGACGAGCCTTCGTCCAGGTAGATCATGGCACTCGGGTCGCCGGTCGGCGAGCGGCGCAGATCGAAGATGTAGTTACCCCGGATTTCCGACGGCGTCTGATTGGAGAGAACGTAGATGCCGCCGCCGTCGCCCATGCGCCGCATGTAGTCGTGGATGCGGTTATAGAGGATCTTGTTGTCACGCATGGCGTTCTCGAGCGTTGTCCAGCCCCAACCCACGCTGATGCCGGAGTACGGCATCTCGACGATTTCGTTGTGCTCGATTGTGAGGCCGCGCGGATAACCGGCTGCGATCGCGGTCGAGCCCCAGTCCTCGTTGCCGCAGTCACGGAAATAGCAGTTCGCGACGCGGTCGTTCAGACAAAGCTCGCGCTCGTCGGAAACGCGGTAGGGCAGGTGTGCCTCGAGGCCTTGCTCGGAGAACCGGCCGATCTGCACTCCGTTTCCGCCGATTCCCTGGAATACGCAGCCGGCTATGCGGTTGTCGCGGGTCGCGTGGTGCAGATCGAGGGCGGCGAAGGCCGTGTTCCGGAATCTGCACCGCTCGAACCGGATCCGGCTCGCTCCGGCGAGATACACTGCGGCGGGTGGCCGGGCGGTCCAGCCCAGGTTGTCGAGGGTGGGCGCCTCCGGAACGCCGCCCTGCATCCGGTATGCGGGCTGCTCGAAGTACTGACCCAACTGGAGCGGCACGTGACCTGCCTGCGTCGGGCGCATCCAGGTGGAGTCCTCAAACGCCAGTCCTCTGAACTCGATGTCGTGCACCGGGCGATCCATCGAACCCTGGAGGCTGACCAGCGTCTCGAGCCGCGGCGCCACAACCTGAGCCGTTGCCATGTCCTCGCCCACACGCGGCCAGTAGTAGACGAGTCCGGCCTTGTAGTCGAGATACCATTCCCCGGGCTCGTCAAGGAACTCGAGGGCATTGACGAAATGGTACGGGTCGGTGTTCCGCGGCCAGGGATAGGGATGCGAGAAGACCAGGGTTCGCTCCGGTTCCTGGAAGGTGATGCGCGCCCGCGTTCCCTCGACCGCGATGGATTCAACGCGGAGGTAGGAGACCACCCAGGACTGCTGCAAGAACATCTCGACGCGCTTGAGATTCTTCCACTCGGCGACGTTCTTGGCGTCAACAACTGCCTGGCGATTGACGATATCCCACTCGACCAACCGGTCGAAGTTGTCGCCGTTGGGACTGCGGGCGCGGACCGCCTTCCGGCCGTTCACGTACAACTGCCGGACGTCGAGCGATGCGGCGCCGACCTCCGGGTCCTTTGCGACCCACACGTGCCCGATGGCGGTCGCGGGCAGGCCTGGCGTGGCTGTTTTCGGCTTCCTCCACCCGTTGATCGGTAAGCCGCCGCTGAAGACGGGCTTCTCGCCCGGCGCCGCCGCGTAGACTACAGGTCTCTCCGGCGTACCCGAGTCTTCCGGAATAAACTCCAGCGGCTCGGTCAGCCGATATAGGCCTTCGTGCACAACGACCCGGATTCCGCCCTCCGGCATTCCCTTCGTTCGCAAAAGCTCCCGAACGGCCAGTTGAGCCTGGTAGGGTGTCGCAAAGGGCCGCTCCGCAGTGCCGCCTCCCGACAGCCAGAATCCCGGCTCGATGCCGCCCGTCGTCCATTGCGGCTTGCCCGGCTTACCGGGCTGAGGCCTGACCGACGGATCGGAGGATGTGAAGGGCCCGACACCGCCCGGCTTGACGTGGAACTCGACAGCGCCGGCCGCAGTCTGCGCCGTGCCGGTGGGGGCGATCACGGCCAGAGCGGCCAGGAGCACGCATCCTCGCGGCGCTGTTTTGCTGAAATGCACTCGTATCATTGCTCTCCCGGCCCTCCGGCGTCTGCCTCACCGTCGCGTGGACGCACCCGAATCTCCTCCCCGCTATAGACCACACGGCACGACTTGCGGCCGCTCTTGGAAATGAACACGACGCGAAACTCGCGAGATGTCACCATCCCGTCAAAGTTGCCCATCCGTGCCGCTATGGTCAGTTCGCCGTCGAATTCGTCCCAAGTCAGCATCACGATCGAGAAGCGGCCGCACTCGTAATTGTAGTTGTCTCCCTCATCCTCGTACAGGGGGAACGCGCCGCTCGCGCCGCAGTACACCCGGATTTCATACGGAGCGCCAGGGACTTCATCCACATACTGCATGGGGGGCGACATCGGCACAATAGCGCCGGCGCGCGCGAACACGGGAATGACGTCCAGGGGCGCGGGCGCTTCGACCCTCCTCCCGCCGCGAGAATAGGTCTCGGTCAAAAAATCGTACCAGCCGGTGCCGGCGGGCAAGTACACCGATCTGCTCTTCTTGGCTCCCGTGATCGGCTCGGAGTTCCGGCCATAATACATGGGAGTCGTGACCGGACACACCATCAAGCCGGGACCGAACAAGTATTGATCGCTGATATCGTGGGTCTTGCGGGCGTCCGGGAAATCCAGCGCCAGCGCTCGCATCATCGTCCAGCTATTCAGAGTCACCTGGGCTGCCACCGAGTAGATATAGGGCAACAAACAATAGCGCAGGCGGATGTAGTGGACGATCGCATCGTAGAACTCGGTGCCGGGTTCGCCAAAGCGCCACGGTTCGCGTGGTGCGTCCGTACCGTGCGAACGGAACATCGGCAGAAACGCCGCGTACTGCAGCCAACGCGTGTATAGCTCCCAGTACCCGAGGTCGGTGCAACCGGTGTCCTTCGGATCGGGCACGAGCGCCGCGGCATCGGTCAACCCGCGGCATCCGGCATCATAATCGCCACGCCAGAACCATAATGCGGGATCGTTCCTGATGAAGAATCCCCCGATATCCACCGTCCAGTAGGGTTCGCCGGCGGCGCAGAAGTTCAGGCCCTCGGGGATGGACCGCCGCAGGGTCTCCCATGTGGCGGAGATGTCGCCGGACCAGGTCGTCGTGCCATAACGGTGCTGGCCGGCATACGAGGATCGGGTGAGATTGACCACGCGCTTGTCTCCGGCCACGCCGCGTTGGCCCTCATAGATACCGCGGGAATGCAGCAGCGAGAATGCGTTGATATAGCCCGGATCGAGATATCGCTTCGCCTCCGCGGTGTTGATCGACAGACGCTCGTGCGGTTCGGGCTTGACCGCGCCACGCCAATCCGATTCGAAGGGTTCGGTACAGTCGCACCACCATGCGTCGATGCCGTGCGAGAACAGGCCGCGGTTTGCCTGCTCCCAGTAGCACCGCCGCGCCTCCTCTTGAAAGGCGTCGTAAGTCGCTTGATTGCCAAGCATCAGGCCGCGCTGCAGCAGTTCTTTCCGGTCGGGACCTTCGCCGGTCATGGTTGGCCACACCGAGACCATGAGCCGGGCGCCCACGGTGTGCAAGGTGTCGGTCAGTTCCTTGGGAGCGGGAAACCGCACCGGATCTAGCGATTTCTGTCCCCAGCCTCCATCGTAGGGCCACGACTTCCAGTCCAGAATGATCAGATCCAAAGGGATGTCACGCCGGCGATACTCGCAAACCGTGTCGATGAGTTCCTCGGCGCTCACGTAACGCTCTTTGGATTGAGCGTACCCAAAGAACCATTTCGGCGGTAATGGGGCCTGGCCGGTTAGTTGGCGATACCCCCTGGTTACTTCGTCGAATCGCGTGCCACGGATAAAGTAGTAGTCGAGCTCGTCCACCACATCAGCCCAGAGGTAAGACCCGAGCGCGTCGTCGTGAAACGTCATTAGAGAGTAACAGTCGAGCAGAATTCCGTATCCACGCGTGGAGACGAGATAGGGCACGACAGCTTTCAGGTTGTGCTGGTATAGTTCTCTCGACTTGCCGCGCAGGTTTCCGTATCCTTCCTCGTGCGATCCCAGGCCAAAGAGTGCTTCGTCTTCGACAAACACGAACTCCAACTTCGCCTCGAAAGCCTGCCGGTCAAAAACACGTTCCGATTCGGCGGCCGAGGCGCGGACGCCGTCGATCCCGGTGGTGGAGGCTACAGAGAGCTCATCGCTGAAACGGTCTCTGTAGATCTTTTTGGGCGTCAGCCATTTGCCTCCGCGATCGGGCTCGCGCGTCAGCAGGCGGTCCTCGCTGTCGTAATAGCGGATAGCTCCTGTCTTTCGGTCGGCCTCCACGGCAAGCAAGTTTGTGGCAACTCGAAGTGTGCTCGCGTCTTCTTCCAGCCAGTAGTCCTTGTACCAGGAGTTCGCAACAACCGAGAGACTGGCGCGCTGCTGAAACGGCTGGTTCCCGGTCATGGTCACCCTTGCAATGGACTCGCTGACGAAGCCGATCCTCAGGCGTGAGCTATCCGAAGCCAGGATGACCGATTCACCTTTGCTTTCAAGTCGAAACATGTTATTCCTTTTCGAGAGCAGCACCCACCGTCCGGCGCTGCTCCAACTCAAGCTGGATCCGCCGCTCCAGCGCCTCGTACCTGGAATAGAACAGAACCGGCACGAGGGCGAGCGCGAAGAAGGCCGCCGGCAGCCAGATGAACCCGGTCTCAATGCCCGCAAGCGACGAGGCACTCTGCCGCACGTTGGGAACATAGCCGTAAGCGGCCATGGTCCAGGCAGGCAGCGCCCCGCCAATGCCACTCCCCGCCTTGAAGCAGAATGCGGCGCCGACCGCGGTCAACAGGCCCGCGGCTCGAATGCCCGTCTTCCACTCACCGTAATCGACGCTATCTGAGAGGAGCGAGAACGGCATGGTCATGGCGACTCCGCCCGCAATCGCCCCGACAACCCAGCCCGCCAGCACCGCCGCGAGCGATGGCGCCCCCAGATACATCAGTAACTGGCCGGCGATTGACCCCGCTAGTCCCCACGCCCACAAGTTGCGCTTCGAAATGAAACGGCAGAGCCAAGGCAGGAAGACAACGGCGGTGAGCGAGACGATGTCCAGGCTGTTGACCAGCGGAACGAGGTTCTTGCGCCCCAGGTTGTAAGTGAAGTAGTAGATGAGCGCGGATACTCTGGAGATGTAAGCGACCCAGAATAAGAAGCTGCTCGACGCTATGATGATCCAGGGCCAGTTGCCCGCCATCGCGCCGAACGCCCCCAGTATCCGTGTCGAATTTCTGGGTGCCTCGACGACTTCCTCGAGGTTCCTGAATGCGATCACGAACAACAGTGCCGCACCGGCCGCGAAAATGGGCATCGTGAGCGTGAATCCGCGCTTATCGTTTCCATGCCCGAGTACGGCGACGAGAGGAAGCGCCGTGGCGCTCACGATCAGCACGCCCACCTTCGAGCCGATCATCCGGTAAGTCGTCAGCAGCACTCGCTGGGCAGGGTCCGGCGTCAGCGACGACAGAATTGCGGTCACCGGCGTGTTGATTCCCGTGTAGAGGATGCCACACACGATGTACGTGGCGGCCGAATACAGAACCTTGGCGTGAGTACCGAGATCGGGCGTCAGGAAAGTCAGGACCCCGAACACGGCGTACGGTATGGAAAGCCAGAGAAACCATGGGCGGTACCTGCCCCACCTGCTGCGGGTGTTGTCCAGGATCATTCCCCAGACCGGCGCATCCACGCCGTCTATGCAGCGTGCGACCAGCAGGATGGTGCCGGCGATGCCCACCGGGATGCCATACACGTCGGTGTAGAAGTACAGCAGGTAGTTCGAGATCACCGCAAAGACGAGTTGTCCCGCCGTGTCCGTCGCGGCATAGCTCAGTCGCTTGCTGTACGGTATCGTCTGCATAAAGGAATGGATCCCGCTGGTTCCTGGCGCTAAACGCGGACTCGGCGCCGTTCCGTGCGCCTTAGTCACCGGGCATCAGAGCCCTCCGAGCCAGATCATCGCGCCTGGCACGGAGCTGTTTGGATTTTTCAAACGCCGCTTCGGCGGCTTTCGAGTCGCCCATCCTCTGATACAAACGGGCGAGTTGGTAATACACGCTGCCATCCTCGTCGTTGGCGAGACCCTGCTTGAGTTCCTCGATCGCTTCTTTCTCCCTGCCCTTTTTCTCGAGTACTCGGCCGAGCAGCGCATGAACGTGAGGCAGGAGATCGGGACGCACGCGCAGGCTGCGTTTCAGGTATGGCTCGGCGTTCTCTTCCTCGTGTTGGGCGACCAGAATCTCCGCCATCAGGAGATTGATGTCTGCGTCCGCCGGGTTTCGATTGAGGATTCTCTGTGCAGTTGCCCGAGCCGCCTCAAGCTTGCCGTCGCCAAGATCGGTTGAGGCGAGACCGGCAAGGCCGGCGGGACTATCCGGCGAGATGGCGAGCACCTTTGAGTACTCCTCCCGGGCCTGGTCGAACATCCTCCGGCGCCGGTAATAATCGCCGAGCAAAGCGTGGACTGTCGGAGAATCCGGTTCCACCTCGGCCGCGCGCGCCAGCGCAGCCACGCCCAGCCTCTGGTTTGCCTGTACCGCCCAGTACCAGCCCGAGGGATCGTTCGGATTCTTCCTCCGAAGACGCTCGCTCGCCAGAGCGGCGGTCCGGAAATGGCCGGAGAAGAAAGCGCTGCTCGCGAGCTGCGCCAGATCCGCGAGGTCGCCTGGTTCCGGCAGAGAGCGCTCCGGCTCAAGCACGGCCGCCGAGCGCACGCCCTCACGGATACGTGTCGCTACGACGCCGGCCATGACACTGGCAGACTGCCTGAGTAGTGCCAGCCGCGTCTCGAGTTGCGGCGCATCCAGGCCTTCCCAGAACCGGGGTAATGACACCTCGAAGCTTTCCGGATCGGAGTCGGCCAGATCGGCGAGCATCGCCAGTCCTTTCTCGCGCTCCCCGTTCTCATACAGAAGACGCGCCATGCCGATGCGCGCGACGGAACACGAAGCCTGGTCGCGCTCGAACTCCTGCTCGGCTTCTGTCGCGTTGCCGTGCCGCAACAGAACCAACCCGTAAGAGGTATGCGAGCACCGCGGCGGAGTCCCACCCAATGCCAGCAGGGTGCGGTAGGCATGGATCGCTTCCGTCAGACGTCCCTCCTCCGCAAGCGCGTTGGCCGTAAGCTCGGCGACGTACACGGACCCGCCAAAGGAATCTGTCAGCCTGGCTCCCGCAGCCTCCGCCAGATCGAAATAAGCGAGCCCAAGGCCGTACCACGCCTGTCCGCTGCGGGGGGCAAGCGCGATCGTCCGCTCGTACCACTCCCACGACTTCTCCGGGTCCCACAGCATATGGAACGTGCGGCCCAGCGCGAGCGGCGGCTGCGGGTCGCCAGGATTCAGCTGTTGGGCAGCCAGCAACGGCGCAACCGCCTCCTTCGGGCGGCCGAGCTGCAGCAGGTCGAGTCCAAGAAACAGGTTTGGTACGAACAGCGACTGGTTCAGCCGGAGCGCCGAGCGAAACGCGTCCGCCGCCTGAGAATACTCCCTGGACTCGTGCTGCATCAGCCCGAGATTGCTCCAGAGTTCGGCGACATCCGGACGAAGTGCCAGGGCCTCGCGATAGGCGGTGGCGGCGGCCCGGAAATCGCTCCTGGCCTGAGCCTGACGGGCCTGGGCCAGAAGCGACTCCAGTCTGGCGGCCGGGTCCGGTTGTGCAAGCGCCGGTATCCAGGCCGCCAGGGCGATCGTGAGTACTGCGCGCACGCGCCTACCAGTACAGCTTTAATCCAAACTGGATGTCGCGCGGGGGCAAAGTAGCCGAGATTACCCCGAACGTCGAATCCGTGAGGTTGCCGTCGGGCTTGTAGAAGTTAGCGTGGTTGAACGCGTTGAACATTTCGGCCCGGAACTGGAGCTTCAGGGTTTCGTGGAGGTAGAACCACTTCTGAAGTCCGATGTCCCAGTTCGCCAGACCCGGCGCTCGGACGTTTCCCATGTACCGAGGCGCATTTCCGAAAGTGAATGGCGCGGGTTGCGCGAATGCGGCGGTGTTGAACCACTCGTTAATGGTCGGATGGCTGAGGGTGGGGTTGCCCACCAGGTCCGGCCTCTGGTTACCGCCAAACGAGTTGGTGTTGTTGTCGCCGGTTGTTATAGCGATCGGGAAGCCGCTCTTGTAGCTGGTAATCCCCGAAACCTGCCAGCCGCCAACAACTGCATTGGCTACGGCGTTGAAGTTCGTTCCAACCTTCTTGCCCTTTCCGATCGGGAGTTCGTAAATGTAGCTTACAACCAGGCTGTGCGGGGTGTCCGCGGCGTCCAGCGATTTCTCGGCTGCCAGGTTGTAGTTGTCGCGAATGGGCGTCTGGCCCAACCAGGATGTGGTTCCTACGGTGTTATCGGTGAACCTCGAGTAGGTGTACGAAGCGAGCAGATTCAGCCCCGAACTCCAGCGATGAGTGTAGGTCAACTCGAGAGCGTTGTAATGCGAGAGGCTGCCCAGCGGCTGCGCTATATTGACGCTGCAGAATTCCGGAAACGGAAGCAGCAACTGCCCGTACGCAATCGTCGGGCTGGAAAGGCCGCAACCGCTGCCGGCGATCTTGCCGTAATACGGGTTCGCAACCTGCTGCAACAGCTGGTTTCCGAGCGCAAGGTCCGCTGTCGGCAACTGGTCAAAGTTCAGGCCGCCCTGAGCCAGTTTGACGCCATGATTCCCCACATAGCTGGCATCGATCAGGTCGTTCTTGGTCACGGCGTACTGGACTCCGGCCATCCACTGCTCCATGTAAGGATCGGGCCGGTTGACCTGCGAACCGCTGGCGGAATAGCCGACGTCGGTCATAGCACCCGTGCTGTTGCCGGTTTGCGGAAGCGGGCCATTGGGAAACGGATTGTCGAGGGTGTTCAGCGGCGTGTAACCATCGGACGTCGTGGTTACCCAGGGCGTGCTCTGCCCGTAACCCTGGCCGGCTCCCTGTCCAAAAAAGGACGGCACGTAGTAGAGGCCGAATCCGGCTCTGACCACCAGTTTCTCCATAGCCTGATAGGCCAGGCCGAGCCGCGGAGCGAAGTCTTTCCAGGTCGGGTTGTACAGTCCACTCCCGACACCGCCGACGCCATTGTAAACCACCGTGCCTTTGACAATCGAGCCAAGCGCCGTGCTGATCGGATTGGTGGCGTTGAAGTCGAAATAGTTCTGCTGATTGTAGCGTTCCGTGGGGGCGGTTTGGTATTCCCAGCGAATACCCAGGTTCAGCGTGAGCTTGCGAGTGGCTTTCCAGTCGTCCTGGAAGTGGATGCCATAGTAATGCTTCGAGGTGAATGGCTTAAAGGAGACGCCCGTCGAGCCACCCGTCCCGACTCCGAGCAGAAGCGAGGCCAGGGCGTTGCCCGAAGCGTTCGGGTCCGCAGTCAAGGGGTTCGGTCCCGCGGTGGAGGTCTGACCGAAGTTGAACGTCGTGGGGTAAATACGTCCGCCGCCAGTCTGGCTCACCACTTCCATGAAGCCCATCGAGAAGGAGTGGGAACCGTGGACCTTGCTGAGGTCGGCCGACCAGGTTAAATCGTTGCGGGGGAAGCCGCCCTGCCCGGCTCCGTTTTGTGGACCCAGCCCGGCATAGCCGCTCACCGACACAACCGGAAACTGGTTCGAGGTTGTATTGATAAAGGCGGGCAGGCCGAGTTGGGTGAAATCAAACGGGTAGCCCTCCATCACATTGCCTTCGAACCAGTGATTGTAGCCGCCATTGAAGCTCAGAATCGTTGTTGGACTGAGCACCCAGGTGAGACCGGCGGCGCCATCCAGGCGGTTGTTGGGGTTCATCGATCCCGGTCCGCCCGGATCGTTGCCGTAATAATTCGCCTCTTCCACCTTAGACTCGAGCTTCCTCGACCAGCGCCCGAAGAATCGCACGCTGTCGCTGAAGTTGTGGTCGATCCGGATGCCATATTCGTCGGAGGTCGCCGCGGCGCTGGCTGAGGCCGAGAAGTTGTTTAGCAGTGCGCTGTTCGTCGGGGCGGGATAGTAACCGACTAACTTGGCCCCAACCGAACTGATCAGGTTGCTCGGGATCTTATTCCCCGGGAACGGCGTGCGCGTGAATCCGGTGGAGGTCGCCACCGTACTGAAGGGGTTGTATATCACCTGGGAGATGCCGGAGAAATCTCCAGATTTCTCGGCTGCTGTCGGCATGGTGAGGGTGACGGGACCCGGAGTGCCCTGGCGCAGCCCTTCGTAATACGCGAAGAAGAAGGTCTTGTTCCGCTGCTTGTACAGCCCGGGGATATACACCGGCCCGCCGCCGGCGACACCGAACTGGTTACGCTTGAACGCTGTCCTTGGGATGCCCTGGGCGTTATTGAAGAAGAAGTTGGCGTCGAGGTCGGAATTGCGAAGGAACTCGAACGCGTCCCCGTGAAGGCTGCTGGTGCCGGACTTGGTGATGACATTGTATACGTTGCCGGTGCTCCAGCCGTATTCCGCGGTGAAGGAGTTGGTCTGAATCCTCGCCTCCTCGACGGATTCCATGGAAGGCACATAGATAGCCCCACCCCAATCGCCGGCGGTGTCCCAGTGGCCGTCGAGCAGGTAGGCGCTGGTTCCAAAGTAGCCGCCCCCGAAGTTGAGGAACGAGATATCCTGATCGGCGGTCCCCGACTGTCCTCCGCCATTAACCACCTGGAACTGCGAAGCGTTGTTCACCGAGGAGTTCGTCAGCACCAGGCCAAAAGCGCTGCGGAAATCCACGGGAAGCTGGTCGATCTGCTGTTCGTTCAAGTCCGAGGAAACGTTAGCATTGTCGGAGGTGAGGATGGCCCCCCCCAGAGCGGAGACGGTTACCTCGCTGTGTATCGCTCCCACTTGCAGGGCGATTTCCTGGCTTGAGGATTGGCCTGCCTCCAGGACAATCCCCGCCTGCTTGTAGGAGGAAAACCCGGTGGCTTCTACGGTCAGAATGTAAGTTGCCGGCGGCAGCAAAGCAAACGAGTAGCGCCCGTCGGCATCGGTTGTGAACGTTCGCGTGACGCCCTTTTCCGGGCTCGCAAGTGTGACCTTGGCCCCGGGGACGGCCGCCTCAGAACTGTCGTGGACGACCCCTGTCAAGGACGCGCTGAATGCCTGCGTCTGGGCTTGGGCGACCGGCTGGAAGATCGCAAACGCGGCGATCAGGCCAATCACGAGGGCTAGGGCGCCTCGGGCTGTGTGCTTTGGCAACATGGAACTCCCCTTTTCTTGAGAGGGCATCGGTTTGAAAACGCACATTCCCTCCCGCTGGTGGAGAAGCTACTTGTTTTGAAAGGCTTTCACAAGGTTCTTTACTGTGCCGTACCGGCGCAACGACGCAAATGCCGAGGCTTGCAATCGCTTTACTTAAGCGGTAAAGTACCTGAGGGGGCTTCGGGTGGCAACGAGATCGGCAGTAGGTCTGACGGCGAGTTCCGGGCCCGCATCGCACGCCGAGGCCGTCCAGGTCCGGGAGGCGCTCCGCGAGGTCCTGGAGAGCCCGCCCTTTCGGACGTCCCGCCAATGCCAAAGCCTTCTGACGTACGTGGTGGAACACACGCTCGCTGGAGAGAACGATCTGCTCCGCGAGCGCGTGATCGGGGCCGAGGTGTTCGGGCGCGGTCCCGCTTACGAACCAGGCGAGGACCCCGTCGTGCGAGTGCGGGCCGCCGAAGTGCGAAAGCGGCTGGCGCAGCATTATCAGAATCGTGCGGACCACGTCGTTCAGATCGATATTCCGCCGGGCTCGTACAAGGCCGTCTTCCAGTGGAAGGCAGCCGAGCCCACCCCGCAGGAAGCCCAAAAGCCTGGTTTGGCAAGATCCCGGTGGCTCTGGCTAGCCCTGGCGCTTTTGGTAACGGCCGCGAGCGCCCTGGTGGTTCGCGGCCTGCTGTCGTCCGAGCCTTCCCCACTCGACCAGTTCTGGGCGCCGGCATTGGTCAGCCCGAAGCCGATCCTCATCTACAGCGCCACGACGACGATTTTCCACTCTCCGGACCTCACCGATACCGCGCACGATCTGGTGGCTGTTCGAGGCCAGTACATGACTACCGGCGATGCTTACGCCGGTGTCGCCCTCGGCTCGCTGTTCTCGGGGAAAGGGAAGCTCTTCCAGGTGCGTTATGGCAGCGACCTCACCTTCGGAGACCTGCGATACCAGCCCTCCATCCTGATCGGCGCCTTTGGCAACGCCTGGACGCTTCAACTGACGAACAATCTACGGTTCGTTTTCGATAAGCACCCGACGATTCGGGACCGGTTCACAAACCGGATCTACACACTGCCGGACATGACGCCGGACGGACGCACGCCAGAAGACTACGCGATTGTTTCGCGGGTCTTCGACTCCAACACCGGCGAACTCTTGATCGCGGCCGCCGGGATCACCCAGTACGGATCCCGTGCCGCCGCAGAATTCCTCACATCTTCGCAACTGATGGCTACACTGGCCGCGAACGCTCCGAGGGACTGGCGGAAGAAGAACCTGCAAGTGTTGCTGCACACAAGGGTCGTCGACAATACGGCCGGACCTCCAAGTATCGTCACGACGTACTTCTGGTAGAAGCCGGTTTCGGAATTCCCACGTACCCTGGCCTGAAGCACCATTGCAGCATGGGTGGTCTCCGGCAACTGAGAAGGCGTCAGGACAGCCTGTAACGCTGACTGAACCGTTGATGGCAATCGTGCTTCCTAACTTAGGCGGCTGACACGCGACGTTCCGGAGACGGATCGCCTAGTCCGGGTTGGAGAGAGCGGCCCTTGCGAATTCTTGCTGCCAATGCGCACCAATGACGTTGTGCTGGTAACGCTGGAGAGGGTCGGGACGTAACAGAGTGCGTGCCGGGCTCAACGCATCTATCATGGACGGGATGGTATGAGGACGCCGATCTTGAGACGAATCTTGCTTGGTATTGCCCTATGGCTAGGCAGCACACTCCTTCTCGGCCAGAGCGCAGTTGAACACCCGGAGTGGCCCGGGAAGGGACAACTGTTTGTCGGAACCTGCTACCAACCCGTGGATCGTTCACCCGAACAGATCCGCCAGGATATTGCGCTCATGAAGCAAGCGGGATTCACGATGGTCCGCATGGGCGACTTGTCCTGGGACGCTTTTGAACCTTCAGAGGGGCGGTTTGAATTCGCGTGGTTCGACCGGATCCTGGACCAGATGCACCAAGCAGGAATCAAGGTGATCCTCGACATCGGCGGATCGCCGGCGCCAATCTGGCTTCACCACAATCACCCTTCGGTGAACCTCGTGAACGAGCAAGGCGCGACCGTGCACCCGGCCGAACGCTACATGGTGAATACGGGCGATCCGCTTTACCGCGAGCGGCTCGTTCGCTTTGCCGACGAGTTAACCCGGCACTATGCTCGCCACCCTGCCCTGGCCGCGATCGGCTACAACAACGAGATCGGCAATGGCTTCATGTCTTACTCCGCAGGAGATCGTCAGAGGTTCATTGAATGGTTGAAAACGAGATACGGAACGGTTGCGAAGCTCAACAGCGCCTGGGCGACTCAGCGTTGGTCACGGCGTTTGAGCTCCTTTGACGAGGTGGAGCTTCCCTATGCGGACGGCCCCGCTCCGCCAGAGCGTTATCTTGATCTGCGACGCTTCTGGTCCGATGTGACCATCTCAGTCCTCGAGGACTTGGAAAAGGTGCGTCAGCGCAATGTCCCCCACCTGCCGGCGGTTTCCAACCTCTGGGATACCGCCGGACGCAGAGGCTTTGACTATATGAGCTCATACAAGAAATATGTGAGCTACGGAGCGGAGGGATTCTACCCGGCAACGCCGCTTGACGTCACGCTCGGCGCATTGCTCGTCAAGGGCGATCTGCCGACTCCGGCGTGGTTCAACGAGTTCGTAACGGGCGGTGGCGGGCATTACGGCGGCCCCAAAGGCATCGTCCGCATGTGGGCCTATCTGGGCCTGATCGATTATGGGCAGACGTTTCTGGCGTGGACCTTCAACACACACCGGGGCGGCGAAGAACAGGCGCTTTTCGGCTTGCTCGATCACGATGGCACGCCCTCCTGGAAGTATGCGGAGTTTCAGCGGATCGCTAGCGAGTTTTCGAGGCTACAGCACCTGGGCTTCCCGCGCTATCGCAAGCCGGATGTTGCCATCGCTTACTCGTTCGAGAGCCTTATTGCCTCTCGTCCGCCCTCAAGCAACACGGCCCGCAGCTACTTCAGCCTCGACTATACCGGCCAGGTCACAAGCGCCTTGCAGCCGTTCTTTGAGGACAACATCGATGTCGCGCTGATCAACGTCGCGCACGCCGCCCTTGACTACAAGCTCCTGGTCATCCCCGCGGACTACCTTATGGACACTGCGAGCGCGGAGGCGATCCGGAACTATGTGAGAAACGGAGGCACGGCGATCATGACCGCTCTTTCGGCGAAGGTGGACGAGAGCAATCAATGGTTCGACACGCCGCTACCGGGCCGCCTGAGCGATGTCTTCGGCATTCGCACGTCCGAGTTCTACCGGCCGGCCACACCTCCAGAGATCCTCCTGAACGGCAACAAGGAGAAGGCCGCCATCGGCTTCTACGAAGTGCTCGAGCCGCGCACCGCGAAGGCCATGGCAACGTTCACCAACACCCCCGAGAACGCGCCGGCCATTACGGTCAACTCCTACGGAAAAGGGCGCGCCATCTATGTCGCTGTCCCCGCGCAGATGCCGATCCTGGCTCCTCTCGTGCGGAGTCTGTACGCGGACCTAGCGGTCGAAAAGGGCCCGGAGACCCCCTCTGGAGTCTATGCGCGCGTAGTTGAAGGAAGGACCTTGTATGTGAATACGACGGGCGAAGAGAAGACTCTGCCTGTCCAGGGGCGCATGCGCGGAATCGTTACTGGCAGTCTGTATGACGGCGTCATTCGATTGAAACCCTACGATGCCGACCTGGTGGAGAAAGAACAATAGGAGCTTCTGCACAGGCTAGACCCGCCTCCAGGTTTCGGCCAAGGGCTCTTCGATCTGCGCGGGCTGGGTCGGTCTGCGCGCCATACGTGCAGTCTATAGGGCCGGGCGCGGCGGTGCCCACGGAGCGAAAGCGAGCGAACGCAAAATCCACTTAGCAGCCGACGATTCCCCGTTAGCTACCAACGGAACACCGCTCCCTGGCAGTTTGGACGCGGTGAGGCTCTGCCGGCCCGCCGCGCCAGCCTTCCGCGCTTACGCCCTGGAGAAACGCCGCCGAACCCGGCCCAGTAGTAGTACGCAAGCCAGCCCCGCTAGGGCGAGCGTGCCAGGTTCGGGCAGGTCCTGGACTATGACGTCCTGGGTTCCAGGCGAGGACAGGGTCCCGGAGATCAGCGCCAGGAGTCCTGCGGCCTTTGGGCCCTGGCCATTGATCGCGGACAGATAGGACTGCGCCAAAGCCATGGTTCCGGTGAGCGTCTCATTCGCGAACTGAGTGTTGCCGGTTAAGACGTCGAGGGTGCCGCTGTCCTCGCGCACGATCTCCCAGATCGCGATCTGAAGAGCGGCGGCCTTCTGCTGCTCGAGCGGAACACCAAAGACGGGGTAGAACCTGCCAAACAGCTCCTCCAACTCCGCGGCCTTGGCCGCGCCCATGCCGCCAATGTTGGTGGTGCCCTGCGATAGCGGCGCGACGGTATACCAATAGTTCTGTCCCTCAGAGACGAACTCGCGCGGTTCGATACAGAAAGCGTAGAAGGAAGAGCCTGTCGGCAGCAGATCGTCGGTGAACGTGCCGCCCTGCAGCTGAGTCATGTAGAAGACCTCGGCGGAGGTGTTGTACCAATTGGAGCCATCGACCGTGCGGTTGATCCCGACACTGGGAGAAGTTCCGCTGAAATTCAAGTACACGGTCCCGGCCGTGAGCAACATCGGCACGAGAACGAACAAAGGGAGCAGCTGCGCTGCGCGACGGGCAGTCTGAGCGAGAAGGCGCATAAGAGAAAAGGACCTCTATTCCAGAGTAGAATGGGCGGGCGGCGAATATCGAGGAAAACGTCCTTGCCGGACCGTAACCGGTACTGCCCGGTCCGCTTCAGGCGTTCTAGCAGTCCCGGTACGTAGATTCGCCCCCGCGTAACGACGGCCGCCCTTTCAGCGTCTCTACAGCTGCCCGTGATAGGTTTGATGGGCGGAGGTACCCCACATGCCGCGCCGGGTTGCTGATACTGTTGCGACGCTTCTCCTGCTGTTCACCTTCACCGTCAGAGCGCAGAGCTGGGGCTCGGGCGTCGACCCCCGCGTCGAGCTCATGAGCATCCTGTTCCGCCTCGCCGGGAACCCCGAGTACAACCAGTGCCGCGTTCCTGCTTATGACAACGCGGTTGCCGCCTGGTTCGCGCCCTATCGCGACCATGAGGCGGTGCGGCTCGCGCGCGGCCTCGGCATCGGCTTCGAGGCGCCCGTGAAGCTGGCCGTGCATGTCACCGACGTGGATTCTCTCGCCGAGCGTGTCCCCTTCGACGGCCGCGACATTCACCTCTACGCCGGATGGGATGCCGGAAAAGCCCGCGCATTCCTGAAAGCCGCGCGCGCGTTCGTCGTCGATGCCAAATTCAAAGAGTTCCTCGCGTCCCAGGAGCCGCTCTACAAAGCCACGAACGCGCGCCTGCGGGAATTCGTCCAAACCCAGGCCGACCTGCTTTGGTTCAGCCACTTCTCCGGCTCGGCCGCCTCCGAACGCTTTGTGATCGTCCCCGGCATGGCGAACGGAGGCCCCAGTTACGCCGCGCGTTTCGCCGGCCCGGCCAGCGCCACGGAGATCTACGCCATCCCCGGAGTCGCGAGCGTGGACGCCGCGGGGCTCCCGGCCTTCAACTCCGAATGGCGCACCACCATGGTGTACGAACTCGCGCATGCCACTTGCGGTGTCGTGGTGGACAAATCCGCGGCGCGGCTGCAGAGCGCCGGGCTACAGATCCTGGGCCAGGCCCCGGAGGCCGTGCGGACTCAGATGCACGGCTCCTGGAGGACCCTGCTCGAAAACTCGATGGTGCACGCCGTGGCCATGCGCTACGTCGCGGACCACGACGGCCCCGATGCCTCGCGCAAGCTCGCCCGCCAGGTGAACACGCGCTCGTTCTTCTGGGTCGGCGATCTCAGCGACCTTCTCGGCCAATACCAGAAGGACCGGCAGCACTACCCGACTCTGGAGTCCTTCATGCCGCGGGTGGCGCAGTTCCTTGACGATCTGCCGCCGCGTATGAACGAGCTGGTGGCGCGCTATCAGCCCCGCGTGATCTCGGTCGCCCCCGCGGATGGAGCGCAGGATGTCGATCCGGGCCTGAAGGAAGTGGTGGTCCGGTTTAGCTTGCCGATGAGCCGGGATGCGCTGAACAAAGATCCGCGGTTCCCCGCGCCACGGTTCGATCAGGCGGGTGCGCTGGTCACGCTTCCGGTCACGCTCGAACCGAACCACGAGTACCAGTTCCCGCTGCGCTGGCCTGACGGCCGGGCGTTCCTCAGCGCCGACGGGGTACCGCTCGCGCCCGTGACCGTGCGTTTCCGGACCAGAGCCGCGACGCCATGATGTCTCCCGAGCTGTTCGTGATTCCGCTGGGCGCATCGGACTTTCTGATCTACGCTCCGCTGCGGCGCGCAGCTCTGGTAGGCAATGCGGCGCTGGTGCGCTTTCTGAAGGACGGTGGGGCCGGCGAGGACATCGCTCCGACCGTGCTCGAGTTTCTACGGCGCTCCGGAATCCTTGGCGGCCCACCCTGCGATCCGCCGGCAACGCGGCTCTCCGGACCGCCGCGCCCGTTGACGGCCACCCTGCTTCTCACGAACGCGTGCAATCTGCGGTGCCGCTATTGTTATGCGGCTTCGGGCGATTCTCCGGCGGCGTTCATGCAACCCGAAACGGCCCACCGCGCCATCGATTTCGTCGCTGGCAACGCCGTCGCCCTCCACTCTTCGTATTTCGACGTGGCCTATCACGGAGCCGGCGAGCCGAGCCGGCACTGGACGCTGCTACAGGAATCGCGCCTCTATGCCCAGCAGGTGGCGGATGCCAAGGGGCTCGAAGTGCGAAGCTCGCTGACAACCAACGGCGTGCTCGATCCTTCCCAACAAGCGTGGATCGTTTCGCATCTCAACAACGCAACCGTCTCCTACGACGGTATGCCCGAGGTGCAGGACGCCGGCCGTCCCCGCGCTGGCGGAGGCGGGTCGAGCGCCGCCGTCCTCGCCACGCTGCGCGCCTTCGATCGCGCCGGCTTCCGCTATTCCATCCGCATGACGGCGACCGCCGAATCCGTGCCGCTTCTGCCGCAATCCGTCGCGTTCCTCTGCCGGCGATTCCGCCCGCGCGGCATCCAGGTGGAGCCGATCTACCAGATGGGGCGGGGCCGGGACCAGGCCAGCGCCGAGACCGCGGCCTTCATCGAAGCCTACCGCGCGGCCCGGCGCACTTCCGCGAAAGCGGCGCGCCTGATGCGCTTCTCGGGCGCCCGCGCCGGTACCCTGACCAACCGATTCTGTGGTGTGGCGGGCGACAACTTCTGCGTGTCGCCGGCAGGCAACATCAGCGCCTGTCACGAAGTGGCCGACGAGTGCCAGCCCTGGGCGGACCGCTTCTTCTACGGACGGCCCTCCAGCACGGACTCCGGCTACGACTTCGACGAAGCCGTCTACAACGACCTGCGCGCCCAGACCGTCCAACACCGCGACTACTGCCGCGACTGCTTCGCGAAGTGGAACTGCGCGGGCGATTGCTTCCACAAATCGCTGCACTCCGGGTCGGAGGCGTTGGAAGGGGCAGGCCGCTGCGAGATCACGCGCGAGCTGATGAAGGACCAGCTTCTCGAGAACATCGCCGCCTCGGGCGGAGTCTTCTGGAGGCACTCGCCTAAGGCGCGAAATACCCGTTGATGTCCAGGACCACCTGGGTCGGGTTCGTCACGAAGATGCTGATGGCGCCGGCGGCCCCCGCGGGCACGATCGCCGCGTTCGCCGCCACCGCGCCATCGAAAGAATTCAGAGTCGAAACGAACGGCTGCGCCGAGCCCGCCGGCCACGCCGTCAGGTAACTCAACGGCCCATCCGGCACCACCGTGACGTTGAGGGAATAGGCGGCCGCCGTGCTGGGAATGTTGCACGCGCCGGCGGGGATGGCGAAGGTGCGAGTCTCGCGCGCTGCCATCTCCGGACCACCGAAGGGACCGTCGGCATTCCGCGTGTCGTTAACGCGGCATGGCGTCACCGGATAGAAGGACAGCGCTCCCGCGCCACCCGCCTGGCCGAAGGTTCCGTTGAGGTCGAGGATCACGTCTGTGGGATCCGTCACGAAAACCGAGACGGATTCGTTGGTGCCGGCCGGAACGATGGCTGCGTTCGCCACCACTTTGCCGGTCCAGGAGTTCAAGGTTGAGACCAGAGGCTTCGGTGAGCCGGTCGGGAAGGTGGTGAGGTAAGCGAGAAAATCCGTGTGCGGCACCACCGTCACATTGAGCGAGTAGGCGGTGACGGGAGACGGAGTCTCGCATGCGCTGAGCGGAATCGGAAAGCTCCTGGTCTCGTCCGTGGACATGAAGGGGCCGCCAAACTCACCGGTGGCGCCGCGGGTATCGGCGGCGCGGCACGGCGCGGCAGCATAGAACGAGGACGAACCCGCGCTGCCGCCCGGCACGAAGTAGCCGTCGATATCGAGGACCACGTCCGTGGTTTGGGTGACGTAGACGCTCACCGCGCCACCGGCGCCCGCGGGGACAATGGCCGCGTTCGCGACCACGGTGCCCCCGAACGAGTTCAACGTAGAGACAAACGGCCGGGGCTGCCCGGCGGGCCAAAGCGTCAGGAAGCTGAGCGGTCCCACGGGCACCACGGTCACATTCAGCGAATAGGCCGATGCGGTTGCCGGAATGCCGCAGGCGCTTTGTGGAATCGCAAAGGATCGCATCGAGGCGGGGCCCATGGTGGGACCGCCGAACGGCCCGGCCGGACTGCGCGTGTCCGCGATTCGGCACGGCGCTACCGGAACGAACTCCGAGCCGGTCTCTGGAGCGCCGGTGGTGAAGGACCACGTTGCCGAACCTGCCGATCCCACCGCATTCCTGGCCACGACCTGCCAGTAATAGGTGGTGTCCTGGTTCAGCGTTCCGGGAGCGTAGCTGGTCCCCGCCGTATTCGCCGCGAAAGGCGGAACCGACGAGGTGCCAAAGTAAACGTCGTATGACCCGGCGGCGGCCGAGGCGTTCCAACTCAAGGTTGGCGCGAGCACAATGCCGCCAGCCTGGTTCGCCGGAGAAATCAGGACGGGCGCGGCCGGCGGAGGCCCTTGCGTCGTGAACGTCCACACGGCGGAAGGCCCGGACCCGCTGCTGCTCCGCGCCACCACCTGCCAGAAGTACACCGTCGCCTCCAACAGCGTCCCCGGAGCGTAGTTCGTTGCCGTCGTGGTAGTCACCAGCGGCGGAGGCGACGAAGTCCCGAGGTACACGTCGTAGGAAGTGGCGCCGCTCGCGGCTTCCCAGCTCAACGTCGGGGTTATCGAAACCCCGGTTGCATCACTCGCCGGCAATAGCAGAGCGGGCGGAAGCTGCGGAGAAAGCAGCTCGCGGATGCGGAAGTTTCGCAGGTCCGCGATGTAGATGCCGCCGCCTGGGGCCAGCGCGAGTTCGGCAGGCATATCGAGAGAGGTGTCGGGGCCGGGCAAACCGTCGCCGTTGAAGCCCGCCACGCCGTTCCCAGCCGCCGTAAAGATCCTGCCGTCGGTCGCGACCACCTGGACACGGTGGTTGAGCAGGTCGGCAACATAGATGTCTCCCACGCGATCGGCCACCAGGCCGTAGGGGTATCTGAGCTGGGCCTGAGCGGCGGGCCCGCCATCCCCCGCCTCGCCGAAAGTGCCGCCCGCTACGGTCTCGACTGTTCCGGATGTCGAGATTCTCCGCACGCAGTGGTTGTAGGGATCGGAGAAGTACAGGTTGCCCGCGCCATCGAAGGCCAGCGCATGCACGTAGCCGATCTGGGCGGATGTCGCCGGTCCGCCGTCGCCCGCGTAGCCGGCTTGGCCGGTGCCGGCGATCGTCGAGATGGTGCCGTCCCGGGCGACCTTGCGTATGCGGAAGTTCCCCGAGTCCGCTATATAGATGTTGCCGGCGGAGTCCACCGCCAGCCCGTGCGGCTCCGTGAGCCGGGCGCTGGTTGCGGGACCGCCGTCGCCTGCGAGGCCGGCCGTCGTGCTGCCGGCAAAGGCCGCAATCCCTCCGCCCGGCGAGACCTTGCGGACGCGCGAGCCGGAACTGATGTAGAGGTTGCCGCTCGAGTCCCCGGCCACGCCGGCGGGCCAGAGCAGGCTGGCCGAGACCGCAGGACCCCCGTCTCCCGTATCGGCGCTGACCCCATTGCCCGCAACCGTGGTTAACACGCCCGAGGTCGCGACCATTCGGACGCGCTGGTTCCAGGTATCGGCAAAGTACACATTCCCCGCCGCATCCACAGCCAGACCGGACACGCCGCCAATCTGAGCCGCCTGCGCACTGCCGCCATCGCCGGAAAATCCGTCCGTGCCGCTGCCGGCCACGGTGACAATTTGTTCCGCCGACGCAGTTAGGGAGAAACCTAACAGGGTGCTCGCGACGACTATTAAGGGAAGAAGATCGGATATGATGTTAATCGCCGACGCGGCACTGTCGAGGAGCGAAGAATTATGAAGGTGCGATTCCACGACCGGCTTTTGGATTTCCTTTTGCCGCCGGATCACGGCAGCATTCCGGATGTTTGTGCCGTCGCGCTCGGGCCTCATGGCTGCCGCCTTACGCGCCGCAACATGGTCCGGCTGATGTCGGCGAGCGTGGCCTCCGCCATGTTTCCCGCCGCCGCAAGCGCCGCCGCCTGTTCCACCGGCGCGTTTGCACATGAGATTCTCATCGGGAATCTTTGCTTTATGCCCGATGGCAAAACCCTGCTGACCGCCGGACGGGACATGCTGGTGAAGTTCTGGACCGTTCCGGAGGGCGCTCTTTTCCGCACCGTTTCGACGCCCGGCATCCCGTACTCGCTAGCCGCCAGCCCCGATGGTAACTGGATCGCGGTGGGTATGGCCCAGGGCGCGCTCGAGTTGTGGGCGGCCGACGGCACCAACCGCCGGACACTGACCGGGCACGTCGGCACCGTCAGTTCGCTCGGGTTTTCGCCCAACAGCCAGAAACTCATATCCACCAGCCTGGACCTCACCACCAGGATTTGGTCCGTCGAAGGCGCCACGCTGCTGCAGACCTTCACTGACAAAGACGCCATGACGCAGGTGG
>CAZBQQ010000070.1:0-19486 GCA_964493965.1 uncultured Solibacteraceae bacterium
TATACTGCCCTGAATGAAAAGAATCGCCGTGCTGACCAGCGGGGGCGATGCCCCCGGGATGAACGCCGCTATTCGCGCCGTGGTGCGGAGCGGGATCGATAAAGGCTGGGAGGTGTTCGGGGTCGATCACGGCTTCGCGGGACTGATCGCGGGCAAGCTGACTCCGCTGGGGCCGCGCGACGTGGGATCGATCATACAGCGCGGGGGCACTATGCTCGGCAGCGCGCGGTGCCCCGAGTTCAAGACCGAGGAAGGGCGGCTGGCGGCGATCCACCAGATGAGCGCGGCGGGGGTTGAAGCGCTGGTGGTGATCGGCGGGAACGGCTCGCAGACGGGGTCGCATTCGCTGGTTCGGATGGAATTTCCGGTGGTCGGCGTGGCGTCGACGATCGATAACGATCTGTACGGGTCGGACGTGACGATCGGCGTCGATACGGCGCTGAACGTGGCGCTGGAGGCGATCGACAGGCTGAAGGTCACGGCGTCTTCGCATCAGCGGGCGATGCTGGTGGAGGTGATGGGACGCGGGTCGGGATACCTGGCGCTGATGGCGGGCATCACGGGCGGGGCGGAAGCGGTGGTGATCCCGGAGTGCCCGACCGAACCGGAGCGGGTTGCGGCCGAGATCCGGCGCGCGTACGAACGGGGCAAGCCACACGCGATCGTGGTGGTGGCCGAGGGCGCCAATCCCAACGCGCAGGGGCTGGCGCAATACGTGGCGGAGCACCATGCGCAGTTGGGCTTCGAGCTGCGCGTGACGATTTTGGGGTACACGCAGCGCGGGGCGCCGCCGACTTTCGCGGACCGCATGCTGGCGACACGGCTGGGCGTGGCGGCGACGGACGAGTTGGCGGCGGGGAACCGGGGCGTTCTGGTGGGCGTGGTCAAGGGCGAGGTTGTGGCTACGCCGCTCGATGAGGTGGTGAGTGGGAAGAAATTGCTCGATCCGCATTTGATGGATGTGGCGCGGGTGCTGGCGCGGTAGAGGGGCTATGCTAGTGGCGTGCTGCTCTCGACCTTGGTCGCCACTTCCGCGCAGGTCGCGGAAACGAGCCGGCGTCTGGTCAAGATCGATCTTCTCGCCGCACTGCTCGGGCAGCTCGCCGGCGATGAGATTGATACCGTAGTCGCGTTTCTTTCCGGAGGCGCGCGGCAGGGGCGGATCGGCGTGGGGTGGGCCACCATCCGCGATGCCGGAGCCGCTCCCGCAGCAGAGCCGAACCTCGAAATCCGCGAAGTGGATGCCGGCCTGGACGCGCTTTCTAAGGTGCGGGGAACGGGATCGGAGGGCCGCAAGCGCGACCTCCTGCGTGCCCTTTTCGGCCGCGCCACCGAGCCCGAGCAGCGATTCCTTACGGGCCTGCTGATGGGCGAGATACGGCAGGGCGCTCTCGAAGGCATCCTGATCGAGGCGCTGGCGAAGGCCGCGCGCATGGAGCCCGAGCGCGTGCGGCGCGCCGTCATGCTGGCGGGGGATATAGGCCGGGTCGCGCGAGCCGCGCTCGAGGAGGGCGCCGGGGGGCTGGAACAATTCGACGTGCGGTTGTTCCGGCCGGTGCAGCCGATGCTCGCGGCGACCGCGGAGGATGTCCAGGGCGCGCTAGGAGACCTGGGCGAAGCCGCTCTCGAGTACAAGTTCGACGGGGTGCGCATTCAGGTGCACCGCTCGGGCGATGACGTGATGGTGTTCTCGCGGGCGCTGAACGACGTCACCGCGGCGGTGCCCGAGATCGTGGAGGCGGCGCGGGCGCTGCCGGGGCGGGACCTGATTCTCGACGGCGAAGCTTTGAGCCTGACCCGCGAGGGGCGGCCGCAGCCCTTTCAGGTGACTATGCGGCGATTCGGCCGCAAGCTCGATCTGGAGCGCATGCGCGCCGAGCTTCCGCTGACTCCGTTTTGGTTCGATCTGCTGTACGTGGACGGCCAGGCGGCGATCGACGAGCCGCAGGCACGGCGGTTTTCGGCGCTCGCGGGGCTCACGCCGCAGACGGTGCCGCACACGGTCACCGGCGATCCCGGGCGCGCCGCCGATTTTCTGCGCGAGGCGCTGGAGCGCGGACACGAGGGCATCATGGCGAAGGCGCTCGACGCTCCTTACGCCGCCGGGTCGCGGGGCCAGAGCTGGCTCAAGGTGAAGCGGGCGCGCACGCTGGACCTGGCCGTTCTGGCCGCGGAATGGGGCCATGGGCGGCGGCACGGCTGGCTGAGCAACCTGCACCTGGGCGCGCGCGATACCGAGAAGGGCGGCTTCGCGATGCTGGGCAAAACATTCAAGGGGCTCACCGATGAGATGCTGGCATGGCAGACCGAGCAACTGCTGAAGCTGGAGGTCGCGCGCGATGCCTACACGGTGTATGTCGAGCCGAAGCTTATCGTCGAGATCGCGTTTAACGATGTTCAGGTGAGTCCGCACTATCCGAGCGGGATGGCGCTGCGGTTTGCGCGCGTAAAACGGTACAGGACGGACAAGAGCGAGGCGGACACGGTGGATGCGGTTCGTCAGTTCGCGGGAGGCACGTATGAGTAACTGGAAGCGAATTCTAACGGCCGCTTCGGCCCTGCTGTTTGTCGCCGGGATGGCGATGGGGCAGAGTAATGGCGAGTTACTGAAGAAGGGCTTTGAAGATCCGCCCAACGGCGCGCGGCCGCTGGTCTGGTGGCACTGGATGAACGGGAACATCACCCAGGAAGGCATCAAGCTTGACCTGGAGTGGATGCATCGCGTTGGGATCGCCGGGTTCCAAAACTTCGACGCGGCGCTGGCGACACCCAAGGTGGTGGAGAAGCGCCTGGCATACATGACGCCGGAATGGAAGGAGGCGTTCAAGTACGCGATCGGCCTTGGCGATGGGTTCGGCATGGAGATGGCGATTGCAGGGTCTCCGGGATGGAGCGAATCGGGCGGCCCGTGGGTGCCGGCGTCGCACGGCATGAAGAAGTACGTGTGGAGCGAAACGGCGGTCGAGGGCGGAAGGCCCTTCACGGGCAAGTTAGCGCCGCCGCCGGCAGTTACCGGGCCTTTTCAGAGTATCGGCCTGCCGTTTTGGGAGCGGGCAGGAAAGATGCAGCTCTATGCGGACGCGGCGGTCATTGCGTTTCGGGTGATGGTGGAAGACTCCGCGCCGGCGAAGATCACCGCAAGCGGTGGTGGGTTGGACGGGGCCATGCTGAGCGACGGCGATCTGGCGAAGTTCACGAATGTGCCGATCCCGGAAGCGGGGTCCGTGTCCTGGATCCAGTTCGAATATCCGTCTCCGCGGGCCATTCGCTCCATCACCTATGTCACCAAGGATCCTGGAGAACTCGAGGCCTCGATGACCGGAGTTGGGGCTCCCGAAAGAACGCTGGAGGCGAGCGATGACGGACGGAACTTCCGGAAGGTGGCCGGTTTGCCCGGCGGCGGGGCACCGGAGCACACTATCTCGTTCGCACCGGTGAAGGCACGGTATTTCCGGGTGACATTCAAACCTACACCAGCCCCTCCGGTGCCCTTCTGGGCGGCGGGGGCGAATCCTGGTTCTTTCGGCATCAACCCCTCCAAAGCAGCGAAGACGTATCAGGTCGCTGAAATGGTCTTGCGCCCGGAGGCGCGCGTCAATCGCTTCGAAGAGAAGGCCGCGTTTGTACCGGAGGGCGATTTGTATCGGTGGGCAACTCCGGCGGTGGATGCGGGGAGCGCCATCAAGAAGTCCGAGGTCATCGATTTGACCCCGAAGATGCGGCCCGACGGCACGCTCGACTGGACTCCGCCGGACGGCAAGTGGCTCGTTCTGCGTATAGGTTATTCGCTGCTCGGGATCACAAACCATCCCGCTACGCCTGAGGCGACGGGACTCGAAGTGGACAAGCTCGACCGGCGGTTTGTGAAGGACTACTTCGAGAAGTACCTGGACAGTTACAAGGACACGGTCGGCGCCGAGTGGATGGGCAAGAAAGGTATCCGGTATGTAATTAACGACAGCTGGGAGGCTGGTTCGCAGAACTGGACCGATAACATGCTGGGGCAGTTCCAGACGCTGCGCGGTTACGATCCGAAGCCGTGGCTGCCGGTGTTGACGGGACGGGTTGTGGAGAGCGCCGAGGCGAGCGATCGTTTTCTTTGGGATTTCCGTAAGACGATCGCGGACCTGATCGCAAATGAACATTATGGCCAGTTGGAAGCTACGCTGCATGAGCGTGGCATGGGGCATTACGGAGAATCTCACGAGGGCGGGCGCGCGTTCGTTGCCGATGGCATGGAGGTTAAGAAGTTCAACGAAGTCCCGATGAGCGCTATGTGGACGCAGCTTCCCGGCGTGAACAAAGTACAGTACGGGGCCAACGCGGACATTCGCGAATCCGCATCCGTGGCCCACATCTATGGACAGAATCTGGTGGCGGCGGAGTCGATGACGGCGTCGGGAGCCGCGTCTTGGGCGTGGTCGCCGGCCACGCTGAAGCCCACGGCGGACGCGGAGATGCTGGCGGGCGTGAATCGCTTCGTGATCCACGAGTCGGCTCATCAGCCGTTGGTAGGGAAAGCTCCGGGCCTGACGCTGGGGCCTTTCGGACAGTGGTTCAATCGGAACGAGACGTGGGCGGAGCAAGCCCGGCCCTGGATCGACTATCTGGCGAGGTCAAGCTACTTGCTCCAGCAGGGGCAGTTCGGCGCCGATGTGATCTATTTCTACGGCGAAGACTCGAACCTCACGGCAATCTTCGACAAGAAGGCGCCGGACGTGCCAGCGGGTTATGGATTCGACTATGTCAACGCCGATGGGTTGATCCACGAACTTAGCGCCGCGAACGGACAAATCGTCTCGAAGAGCGGCATGCGGTACAAGGTGCTCGGACTCGATCCGTACAGCCGGCACATGTCTCTGCCAGTGCTTCGCGCGATTTACAGGCTGGTCGAAGAGGGGGCGGTTCTGGCCGGTCCAAAGCCGACGGACGATCCAAGCGGGGCGGACGATCAGGCCGAGTTCCTGAAGCTGTCGTCGCAGTTATTTGGCGATGGGGCGGGCGTGCACAAGGTGGGACAGGGGACCGTGTACGCGGGGCAGAGCCTGGGCGATGCCTTCGCTGCTTTGGGCGTGAAGCCTGACTTCGACTGCGCGAAGGCGGATGTGGAGTTTGTGCATCGCAAGCTGACGGACGGCGACATCTACTTTGTCGATAACCGCAGCCACCAGGGGGTGTCGATCGACGCAACGTTCCGGGTAAGTGGAAAGCTGCCGGAGTTGTGGCATGCCGAGACGGGCACGTCGGAGCCGGCATCGTTCAAGATCGCAGATGGCCGCACTACGGTGCCGCTTCGCCTGGAACCCTGGGGCACGGTGTTCGTGGTGTTCGACAGGAGCACAGCCGAGACGTCTCACGTGGTGGCCCCCGTCGCGGAGACAAACGTGGCGACCCTGAGCGGACCGTGGACGGTTAGCTTTGAGGCCGGCCGTGGAGCCCCGGCTTCGACGACCATGGATCAGCTATCCGAGTGGAGTAAGAGCGCGGATCCCGGCGTGAAATACTTCTCCGGAGCCGCAACTTATACGAATACGGTGCAGGCACCGCCGGAGTGGTTTCGGAAGGACGCGCTGCTGTGGCTCGATCTCGGAGATGTGAAGAACCTGGCGGTATTAACGGTGAACGGCAAAGAGGTTGGAGAGGCGTGGCACGCCCCCTATCGTCTCGATGTAACTTCAGCGCTTACACCCGGGGCAAACGAGGTCAAGGTGATGGTGGTGAACGCATGGGTGAACCGGCTCATCGGAGATGAGCAGCCGAAGGCTTCGAAGATCGCTTTTGCCGATGTGAAGCCGTACAAGGCCAGTTCTCCGCTGTTGCCGTCCGGGTTGCTTGGACCTGTGACGGTGATCGCTACGGAGCGAGATACCCGTTGATGTCGAAGGACAACGGGTCTATCGTGTTTCTGAGGAGGGGAATTCCATGCACCATGCTCTATCCATCCGCGGCGGCGGCATTCGGGGAATCATCCCTTGCTGCTGCCTGGTGAAACTCGAAGAACAATTGGGTGGCGTCACCCGCGACCACATCGACTTCTGCGCAGGCACCTCGACCGGCGCGCTTCTCACCGCAGCAGTCGCGGCCGGCGTCCCCGCCTCCGATGCTCTGAAGGTCTATACCGATCGTGCGCACGCGATCTTCACCCCAACCGGCGCCGCGGCGACGGTGAAGCGCGCCGTCGCGGGCTTCATGTTCGACCCGGAGAACCTCCGCGACGTGCTGGTCTCCGTCCTCGGACCGGCGGCGTTGTGGGTGATGAACGACAGCCCGCTCGACATCATGATCTCTGCCACCGCCATGAACGGCCACAACTGGTTCTTCGTCAAAGACAATCCGAAGAACTCCCGAACCACCGGCTCCGTGAAGCTGATCGACGCCGCGGTGGCGTCGGCTTGCGCGCCCACCTATTTTGATCACTGGCGGATCGAGGGCGTCGATGGACAGACGCTCCGGTTCTTCGATGGCGGCGTCGGCGGAACCGCTAACCCCGCTTACCAGGCTTGCGTGGAAGCCTTCGATTACGACGACTTCGCACCCGCCGAGACGCGCGTGGTATCGCTCGGGACCGGATTCTTTCCCGCCTCCGACGATCCGCCGACGGGGCTGATTGGCACGATCGGGTGGACCACCAGCACGCTTGTCGATAGTTCCGAGGACTGGGTGGATGACGCCGTGAATCGCCAATGGTCAGGCATCCTGAAGATCATCAACCCGGAGCTGCCGCGCGAGATCGATGAGGCCGACATTGACGCGATCCCGGTTCTCGTCGAACTCGGCCAGCAGCTCGCGGCCACTTTGGATTGGACCCAGATTCTGGCTGGAACAGAGGGCGCCACGGCGTGACGAGGCTGCCTGCCGCCACAACCGGGAGTTTCCGCACCTGATATACTTCGGCGCATGGAGAACCGATCTTTCAAAGACGCGGGCGGGACGCCCGGAGGTCTGGGCCATTTTCTGTTGGGCTGCATCATGGCGTGTGTTGGCGGATACCTGCTGATCAATCAGGTGACCGTGGTCGGTTCCTACTGGAATTTCTACGGAGAAAATGCTTTCGGCATCACGCTTCTGCCAATGCTATTCGGCATTGGGTTGCTGTTTTGGCGCGGCCGGAGCATTCTCGGGTGGATTCTGACGATCGCGGGCGCGCTGTTCATTCTTGCAGGGGTCCTGGCCAACCTGCACATCTATTTCCGGCCAACAAGTCTTTTCAACACGCTGGTGATGCTGGTGCTGCTCGTCGGTGGCCTTGGTTTGGTCGCACGTGGCATTCAGCCCCATTCGAAGCAGTCTGGCGAGTGAGCTCCGGCAGTCTAGCGCTCCAAGAACGCCAGCCCCCCAGCAAGCGGTCGCCGCACCGGCGCTATCCGTGCCTGGGAAGGACGAGCAAGACCTTTCGCATGGTTGTGTACGTCACGAGTCCCGTGTCGACAGTCGCATGCCTTTCACCCCCGCATAGAAAACGATGAACTCAGCGGGGCGGTCGCCAACAACGCCCCGGTGCACGGAACCCACGGTCTCGGGTATCACCTGTCCGGCCGTGAAATGCCGCTTCTGACCGCTTTTCGTCTCGAGCGTGATTTCCCCGGAGACGATGTAAGCGGCCGTTGGCATCGGATGTGTGTGCCATCGCAATTCTGCACGGGCCGGAACTGTGATTCTCAGAACGGTGAGCTCGGGGACGCCTTCCGGGTAAGCGCGATACGCAACGTCATCCCAGGCGGCACTGGTGCGAAGCAGAGTGTCTGACTTGACGCCGGAGGCGTCGGCGCCGGCAGCCATCGGCCAGCCGCTCGTAGACATCAACGCCGCGCCAAGTATCTGTCTTCTGTTGATTCGATTCGTGGCCGCGTTCATGCGACCGCCCTCATAAACAGGCCCGCTCCGACCTTGGCGGCGTCGGACCCGGCAACCGGGTGCAGGTAGCCGCGCCTGGTTTGATCGCGCTCGGTGTCTACCCGTTGCTCCGAACTCCTGGTGCCGATTAGTTCCAGGAACGAAGAATCGATGTCCTGGTACTCGAGCCGGGCTCCGGTGCCCGAGCCGGTGAGTCGCCGGTTGCCGGCGAAGTAGCTGTCGATCACCTTGTAGTGAACCGGTTCCTGCGGCGTTGCGGGTGTCGCGGGAGCACCGGGGCGTCCGCCTCTGCCACCGGCGTCCGCCAGCGCCGACCCGCCGCCCTGGGCCGTCCAGACATAGTTGCAGCCCTCAACGACGTTGTTGCGGTAATCGAAGTCGTTCGCGATGCCGGCCGTCCACACCGCGCTGCCGTAGAGGTCGTGGCAGACGCAGTGCGTCAGGGCGTGGCCTTTGCTGCCAGGCGTCCAGTACACGACGTTGATCTTCATGCCACGGAAGACGCAGTGGTGGACGTTGACGCCGTTACCGTTGGCGATAATGCCTACGTGGTGCGGAGCGATGGCGTCGTCGCCGAGGAACACACACTGCGCTACTTCCAGGTCTTCCAGATCCCGCCGGAACCGGTCGATCCCGTACAGCCGCCGGATCTGGCCCGGCTTCGGCGTCTCCACCACCGGCAAACCGAGAATCTTCAGCCCTACGACGCTAACATGGCTCGTCTCGATCAGCATTCCGTCCGCCACTCCACCCAGCGGGTCGGGGCGGCCATTCCACGTATGCTTGAGTGGCATGGTGTGGATCAGCGCCGGCATGCAGCCGGTATGCCACTCGGGATCGTCCGGCAGCACTTCGGCGCGGATGGTCAATCGCTCGGCTTGGGAGAAGGACCTGCGCTCGGGCTTGAGTAGCGTCGTCTCGCCGATGGCGTGGATGCCCTCGGAGAGGACGATGGTCACTGGGCCGGCGCCGCTGCTCTGGTTCACGCGGCGCGCGGCTTCGGACAGCGTGAGCAACGGCGCGGCCTTCGTCCCGGCGTTCGTGTCCGAGCCTGCCGCCGGGTTTACATGGATTTCGCTCGCTAACGTCCCTTGAGCGCGGGCCGCGGTGCTTACTGCCACCGCGCCGGCGGCCAATGCGGTGCGAATGGCCTCTCGTCGATTCATGATTCCTCCCTGACTCTCACACTTACGGCCTCTTCCCAGACCACCCTGCCCTTCGGCACGGTGCCGATGAGCGTCTTGCCGTCCGGCATGGTCATCTCGAGGTGACCGCCGGTGAGGAACGCCGTTACCGAGTGGGGATGGTCGTGCATGTGGCCGGCCTCCTTCGGCCCAATACTACTGGGAACAGCAGGATCCTTGGTCTCATTGTCTGTCCTTTCTTCCTTCCGTCCCTGAGGCGGGTGGAATGCGCCGTCATTCCATTGGACGACGGCCGGGGGACGAGTGTGAATTGTGGAGGTCAGGCTCCAGGATCGAGCGCCTCGACCAGTCGTCGCGCGAAGTCGATCGAGGAAGCGCGCGGATGGCTGGTGCGATGTACTTCGAGCGCCCAGCGGACTTCGTCGACGCGGCGGACCAGAGAGCGCGCGTCCGCGAAGGAGGACGGGGCGGCGGCGAAGGAGCAGGCGCCGGCGCGGACCTTGCCGGAGTGCAGCGCGGCGGGCAACTGGCGGTTGCAGCGGCAGGGCGCGGTGTCGGACACGAGGCCGCAGTAACTGCGGGTGAAGTGCAGGATGGCCTCACGCGCATGCTGAAGGCGCTTTCGGAACAGGCTCGGCGAGATGTCGAGCGCTTCGGCGGCCTCCGGTCCCGGCAGTTCCAGGATTTCGCCGAGCGCGTAGGCGAGGCGGTGCGGCCGGTCCAGGCACTGCAGCATGGCCAGCGTGCAGCCCACCTTCACTTCTTCGATCAGGAGAGAGTGCTCGGTCTCTGAAGGCGCTTCGAGACCCAGTCCGCTGGCGAGGTCTTCGGCGAACCGCTCGAAGCTCAGGTGCAGGCGTTCCACGGCGCTCTTCCTGACATCCAGGATGTAGTTCACGGCGACGCGGTAGGCCCACGTCTTGAGCTTGCTGCGGAAATCGAACTGCGCGAGGCGGGTAACGATGCGAACCAGGACCTCCTGGGTGGCGTCCTCCGCGTCTTCGCGATTGCACAACATGCGCAGAGCGAGGCCATAGAGGTCCCCCTGGAGCGCTCTGACGAGTCCCTCAAGCGCGTCGCGATTTCCGCCGATGGCAAGCCGAGCCATATCTTCGAGCACGGTCGGCTCCGGTTGCAGTTCCTCTTCTCGCACGTGGCGCGGCTCCCGCGGTAATCGAAGCAATCAGCATAACGCGACCGCTGGATGAGGTGCCGCGGTGCTGGCGGGTCCCGCGCCCGATGGCGACCCTTGAGTTTCTCTCAAAGCGGCGTTCAACAATTTGAGTTTGACGACCGCCGAAGCATCTCCTATTCTTGATCCGCGCCAGCTCGACACGTCGCTTCTGAAGCAGTTCAACATCACGGAGACGACTTACTTTCAGCTACGGATCGAGGCGCTCAACGTGCTGAACCACCCGTCGTTCACGGCTCCGAACGTTGTGGCGACCAACGGCAGCTTCGGGCTGATCACGACGCAGTTGAACCGTTCGCGGGCGCTGCAGCTCGGGGTGCGGTTCGGCTTCTGATGGCGCACGGCCCCCAGGGTTCTCGGCGCGGCCTAGCCCTTCAAGTCCGCAGCGGCACGCGCGACGCTTTCCGGCTTGCCCAGGTCGCGCCAGTAAGCGCCGTCAGCGCGATAGGCCACAATCCTCTCTCCCTCGCCAGCCAGCCGAAGATAAGACTGGACGATGGAGAACGCCCCGTTTTCGCTCATCAGCTCCAGGAGGCGGGGCGAGATCACGTGAATTCCGGAAAACGCCAGTTCCTGCAATTGCGGCGACGGCCTCACCAGTTCCGTTTTCTGCTCTTCGACCAGCCGCCGCCCGCAAAGGCGCATCTGCTCGTCGAACAACAGATACCGGGAAGTCTGGCGCTGCTGCACCGCCAGTGTGGCCAGCGCCTGGTTCCCGTTGTGGAAGTCGAGCATCCGCCGCAGGTCGATGGTGCTGATCACGTCAACGTTGTGCAGGATGAACGGTGCCGCCGCCGGCCCCTGTTCGCGAAAGAACCACGCCGCCTTCTTCAAGCCGCCGCCGGTGTCCAGCAGGCTGGCCTCTTCGGATATCTCGATGCGCATTCCGAAGTTGTTCTTCTCGCGCAGATATGCAGTTACCATTTCAGCAAAATGGTGCACATTGACGATGACTTCACTTACTCCAAATTCCCGCAGGCGTGCGATGGCGATCTCCAGCAGCGTGCGTCCGGCCACCTCAACCAGCGCCTTGGGCCGATCGTTGGTCAGGGGACGCAACCGCGTGCCCAGCCCGGCGGCCAGGATCATCGCTTTCATTTACCCAGCTTCTCCATTTCAACGTGCCGCACCAACACGTCCAGGCCCTGCCGGCCGCGGAAATGCCGGGCTAGAGCCTCCGCCAGGTACACCGAGCGGTGCTGGCCGCCGGTGCAGCCAAACCCCACCATCAAGCTGTTGAAGCCGCGCTCCTGGTAGTTTTTCACGCTCGCTTCCACCATCGAAGTGGCGCTTGCGAGAAACTCGCGCACGGTCGCCTGCGCGCCCAGGTACTCGACGACCGCCGCGTCTTTGCCGGTGAGAGATTTGAAGCGCTCTTCGCGGCCTGGGTTCGGCAGCGCGCGGGCATCGAAGATGAATCCACCGCCGTGCCCGCTCTCGTCCTTCGGCGCCGCGCTCCGGTGAAACGAAAAGCTGAAGATCGTCAACGCCAGGTTGGGACGGCGCGAGTCAGGTGACGGAACCGATTCCGCGAGTTCTGGCGTCCCGGCCGCTTCCGCCGGCGCGATCAAATGCTGCAGCTTGCCTGACGCGATCATGTGCTCAAACGTGCCCAGCAGCGCGGGCAGTGCGATGGGCAACTTTATGTGCTCGAGCAGCCAGCGGAGGTTCTTCAGCGCGAAGGGCACACTCTGCAGGAAATGCGGCTTCCGTTCATAGAAGCCCCGGAACCCATACGCCCCCATCGCCTGCATAATTCGCACGTAGACAAAAGCGTAGTAATGGTGCAGGAACTCTTCCTCGGTGAGCGTGACGAAGCGCGCCAGAGATGCGAGGTAGTGCTCGAGCAGTTGCTGGCGTAGCGCGGGAGGCAGGTCGGCCTTGGCGTCATAGAGCAGCGAGGCAATATCGTAGTGCAGCGCGCCCTTACGGCCGCCCTGGTAGTCCAAAAAGAATGGCTGGCCGTCGCGCAGCATGACGTTGCGCGACTGGAAGTCGCGATAGAGAAAATGGTCGCGGCTGGCGGTGAGCAGAAACCTGGTCAGGCGGCGGAAGTCATTTTCCAGATCCTGCTCGCTGAAGGGAATTCCCGCCAGCTTGAGAAAGTAGTACTTAAAGTAATTCAGGTCCCAGGCAATCGACTGGCCGTCAAAGCTGGAGCGCGGGTAACAGACTTTGTAGTTCAGGTCCCGCGAGGCCTCGATCTGGAAGCGTGGGAGGTGCGCCACCACCTTACGGTATGCCTCCAGCACATCCGGTGCGATGTCGTCTCCTGTCCTGTTCTCGGAGAGAAACTGAAACAGCGTGACGTCGCCCAGGTCTTCTTCCAGGTAAGCGCCCGCATCCAGTTCGGATCCGTAGATCTCCGGCACGGGCAGTCCACGGGTGCGGAAGTGCCGCGAGAAGTCGAGGAAAGCCACGTTCTCCTGGCGCACGTCGTACAGGATACCCACGGCGCTCAGATCCCGATGGGCGAGCCGGATGATATTGCGTCCTGACCCACCGAGCCCGCCCTGCAAGGGCTGTACCCGCTCCACAGGAAGGCGAAAATGCCGCTCGAAGAGGTGTTTCAGAACATCCATGGATTCCGTTCGCAACCGTCAGCGCCTCTTCATGATACTTGACCCACATCAGACGCCGAGACACAGATTGCTGCGCGGACTCCGCGGATACGGCCGGTGGGGCTCCGGAGCGTTGACTGGCACACCCGCTTCCTAGGTCGAGTTACTTGTCTTCGGGCTTCTTCTCTTCCTTCTTTTTGTCCTCCTTCTTTTGCGGCGGCGGAGTCGGACGTTGCGGCTGCGCCTGCGGGGGCGGGGCCTGCTGGCGTTCCGGGGGCCGAGCCTCCTCGCGGTTCGGGGGCGCCTGGCGCTCAGGGGGCCTGGACTGCTCGCGTGCCGGAGGTGCCTGACTCTCCGGGGGCTTGGCCTGTTCGCGGTTCGGCGGCGCCGGACGCTGCGGGGGCTGAGCCTGCTCGCGGTTCGGAGGCGCCTGGCGCATCGGGGGCTGAGCCTGCTCCCGGTTCGGCGGTACCGGGCGGTTCGGGGGCTGAGGCTGCTCGCGGTTCGGCAGTGCTATCGGGGTCTGAGGCTGCTCGCGGCTCGGAGGCGCCGGGTGTATCGGGGGCTGATCCTGCTCGCGGGAAGGTGACCGTGCGCTCCGGCCCTGCGCCGACCTTTGCCCAGCGGTCAGGTCGAGGACAGGCGGCCGATCGTGTATTCGAACCAATCGCCGAGCGAAGCGTCAGCCGCGTTCTGTAGCATCTCCCGGACGACCTGATTCGCGTCCTCCGTTTCAGCCGCCTGTACTCTCTGCAACGTGAGATCGATGTCAATCGTTGACCGAGCAGCCCTGAACCACAGCTCCAGTGCGTACCCGCCTTTCAGAGCCCACGGCACGGCCTCTTCTCGGAACAGTCTCGCCAACAGGCGGTCGAACGACACCTGTCGCCGCAGGCGGTTGAGATCGATCTGGTCTGCCTGAGCGGATCTCCTTAGGCGTTCTTCCAGCGCCCGTCGGAAGGCCGCCGCCGTTGTGTATGTTCGCGCGGTTGGCATTATGCAGCCCGCCGCAGCGCCTCTTCAACTATCTTGCGCGCAGGTCCGCTCATTGCACTGTTCCGGATCTGCTGGCGAGTGATCAGACCGCGATCAAGGGCCTGCCTGAGCGCCTGTCGGATGAAATTCCGCTCGACCGTGCCCGCCTCGATCAGGTCAAATATCGTCCGTAGAGGGCGAGTGACCCTGAACCCCTGCTCGGTCTGCACATCGCTTTCGGGCAGATCGGCATAGTGCAGGATCAGGACTCCGGGAATCTCACTGTTACGCCGGAAGCCTGTCGGAACGGTCATGTGAAGCTTGGCAGGATTCAGATCCGACAGCTCATGTAGGCTGAGCGCCGTTTCGTGGCTGTAGACCCCCTCGACTTCCTCATTCCGGTTTCGAGACCACAGCGACCACAGGACGAGATCAGGCCGGTCTGGGGTCGGAAACAGAGAAAGCCGGTAAATGCCGCGATGCTCGCGAATCCAGTTTCCAACCTGCGCATGGTATGGATGCGTGTTTTCGGCGAATCCAGCCGCCTTGGCCTGCTTGGTTGTGAAGAGGCCTTGCTGCTCCTCGGCGATCTCGAAGAGCCGCCGCGCAGCGTCACGGTGAGACTGGGCCATAACACAATACTACAACTTTATTGTGTATAAATGAAAGATCCCAAGTTCGCTACACCGCGTAAGTGATTGAAGTAGAGGGTCTTATTGGATTTTAAAAATGGCCAGGGACGGAATCGAACCGCCGACGCCGGCCTTTTCAGGGCCGCGCTCTACCAGCTGAGCTACCTGGCCGTAACTCGTTTATTCTAGCAGACGCTCAGGCTTCGCGCATCGCGGCCAGGGCTTCCGCCGTCTTCTTTTCGACTTCGGCGTGCAGGCTGTGGCCGTGAGCGTCCATGGTGACGATGGCCAGGAAGTTGCGCACCTTGAGATGCCACATCGCTTCGGGGATGCCGAAGTCGAGCAGGTGGACGCCGGCCACGCGCTCGACCGCGCGCGCGTAAACCTGGGCCGCTCCGCCGATGGCGTGGAGATAGACGGCGCCGCACTCCTCCATCGCCGCCAGCGTTTTGGCGCCCATGCCGCCTTTGCCGACCACCGCGCGCAGACCGTAGCGGCGGATCACCTCGCCCTGGTAGGGCTCTTCGCGGATGCTGGTGGTGGGGCCGGCGGCCTTAGTGACCCACTCGTCGCCCTGCTTCAGCATCACAGGACCGCAGTGGTAGAGAATCGCCCCATGAAGGTCCACGGGCGGAGGGTTCTTCATGAGGTGGGCGTGGACGGCGTCGCGGCCGGTAAACATGTCGCCATCGATCAGCACCACGTCGCCCACTTTGAGCGCGCGCACCTGGTCTTCCGTAAGGGGAGCCTCGATGCGGATCTCGCGGCCGGTCAGGGGAAAACCTTCGTCCTTCGCGAGCCGCTCGACCGGGCGCGCCGGATCGCGGTAGAGCCACTGCACAATGGCTCCGCTCGCGGCGTCGAGCCGCACGCCGAGACGGCGGAAGGCCCAGCAATCGTAGGCCACCGAAACGAAGAAGCTGGCCGGCAGGCGGTTGGCCGCGCCGACTTTGCATCCGATGAGCGAGACGCTGCCGCCGAATCCCATGGGGCCCACGCCGATCTTGTTCGCTTCGGCGAGGACGCGGGCTTCGAGATCGGCGAGCGTCGGGTCAGGATTGACGTCGTCGAGCGGGCGGAGCAGTTGTTCCTTGGCTAACTCGTAGCCGTGGGCGCGGTCGCTGCCGATGCAAACGCCGAGCGCGCCGGGCGAGCAGCCCTGTCCCTGCGCCTGCCACACCGCATGCAGGAGGCACTTGCGCACGCCTTCGAGATTGCGGTCCGCGCGGCCGAGTCCTTCGATGGGGCACGGGAGCGAGTACTGAATGTTCTTGTTCTCGCAGCCTCCGCCTTTCAGGATGAGGCGGACCTCGATGTCCGGCTGCTCCCACTGTTCGAAGTGGAAGACGGGCGTGCCTGGGCCGAGATTGTCGCCGCTGTTGCGGCCGGTGACGGAATCGACCGAATTGGGGCGAAGCTTGCCGCGGCGGGTGGCTTCGGCGATGGCTTCGCAGGCCGCCTTGCGGATCTCGATCTGGCTGACCCCGACCGGCGTGCGGATGAAAAACGTAGGCATGCCGGTGTCCTGGCAGATGGGGGCTTCGTCGTCTGCGGCCATATCGATGTTGCCGGCGATGATGGCCAGCGCCTGCGCGGCCTGCGTCCCGGGCGTTTCCACGGGGGCGGCCAGCGCCATTGCCGCGCGAACGTCCGGCGGCAGATTGGTGGAGGTTTCGGTGATCAGATCGAGGAGGCTACTCTTAAGGAACTGCATGGCGATTCCATGGTATCCCACACGTGGGCGGGAATTCGATATACTTCCCTGCTGCGGAGGTTCCACTATGGCGGAGTTCCGGTTGGGCGACGATATCGACGATTTTTGCGTAAAGTGCCGGCGGCTGACGAACCACTCGATCGTCTCGCTGATGGGCACGCAACCGGCGAAGATGCGCTGCCGCACGTGCTACCACGAGCACGACTTCCGCAACGGCGAGGCTCCGCCGAAGAAGGACACCAAGAAGGAAGCGCTGTTCAAACAGGTGCTGGCTACGGTGGATCCGTCCGCGGCAGCGGTCGAGGCCGTGGAGGAGACGAAGAAGCCGAAGGGGAAGGGCAAGAAGGCGTAGACTTCCCATGCGTCCCGCTGAGTCGGGACGCGGCAGGCTGAGAGCCTGCGCCACTACGGCAGGGCTTCCAGCAGCCGGTCGATATCGCCGGGGCTGATGTAGAAGTGCGGCGAGGCTCGGACCCAGCCCTGGCGGGGGCCCGCGATGAACCCTTTTTCCTTGAGCTGGCTGACCAGGTGGCGGGAATCGAGGCCTTGCTTGCGGAAGCTCACGATGCCGGCTCCGGTGGCGGCGGTGCGGTCTCCCAGCAGCTCGTAGCCCTTGGCGCGAACGCCTGCGGCGATCTGGTCTCCGAGGGCCTGGACCTGGGGCGCGATGCGCTCGATCCCCACTTCGAGGAGGAATTCGATGGCCGCGCGCAGGCCGTAGCACCCGATCGTGTTTAACGTGCCGCACTCGTAGCGGCCGGCGTCCGGGCGGAGAGTCATGTCGCGGCTGGCATAGTCGGCGTAATGGGCCATATTGGTCCAGCCCAGTTCGACCGGCTCGATGGAATCCTGGAGGTCCTTTTGCACGTACAGGATTCCGCAGCCTTCGGGACCGAGGAGCCACTTGTGGCCATCGGCGGCCAGGGCGTGGATGCGGGCCTTCTTCACATCGAGCGGAAAGGCGCCCAGGCCCTGGATGGCGTCCACCACGAGGAGGCAGCCCTGGCGGTGGCAGATCTCGCCAATGGCTTCGAGATCGGCGCGGCGACCGCTGAGATACTGAACGTAGCTGATGGCGAGGAGGCGGGCGCCGCGGGCGGCCTTGTCGATGGTCTCCAGCGGATCGGCGGCGGAAAGCCACTCGACCTTGACGCCGTGGCGCTCCAGTCGCTTCCAGGGGAAGATATTCGCGGGGAACTCCTCCTGGAATCCGATGACGCGGTCGCCGGGGCGCCAGTCGAGTCCCATGGCCACGGTGGCCAGTCCCTCGGAGGTGTTTTTGATGGTGGCGATCTCGTCGCGGTGAGCGCCGATGAGGCGGGCGGCGGCCTGGCGGACCCCTTCATAGGCGCCCAGCCACTGGTCGTAGTGCAGGGAGCCGAAGCGCAGAGCGTCGTCGGCCAGATGCTTCATGGCCTCGGCGGCGGGGCGGCACAGAGGCGCTACGCCGGCGTGGTGCAAGTAAACGAGTTCCTGGGTAATCGGGAACTCATCGCGCCAGGCTTCCCAGACCGGCGCGGCGGCAAGATTTCTGTCGTAACCCATGGTCACAACTATACGTTAAACCAATGTCAGAGAGAATCCGGGCCTGGGGCGTATACTGGATGTTAGAAAGCCCGCTGGGCAGGAGGTTTTCGGATGGATCGGTTCTCACCCGTTGCGCTCTCGGCTGTCTTAACGCTGACGCTGCTTGCTCCGCAAGTCGGCTGGGCGGGAGACGCCAAAGAAAAAGACCCTGACCAGATCGGCAATCGCGATGTGGGCAAGGGGCTGAACATGTATTCCCTGGAGAAGGAGATCGCTCTGGGGAAAGGACTGGCGCAGGAGGTGGAGCGCTCCGCCAAGATGGTGGACGATCCGGTGATCTCGGAGTACGTGAACCGCGTGGGGCAGAACCTGGTGCGGAATTCCGACGCCAAGGTCCCGTTTACGATCAAAGTCATCGACAGCGAGGACGTGAACGCCTTCGCGCTGCCGGGCGGGTTCTTCTTCGTGAACACGGGCCTCATCCTGAAGGCGGACTCGGAGGCGGAACTGGCCGGTGTGATGGCGCATGAAATCGCGCACGTCGCGGCGCGGCACGGTACGCGGAACGCCACCCGGGGCATGATCGCCAATCTGGCCACCATGCCGCTGATCTTCATGGGCGGCTGGACCAGCTACGGAATCTATCAGGCGGCCAGCGTGCTCATCCCGGTGGGCTTCCTGAAGTTCTCGCGCGGTATGGAGGCGGAAGCCGACATGCTGGGCCTGGAGTACATGTACAAGACCGGTTACGATCCGACGGCGTTCGTGGACTTCTTCGAGAAGATCGAGACGCTCGAGAAGCGGAAGCCGGGGACGATGAACAAGGTCTTCTCGACGCATCCTCCGACGGATGACCGCATCAAGGCGGCCCAGAACAACATCCAGGAGTTGCTGAAAGCCAAGCCGGAATACGTGGTGAGCACGTCGGAGTTCGACAGCGTGAAATCGCGGCTGATGGCGATGGAGAACCGCCACAAGGTGACAGATAAGGATCTCAACAAGCCGCGACTGCGGAAGAAGCCCGGTTCCGGTACCGCCGCCGGCGGCGACAGCACGAGCACCGACCAGAAAGGCGGGGACGATTCAGACGATCGTCCGACGCTGAAACGACGCGATTAGTTTCCTTCTCCTTTCCGGGGTAGTACCCACGCCCGCATCCGACCGGTTGCGGGCGTTTCCTTTTTGTCCGGTCCGCGCCCTGACGGTCGCGGTTCGGCGCAGCGGGGGGCGGCGGGAATATTTCCGGGGCCGTGGCGGTATAACAAAAGTGAGCAATGCCTTTGGGCTGGGTGAATCCCGTCAGGACCGGACGCTTTGAGCAGGCGGTGCTGCCGCATCTGGACGCGGCGTACAACCTGGCGCGCTGGCTGACCCGGAACGATCGCGATGCCGAAGACGTGGTGCAGGAAGCCTGCCTGAGGGCGCTCCAGTTCTTCGACGGGTTTCGTGGCGGAGAGAGCCGGGGATGGCTGCTTTCGATCGTCCGCAACACCTGCTACACCTGGCTGAGGAAGAACCGCGCGCCGGCAGCGGAGCCCTTCGACGAGGAGCTGCACAGTGCCGCATACGAGAGCGAGAGTCCGGAGAGTGCGGCGCTCCAGAACGCCGACCGCCGGATGCTCCAGGCCGCCCTCGAGGAACTGCCAGTGGAGTTCCGGGAGGTGCTGGTGCTGCGTGAATTGGAGGGTTTGTCCTACGCGGAGATTGCCGAGATTGCCGGGATCCCGGCTGGGACGGTCATGTCGCGTCTGTCGCGCGCCCGCGGGCGGTTGGGGCAACTGCTGGCCGGGCGTATGAACAAGGAGTCGCAACGTGGTCTGTAAGGATGCGAAGGAGTGGATCAGCGGTTACATCGACGGAGAATTGGATCCGCTCGAAACCGCCGA
>CAZBQQ010000070.1:19586-25868 GCA_964493965.1 uncultured Solibacteraceae bacterium
GGACCTGATCGCGCAGGAAGTGGTATCGAGTCATGTGCGCTCGCTGATGGCCGGCCATCTGGTGGATGTCGTCACCTCCGATCAGCACACGGTGAAACCCTGGTTCAACGGCAAGCTCGACTTCTCGCCGCTGGTGAAGGATCTGACGAGCCAGGGCTTCGGCCTCACCGGAGGACGTCTGGACTACCTGGGGCAGGCGCCGGCGGCGGCGCTGGTCTACCGGCGCCGTCAGCACGTGATCAATCTGTTCACGTGGCCCGCGGCTTCCTCCGATCGATCGTCGTCTGGAATGGAGACGCAGAGCCTCCGCGGATACAACCTGATGCACTGGACCGACGCCGGGATGACGTTTTGGGCGGTGTCCGATTTGAATGCCGGCGAACTCGGGGAGTTTGCGCGGGCGCTGCGGTAGACGGCCATCTCCGCCCCCTCGCGGTCGCGGTGTCTACCCCGCCTTGACGATGTCCCTGTGCGTCGCCTTCACCTTAAAGCCCGACCGCAGCAGGCGCTTGCGTACCTCGTCGGCGATCATCACCGAGCGGTGCTGGCCGCCGGTACAGCCGAAGGCGATGGTCAGGTAGCTCTTCCCTTCGCGGATGTAGTGCGGCAAAAGGTATACCAGCAGGTCCGTGATGCGATCAATGAACTCCACGGTCTGCGGGAAGGAACGGATGTAGCGCGCCACCGAGGGATGGCGGCCGCTCAGCTTCTTGAACTGGGGAATGTAGTTGGGGTTGGGCAGGAAGCGCACGTCGAAGACCAGGTCGCTATCGGCCGGCACGCCCTGCCGGTAGCCGAAGCTGGTCACGTAGATCAGGATCTTCGACTCGTCGCGCCCGCCGCCGAAGGTCTCTCCCATCAGCTCGCGCAGCTCGTGCACGTTGAACTTCGAGGTGTTGACGATGTGATCGGCCAGCGCGCGGATGGGCGCCAGCATCTGGCGCTCCTGCTTGATGCTGCGCAACACCGAGCGATCGGTGCCCAGCGGGTGCGGCCTGCGCGTCTCGCTAAAGCGCCGCGCGAGCGTGGCGTCATCGGCCTCCAGAAAGAGCAGCCGCGTGGGGATCTGGCGGCGGATGCGGGCATACATCTGTGGGAAACGCTGCACGCCCGAGCCTTCGCGGACGTCGAACACCAGCGCGGCGCGCTGCACCTGGGGCGAACTCTTCACCAGTTCGGCGAACTTGGGGAGCAGGCCGACCGGCAGATTGTCGACCGAGTAGTAACCCAGGTCCTCCAGGCATTTGAGGACCGTCGCCTTGCCGGAGCCACTCAGACCGGTCACTACGACCAGTTCGGGAGGCTTCGAGGCTGCGGCGGACCTCGGCTTGGTTTTCACGCTTCGATCAAATCGAAATTGCCGTCTCGTCTTCGGATCAGCACGTTGACGCGATCGCTTTCGGCATCGCGGTAAACGACGTAGTCGCGCCCGTCGATAGCGAGCATCGCTTCTTCGAGCGTCATGGGTTTGCGGCGCTGGTGGTGATCGGGGCGGAACACGTGCGGCCCGGGTTCAGCCTCGGCCTCCGGTTCGGGCGCCGGCTTGACGCCGCCTTTGGCCGCCACGGCCGGCTCCGGCTCGAGCTCAACCTCTTCCTTAGGACCGCGCTTGGTGTCGCGCCACTTCTCCCGGAGCTTGAGGATCTGCTTCTCCATCTTCTCGATCGCCGTCGAGATGGCGGTGAAGGAATCCGCCGCGCTCTCCTCGCCGAACAACCGGTGGTCGTGATACTGGATGGTGATCTCGCACCGCTTGAGGTGGCGCTGCTCGGCCAGGATGACGTGGGCCTCGCGCTCCCCGCTAGGGACATCCAGCAGCTTGGCAAGTTTGGCGAATTTCGCTTCGATTTTTCCGCTTTCGGCTGGAGTCAACGCTTCCTTGCCAGTGTATGTGATCTTCATTGCGTCCCTCCAATTCCCGTTCAGGCGCGCACGCGCCTCTGATGCGTGGACGGAATCTTCATGTCTTCCCGGTACTTGGCCACGGTGCGCCGCGTCACCTGGATGCCCGCGGACTGCAGCCGGGCCGTGATCTGCTCATCGGTCAGGGGATGCGCCGTGTCCTCGCCCTCGATCATCTTCTTCACCATGCGCTTGACGATCAGCAGCGGCGTCGCGGCGCCCACCGGCCCCTGCACCGCTTCGGAGAAGAAATAGCGCAGTTCGAAAACGCCCTGCGGGGTGTGCGCGTACTTGTTCGCCACCGCGCGGCTGACGGTAGAAGGATGAACCCCGATCTCTTCGGCGATTTCCTTGATCATCATCGGCTTGAGCTGGTCTATCCCGCGGTCGAGAAAGTCCATTTGCCGGCGCACGATCGACTGGCACACCCGCAGAATGGTCTGCTTGCGCTGCTCGATATTCTTCATCAGCTGGAGCGCCGATGCGTAGCGCTCCTTGACGTAATTGCGGACCTCTTTGCTCGGCTCGTGGTTGCGGTCGAGCATGCGCCGGTAGTTGGCGTTGAGGCGCAACTGCGGCAGGTCCTCGTCGTTGAGCTGGATGATGTACTGATCTCCGTCCTTGAAAATGTGGACGTCGGGCTCCACCTGGCGCGCTCCCTGACCGGAGTACTTCAGGCCGGGCCGCGGGTTCAGGTGGTGGATCATCTGCTCGGCAGTCTGTATGTGCTCGAGCGGCCGGCCCAGCAGGCGGGCCAGCTCGCGGTACTGCTTCAACTCGACCAGCTTCAGGTGGTCGGAGACAATCTGCCAGGCCACGCCGCCGCGGCCGTTGCGGCTCTCGATCTGGAGCAGCAGGCACTCGCGGACGTCGCGCGCGCCCACGCCGGCCGGATCCAGTTTCTGGACCTCATGCAGCGCCGCGGCCACGTCTTCGACGGTATGGTCGCCGCTCGACGCGATCTCCTCGAGCGAGGCCGTCAGGTAGCCCGCCTCGTCCAGGTTGCCGATGATCGAATCGGCGGCGTCGCGGATCTCGTCCGCCAGCGGCACCATGCTCAACTGCGACCGCAGGTAATCCCCCAGCGTGATGGGCGCGGAGAGGAAAGTCTCGAAGGACGGCTTTTCGACCTGCTCGGAGGAAGGGCTGCGGTGTCCCGGGTCGAGATAGTCGTCGAAGAAAGAACCGAAGTCGATCTCCTCGAACGGGTCCGTGGCTGCCTTTGGCTCGGCGCCATCCACGGTCTCGGCGCCTTCGGTACCTTCGGCCGGCCCAGTGGCGGGCATCACCGCGGCTTCGGCCGAACTGGCGACCGGCTCGGGCGCCTCGGCGTCCCCGTCCGACGGTCCAGTGGCCGCGTAGCCGTCGCCGTCGGCGGCCTCCAGGAACGACTTGTCGGCCGGGTCCGAAGCCCGCTCGGTTTCGAGCAGTTGCTGGACTTCCTCCGGGCTCAACTCCTCGCCGCTTTCGTCGCCCGACTCTTCCAGAACAGGGTTCTGGGCGACTTCCTGGGCGAGCATTTCGCGCAGCTCCAGACGGTTCAGCTGCAAGACAGTGACCATCTGAACCAGCCCAGGTGTGAGGATCTGTTTCTGCGCAACCCGTAACTGCAATCTGGGTGACAGCAAGCTCATCTGGCCCTTATCATATCAAGGATCGTCAACCCAGGGCCAGATGCAATAGAATCAATAGCTTGGGGTGGCTCAGGGCTTCACCTTAGTTCTGCCGGGTAGGCTTCCTAGGCCCGGCCGATGTCCTACGGCCGCTGGCGTCTGGAGGTAAAGCTGACTGCAGCATCTGAAATCGAGGACCCATTGTGGGGCAGGATGTCATCCTGCGCGCCGGTTGCCAACCGGCGCCCGGCATCCTCAGTTAGAAGACCCGACGCTCACCCCGCTGGCCAGGGGCGACGGCACTACCGGCGCGGTCGGCGACGGACCGCTGGGTGCCTTGAGAGAGACCTCTTCAAACAGAAGCGGCGGCACGACGAACGAGGACCAGGCCATTCCGGGCGCTCCCCCCGTCAGCGAGCCCATGAAGAGCAGCGACCCGATGTTGTACACACCGGGCTTGTCGCCGGCCGCCACGATGTCCTTGAACGCGGACACGGGCACGGGAGTGATCTGCGCCCGCACCAGCTCTTCGTGGCCATCCGCGAACACCTTGTAGGCGGCGATGGTCCCGCCGGTGTCGCCGGACATCCTGCCCATGGCCATGCGCATCAGCGCGTTCAACCCGACATCCCCCACGTGGCGAACCACGATGCCGTATCCGAGGCTGCGTTGTTTGGCCATCCGGAGCAGCTCCTGGCGCAGTTCCGCGGCGGTCCTGGACTTGTGGGCCGTCACGAAAAAGTTGCTCGGAGCCGCCATCCCCGGCGTATACGCGCTCCCGGTGCTGGCCTCGGTCTGGGCGGTCGGAGTGCGCGTCGCGAGCAGGGCTTTCAGCATGCCGCCTTCAACCAGCTTGACCTCCCGCGCGGGGACGGATTCGCTGTCCACGGCGTGCCGGCCAACCAGGGTCAGACCTGCGAAATCCGACAGAAGCGGATTGTCCGTCACGTCGAAGGACTCCGGCAGGACGCGGCCGCCCATACGGTCGGCCAGCGAGACGCTGAATTGTTCGAGAACCTGCTGGATCTGGCTCTCGACCTGCGGATCTTCGGTCATCGGAATCCGGACGGCGCTCACTGCCGGTGCGAAAACCTGAGCGAACGCCTGGGCCGCGGCTTCATCCTCGAACAGCACCGGACCGTTATACCGGTCAAGCACGGGAGCAGCGCGCAGCGCCTTCAGCCGCGCCAGCAGAGCGCGGGTCCGCGCCAGCAGATCGTCTCTGCGAAACACGTCCAGGGAATGCCCATAAACGTGGAAGGAATCGACCAGTGCAGCGCCATCGGGCGCCTGGGTGCGCGCGGCCACGTGCAGGTCCACCACGGTTCGGACCCCGGTAGAAACGGCGCCCTCGCTGTTCACGAGGCGCGTCGTGACGGTGGCCAGCGTGATTTGCGCGTCCGAGCCGAGGATCTCGGGCGAATCGCGAAATACGGCCGAGACGTCTCGCGCGAGCTGTTCCAGGGCGGGAACGTCGACCTTCAGCGCCGGCGCCGGCTCGTTGACCGTCACCGGATCCTGCTTGGTGAAATCGGCCAGGGCCGGGGCGGCCTTGCGGCGTTCGAGCACGGAACGCTTGGCCGCCAGGGTGGCGCTGGCGAGTTTGTACTCGGCGTCGGTGGCGAGCCATATCTCTCTGCGGATCTGATCGTAGTCGTCATCGAGCGGCAGTGCGCGCGGGGTTGGGCCGGGGTGCCCGGAGGAGAAATCGGTGTTGTCCAGCTGATAGCCGCCGACGCGGACCTGTACGGCCAAAAGGCGGGAGCGGCCGAAGTTGGAGGCGGTCAACTGGCCCATTGTCGCGGATACGACGCCGGCGTCGGCGTCGTCAACCCGATACGAGATGAAGTAGGGCTTGTCGAGGTTCTCCATATGGAGGCCGGCCATCGAACGCGCCAGTTCGTCGCGCATGGCCTTCACCACCACGTCCTGCTGGCCAAAAGCGGCAACGGCGAGCCCGAGCGAGAGCAGCAGTGCGCGTTTCATCGGGCGCTCCTCGCGTCCGCTTCGGGCGCGGGCAGGATGGGCGGGCGCTCCTGCGATTTCTCTTTGCGCTGCACTTCGATTTGCGCCAGCAGCATCCCCGGGGCCACCGCGGCCACCGGAACCCAACCGGATTCGGCGCCGCAAAGGCCGTTGAACACTTCCGGATCGTCGTCGGCGGCCACGATCTTGCTGAAGGCGATCAGGGGCGTGCCGATGAGATTCAACCCGCGCACCAGTTCCTCTCGGCCATCCGGATAAATGCGGTAGATCATGGTCGGCATCACGCTGAAGGAGTTGGGCAACTGGCGCGACGTGAACGTGAAGCCGCCTTCGATATCGTCGAAGAACAGCCCGTAGGGCTTGCCGGCGGCCTTGACTGCCTCGATCAGCATCTTCTTCAGCTCCGCCCGCGAGACCGTTTTCGAGGCCTCCACCAGCAGGTTCGATTGCCGCGCCGCCACCGCGAAGCCTTGCTGCCGGCGGCCGTGGCCGTTGGACTGGTCGAAGCCGTCCACCGGCGACCGCGACATCAGGAAAGTCTTGAACACACCTTTGTCCACCACCGTGACGCGGCGCGCCTGCACACCTTCGTCGTCGTAGGGGTAGTAGCCGACCAGGTCGGTGCCGTGGAAAGCCTGCAGGGTGGGATCGGAATACACCGAGAGGAAGTCCGGGAGCACCGGCTGATTGATCTTCTTCTTGAAAGTCTGCGCGTCGTTTTCGTCTTTGAGCCGCGCGCCCTCGACGCGGTGGCCGAAGATCTCGTGGAAGAACACCGCAG
>CAZBQQ010000071.1:0-23632 GCA_964493965.1 uncultured Solibacteraceae bacterium
CGCGCAAGCTGCGGCGGCTCTACGATCAGCGCGACAAGCTGATCAAGGCGCTGACGAAAGAGTATTTCCTCCACAACAAAGTGAAGATGGTGGACGGGTCCGATCCAGTACTCACATAACCGCCTCGCGCAGAGTTTAGGGCCTTAGTGTCCTTGACGTCCGAGGACCAATAGATGTACTTTATCCCGAGAGGCTGGAGTACATCTATGACGACCGCGAGACGTGTTGCTGGTGGATGGCTGTTTGTTGTCCTGTTGAGCGCGGCTACTCTTTCCGGAGCATCGGTCTACAATTTCGAGTCCTGCAATCAAGGCCCGATCGGAGTCTGGAATAACGCGCCGCCGCCCGGCTGCGACGGCTGGTACACCACCACCGGCTCGACCTCCAAGCCGGCGAGCGTGGGCCCCTATAGCTTCATCACAGCGCTCGGCTACGCCGCCGACCCCAGGGGAGGGAACCAGGGTCTGGTCTTGTCGGGTAGTGACAATGCTTCGCCGACAGTCGTCCGGGCGCAGCACGACGCCAACTTTTCGCCGTCCGCCGAATGGAGCATCGCCTATGACCTCTGGGCTTTGAACCTGAATCCTTCCGGCAACTCCAACGGTACGGACTATATCGGCAGCTTTTCCGTGCTGAACGCAGGCACTACCAACTCCGCATTCATCGTTGTGAACGGCTGGGACAACTCCTCGCCGGGCTCGACATGGACGTCGCAGTACGACGTCTACAATGCGACCGGGACCGTCGGTCTGAAAACCCCCGGCGCGGCGTGGACCGGCTTATCTCAAAATCACTGGTATAGCGAGTCAACCTCCTTCGACAAGAAAACCAATCGTATCTTCTCCGTGTCCATCACCGATCTGACTACGGGCGTGACTACAACGGTTTCGCCCACCGATTGGTACATGGCCGGCGGCGCAGGCGGTGTGTTCGGGTCGAACGCCTTCCGGTTCGCGGGTCTGGGGTATACCAACGGAGAGCTGGTCGACAACGTAACCCTGGGTTCGGTACCCGAACCGGCCAGCCTGCTCCTCACGGGCCTCGGCTTTCTCGCTCTGGTCGCCTTCCGCCGCCGCTGACGCGAGGCACCGCCAGCACCGAACCGCGCGTATGCAAGCGGGCCAGCGGCTCCGCGGGAGTCCGCTCCTGGCGCGGTCGAATTCGAGTATAGTGAAGGCTCTCCGATGAACGCGCGCCAACTCCAGTCCCTTGCCCGCCAGGGCGGCACTCCCGTAGTCATCATCGACCACGATTTGTTACGCCGCAATTACGCCAGCTTCAAGAAGCATCTGCCGAAGGTGCAGGCCTACTACGCCGTGAAGGCCAACCCGGCGCCGGAGATCATCCGCACGTTCTACGAAGCCGGCGCCAGCTTCGACGTCGCTTCCCTGCCCGAGTTCATGATGGTGTACGAGAACATCAAGCACCTTCCGGCCAGGGAGCGGCAGGATTTCATCTGGGACAAGATCGTCTACGCCAACCCGATCAAGCCCAAGGAGACGCTGGAGGCCCTGAACCAGTACAAGCCGCTGGTCACCTTCGACAACCTGGAGGAGCTGCGCAAGATAAAGCGGTTCGCCCCGAGCGCCGGCCTGGCGCTACGGCTGCGCGTTCCGAACACCGGCTCGATGGTCGAGCTGTCGTCGAAATTCGGCTGCGATCCCGGCGAGGCGGTGGACCTGGTGGAGGAAGCTTTCCGCGTGGGCCTGGTGGTCGAGGGCCTGAGCTTCCACGTGGGCAGCCAGTGCACGAACTTCCAGAATTTCGTCCAGGCGCTCAACATGGCGGCCGCGGTGATGCGCGAGGCCAAGACGCGCGGCCACGAGATCAAGATCCTGGATATTGGCGGCGGCTTCCCGGCGCGGTACAACCGCCACGTGCCGCCGTTCAGCCTGCTGGCGAAGCGGATCAATGCGGAGATCGCCCGCCTGTTTCCGCCCGACATCGAGATTCTGGCCGAGCCGGGGCGCTACCTGGTGGCGACGGCCGCGGTCTCAGTGGCGCGCGTCATCGGCAAGGCGGTCCGTGACGGCAAGACCTGCTACTACATCGACGACAGCGTCTACAACACGTTTTCCGGATTCATTTTCGACCACTGCCAGTACCACGTGAAGGCGTTCAAGAAGGGCGAGACCGAAATCTGCGCGGTCTTCGGCCAGACCTGCGACGGGCTGGACGTCATCTCGCAGGCCGAGGAGTTGCCCGATCTGGAGATCGAAGACCTGGTCTACTCGGAAAACATCGGCGCCTACAGCAACGCCTCCGCGACCTGGTTCAACGGATTCCCGCCGGCCCGCGTCGTGCACGTGAACAAATAGCGGTCAGCCCTCAGCTGTCAGCGGTCAGCTACGATGAGCCTCCGTCCCGTTCGATCAGCTTTCTCCCGACGACGTATAATCAGCCCCATGAGAAGGCGTTGCGAACGGCGATACCTCTTGGCCACTGCGGCACTCTTCGTATTCGGTGCTCAGGCGGGATGTTCACTGGCCAGCACTGACAACGCGGCAAACGATGCGGCGGCCGTGGACGCTCTTAACCTGTGGTGGAAACAGGCCACCTACACGACTCCGGTTACCGCCGGCAACGAGGACGAGGCCGAAGACGCCCGTTGGGCGCAGCACCTTCGGGCTGTTGTACAGGGCTTCAGCGTGAAGGGCCAGACCGTGACGGTTTCAACAAAGCTCAGCGGGGCGGAGCCGCTTCATCCTTCTTTCGATATGCCGGGGGCGGCGCTTGCGAGCGATTCCCAAGACCTCTGCCGCATGCTCGGGGGCTTCGTCTGGCGTTCGGACAATCGGCATTTCGGCCTTGAGAACATCGAGGTCAAAGGAGCCGCCGGGCAGTTGCTTTCATCCCGAATCGGAATAAATGGGACCGTTCAGTAATCTAGGATTCCCCGTCGATCAAACTAGCACCCACTCAGCCAAAGTCTCCGCCGACGGATGAGTTTACTAAAATAATGCACCATTTTCTAGGAGCCGCAGCGCCCTCGGGCTTACCCTGCACTTAGGAGGTTCGCTGTGGACCACGATAGACGAAGCCGAAAAGCCTTGATTAAACACTGGGAAGAACTCGGCGTTGAACTGATCAAGGATGACCTCCGATACACCGGAGGGATCATGCATGTTGGGGGTACCCGAGACACGCTGGCCTTGGCTCGAACATGGGTACGCTGGAAAGAGCGAAAAGAAGTGTTCACGCTCAAACCGACCTTCTATGGCGTCAGCGTAGACCTCAAAGAGCTCGGACGGCGAGTTTGGAGCTGGTTTTAAAAACGGTCAGCCGGCGAGCACCCGGTACAGCGTCACCCGCTCAGCCCTCAGCGTACGGCCACTTGCCGTCGACGGGCCACTGGAGGCAGAGGCCGAAGCCGTCGGGATCCTTCACGTGGAGCTGCCTCATGCCGTAATACGTGTTGGCCGGCTCCTTCACGTCGAGTCCCAGGCCGCGGAGTTGACGGTAGGCCAGGTCCACGTCCGGACAGCCGAAGTACAACGCCGTGTCGCCATGCGCGTCCACGCGCGCGGGCTCGGGTGCCGGAGGCCGGTGATCGTCCTCGTAAGCGGTGTTGAGCATCAATTCCACACCGTTCAGCCGCAGCAGCGCCCAGCCGAAGCCGGGTGAACTGGCGACGAGCTCGAATCCCAGCAGGTCGCGGTAGAAATGAACCGACGCCGGCATGTCGAAGACCTGTATCAGCGGAGCCAAGCCCTTGATGTCCACTGGCATGTCATCCCCCCTTTGCTGCAATTCTACCCAAAGTCAGTCACACCGAACTTCGGCCCCGCAAGTCCTTCTAAGGACTGGAGGTTGCGCGCTCTGACCGCCCGGAACGCTTGACAGCCGGTGATACAGTGCCCGCGGTATGTCTGAATCATGCATTCCCACCGTCACCGTTGAAATCGTCGCGCAAATGTTCCCGGTTACCAAAGTCGCCAACATCCGCGCGAACCTGCCCGCTGTCTTGAACGCATTGGCTGAGTCGCAGCTCACGACGAAGGAGATGGTCTTGATGGCCCTGGCGACCATACGCGCCGAGGCCGAATCCTTCGAGCCCGTGAGCGAGGGCGTCAGCCACTTCAACACGTCGCCGGGCGGAGACCCCTTCGATCTCTACGATCACCGCCAGTGCCTCGGCAACCTGAGCCCTAACGACGGCCAGCGCTTCCGCGGCCGCGGCTTCGTGCAACTCACCGGGCGCGCCAACTACCTCGAGCAGGGCCGCGCGATCGGCCTCGCGGACCAGCTGGTCGCCAATCCCGAGCTCGCGAACGACCCAGACATCGCGGCGCGCCTCCTGGCGAGTTTTCTCAAGAGCCACGAAAAGCGGATCCTGCCGTCGCTGGCGAAGAACGACCTCGCCGCCGCCCGCAAGCTCGTCAACGGCGGCAGCAACGGCCTCGCCCGGTTCACCGACGCCTATCAACGCGGGTATGCCCTGATTCCGTAAACTGAATCTGATCTCCATGAATGGCGCCGAATGTCTGTTCGCGACCCTCGTGCGGAACGGGGTGGACCTGTGCCTGATGAACCCGGGCACCTCCGAGCTCGAATTCGTGAGCGCGCTCGACCGGGTGAAGGGCATGCGCGGCGTGCTGTGCCTGTTCGAGGGCGTCTGCGCCGCGGCGGCGGACGGCTACTCGCGGATGACGGGCGGCCCCGCGGCCACGCTCTTCCACACGGGACCGGGCCTGGGGAACGCGCTCGCCTATTTGCACAACGCGCGCAAGGCGCGGTCGCCGATCGTGGCTATCGTGGGACAGCACACGGCGCAGCACCTGCTGTACGAATCGCCGCTCAAGTCGGATATCGCCGGGATCGCGCGCCCGGTTTCCGGCTGGGTTCGGGAGATCGAGGGCGCCGGCGCAATCGCGGAGGCGGCATCGGAGGCTGTCAGCGCCGCAGTCGGACCGCCCGGGCAGATCGCGACTCTCATCGTCCCCGCCGATTGCTCGTGGAGCGAGGCGGGCGATCCGGGACTCGTGGTGGCGCGCCCGGCCAAGCGCGCGCCCAGAACTGAATGCGTTCGCGAAGCCGCCCGCGTTCTGCGATCAGGCGAGGCCGCGGGCCTGTTTCTGAGTGGCAGCGCGCTGGTCGGACGCGGACTCGAAGCGGCGAGTCGACTGGCCGCGTCCACCGGCGTCCGCGTGTTCACAAACCGGTTCTTCAATCGCATGGAGCGCGGCCGCAACCGCTTCGCTCCCGAGCGCATTCCCTACTTCCCCGAAGCGGCCCAGCCGGTGCTGGCCGGCTTGAAGCACCTGGTCCTGGTAGAGGCCGAGCCGCCTGTCTCCTTCTTCGGCTATCGCGGGCTCCGCAGCCTGGTTGCGCCCGAGGACTGCCAGTATCACGAGCTGGCATCCGCAGGAGAGGACGGCCAGGCCGCCCTCGAAGCGCTGGCCGATGAGTGCGGCACTGCGCGGCCCGCTTTCGTGGAGCGAGAACGGCCGGCCATTCCCTCGGGCTCGCAACTCACACCCGCGCTAGTGGGACAGGCCGTGGCCGCGCTGCTGCCGGAAGGCGCGATCGTCTCCGACGAAGCCGTCTCCTCGGGCGAAGCCATCAGCGCGTGCCTGGACGCCGCCGCGCCCCACGATTTCCTGGCCGTCACCGGCGGCGCCATCGGTCAGGGATTGCCGCTCGCCGTCGGCGCGGCGCTCGCGTGCCCCAATCGCAAGGTGGTCGCGCTCGAAGGCGACGGCAGCGGCATGTACACCCTGCAGTCGCTCTGGACCATGGCCCGCGAGCGGCTCGACGTGGTGAGCGTGATCCTGGCCAACCGCCGCTACCGCGTGTTGGGGATCGAAATGGAGCGCAGCGGCGCCGCGGGGGCTCTCGCCGGCGAGATGATCGACATCGGCCGCCCCGAGCTGGACTGGGTGAAGCTGGCGGAAGGAATGGGAGTCGCAGCCACGCGCGCTACGACCGCATCCGAGTTCGCAGCCCAGTTTGACGCGGCGATGCGCGAGCGCGGCCCGCGGCTGATCGAGGCCGTGATTACTTGTCCCGCCGCGCCTTCCAGTTCTCGATGAACAGCTCGCAGAAGCCGCGCCGAATCTCCGCTTTCTCCGCGGCGCCCGAAGCGGTGAATGCGAGGTACGCCTGCTTGTCCACGCTGTACTTCGGCCACACCGGCAGGCCCTCGCCGTTGGGATCGCCCGTCCGCGCGAAGTTCGCCCAGTAGCCGCGCATCTGGTCGGACACCTTCTCATCGGCAGCCGAAAGGTGGACGCCTGGCGGCCACGTCCCGAACAGGAAGTTCAACTCGGATGCGTGGGCGGTGGTCGGCTGACCAGGAGGCGGCTGCTCGAATTCGTACTGATACGTTACATTCCCCGCCGCGGCGTGCCACAACGCTTCCGCCACCGCGGGGCATCGGAACTCCACGTCGGTAAACCACTGCCTGCCCGCGGGGCCGTACAGGGGATCGGTCTGCCCTTCTCCATCGCCCGAGAGTCCGTACAGCGCGAGCGCCCGATCCGCGACGGGTGGCGGTATACCAGGCCCTGGCGCTGACTGACGTCCATGCAAGCCGTAGGTGTCCCGAATCCTGTCCCTGAGCTTCTCCGCCATCTCGGGCCCGCCGGTCTCCTGCGCGTTGCTCCCGAGGAGCAGCGGCACGGGCATGCTGCGGCCCTGCACGAAGACGTCCGCGGGATCTTCGGGCAGCACCCATCCATCCACCGACGTCTCGAGGCCGCCCCGGTCCCCGCCCGTCGCGATCCTGGCGGCTTTCAGAATCTCTTCGGGGGCCACCGTGCGCAGCATGCGGATCGCGTCGCCCTCCGGCGCTTTCAGCTCGGCTGCCAGCCTCCGCCCGATCTCTTCGGCGCTCACCCTTGAGAGAGAGCCTCGAAAACAACTCACCGCTCCGCTCTCCGCGATCGCGCGCCGGAACAGGCCCTTCGCGAGCGGAGAGGTCAGATGCAGCCCGATATCCATCGCCCCGGCCGACTCGCCCGCTACGGTCACGTTCTCCGGATCGCCGCCGAACTTCGCGATGTTGTCGCGAACCCACCGAAGCGCGGCCTGTTGGTCCATCAGCCCGTAGTTACCCGAAGCGTGGTGCGGCGATTCGCGCGCCAGTTCCGGATGCGCCATGAATCCCAGCGCACCCAGCCGGTAGTTGACCGTCACCAGCACCAGGCCGCGCACCACCAGTGTTCGTTGATCGAATGCGGCCGCCTCGCCCGAGCCGGCCGTGTTCGAACCGCCGTGAATCCAGAAGAGCACCGGGCGCGCCGTCTTCGGCGGCCACTCCGGCGTCGCGACGTTGAGGTACAGGCAGTCCTCGTTGCTTCCGGTAACGTCGTGCATGTTCCAGCCTTCGGAAAGCTGCGTACACGCGGAGCGGAACTGCGCGGCCTCGCGGACGCCCTCCCACGGCTCCACCGGCTGCGGCTCCCGCCACCGGAATTCTCCGAGTGGCGGACGGGCAAACGGCACGCCCTTGAACGCCGCCCCGCCATCCTCGGTGAGCCGGCCTCGGATCCGGCCACCGGGAACCGCGACCACCGGATCCTCAGCCGCCCCCGCCGCCACGGCGCCCGCCAGCAACAACGCACACATCAAGCTGTTCGCGCTCATCGGCACGATGGTACCAGCTTGCGCAGCCCGCAACCATCGGCCATCGCCATCAACGCGCGGTCGCCGACGGCCGCCGCGCCCCGATCTCCAGCTGCACCGGCCGCGCCACCGAACTCACTTCCGGGTCGTAGTATTCATACACCCGCGATTGGAATGTCCGTGCGCGGATGGGATACTTGGCGCGCAGCCGGAACGGCACCGTGACCGTACCGCCCGGAGCGATGGCGTTGAAGTACAGAATCGCCTGCGTCGCCGTCAGGCTGAATTTCTCCAGGCGCCCGCTCTTCCGTCCGGCGCTCTTCTCCTGGTAGTCCTGCAGGTCTTCGCTGAGCAGGTCGAAGCCGGGAGGAATCCCCAGATCCACCATCACCATGTTCGCGACCTTGTCCAGATTGCTCCGGACCGTGGCGGTCGCGGTGGCGATATCGTCCTGCGCCAGGCGCGTGCGGTCGTATGCTATGTCGATCGAGAGCGCCTCGCCGGCCGGCTTCTCGCTCCAGGGCACGAAGTATCGCCCCGCTACCTGGTAGGCCAGCGCGCCCGTGCCTTCGAACCGGAGCTCCACCGTATTCGCGCCCTTCGCGTCGACCTGCGCGAACACGAACTGGTGGAACAGGTCGTTGTTCTCCGGAGTCAGCGCCAACGTCGCGGCCGGCTTGCCGTTCAGCGAAATCTCGACCGTACCGCGGACGTCAGCCGTGCCCTTCCCGGTGGATAGCAGCAGCGCACGAAGGGCCATGATGGTGGCCTGCGTGGTGCCCCAGGTGCCGGAAGCGTCCTTCTTCGCGGCGATGTAGTGGAGCGCTTTGGCCGCCGTTCCCGAAGCCTCGCCCCATTTCAGCAGCGCCTGCACGGCCAGGCCGGTCGTCTCTACCGCGGCGCTCGCGCCCGTGGCATAAACGCCGGTTTCGTCCGCCGTCCACCAGGCCTCGTCGCCCTTCTCGGTACGGGCGTCGAGCAGCAACTCCATGGCCCGTCGGGTGAACTCGCGATCCTTCCCATAGTCCGCGGCAAGATTCGCCACCACCGCCAGCGTGTAAGCATCGGCCTTGGCGCCCATATGTTCCTCGACGAACCGCTTGGCCTTTTCGACCGCCGGCCCCCGGTAGCCAGTATTCTCCAGCGACCAGGCGAGGTAAGCGGTAATCCGGAGTAAGTCGGAGTTATACCGATTCGTGGCGCCCTCGTTGATGAAGTTACTGTCGGGCTTCCAGCTGCCGTCCGCCTGCTGCTGGCCGGCCAGCCACGCCTGGGTCCGCGCGATCAACTTCGGGTCCACGTCGTGCACCTGCGACATGTCGTAGAACTCCATCAGGCCGTAAGCCGTGAGGATCTTGTTGGCCGGGGCACTGCCGAACCAGGAGAATCCCCCGCCCGGCACCTCGAAGGTCAGCAGGCGTTGATAGCCGTTCGCAATGTATCCTTCTGCCTTGGCGTGGACTTCGGGAGTCAGCTTCTTGGTCCGTTTCATATAGTCGAGCGCCAGGACGTTGGGGTAAGTGCTGGAGGAGGTCTGCTCGAAGCAGCCAAACGGCATGCGCAGCAGGCTGTCCATGCCTTCGATGACCTGGCTGAGCGGGCCCGGGTACAGCCTGACGAAGATCTTACTCGCTTCGGCGATCGAATCATCCGGGAAACGCACTTCGTGCTGCACCGCGTTCTCCAGCCGCCCGTTGAACACCAGCGTCTTCTCCCGCCCGTTGGGGATTACCTCGATCTCCCGGACCACGATATCCGCCCGGTCATTCATCCGCGCCGAAAGGGTCAGCTTGAATTTGCCGATGCGCTGCGCCTCGATCGTGAACTCGGACCCTCCCACGCGGCCGGAATCCACACTCACCGTCTTCCCGGCCGAATCGTCCACCAGTCGAAACCAGTCATCTTCTTCGAGCTTCAGGCTGGCGCTTCCGCTCGCGCCCGAGTAGTTGTAAACGGCCACTGGGATCGAGACGCGGTCTCCCTGAGTGAGCGTGACCGGCAGATCGATATCGGCGAAGAAATCCTGGAAGACCTTGAGGCTCGATGCGCCGCTGCCCAGCGCGCCGCGCGCCGTAGACGCCATCATCGCCATGCGCCACGTCGTGATGGAGTCCGCCAGCGGAATGGTGATCGAGGCGTTGCCGTTTCCATCCGTGACGATTTCCGGGTTGATGTAAAGCGCCTCCGGGAAGTACGACCGCACCCGTGAGGCTGAGGAGGCGCTCGCCGGAGCGTTCTTCGGGCTGGCCGCCGCTGCCAAGCCTGGCATCATCTTTACGAGTTCCGCAGCGTCGCGGCCCGCGATGGCAATCTGCTGCATCTCGCCGCCTGCAACGCCAAGGTGCGTTCCGTCCGCCCGTGCGAAACGGGCCTCGGGCGGCGGGGCCGCGGGCATCACCATCGGGGACGCGGACGTGACCTCCACCTGCTCCGTCGCGTTTGCCACCCTCAATGTCACCGAGAGGACCGCGCGGTCGCGCGCACCGACGAAGAACTTGCCGGCGACCCCCTCGAAGCCCTGCGCCGACACTTGCACGTCGTAATCGGCCGCCGGCATTGCAGAGAGCGTGAATTCCCCCTTGTTGTCGCAACGGGCGTTTCGCGTGACGCCCGTGGTCCTGTTACGCGCTGTTACCGTGGCGCCTGGAATGGCTGCCCCCGACTGGTCAATCACCGAACCGGCAATCTCCGCGCGCCCATTGTTGCTGCCACGGTCGTGCTCGATGGTCAGACTGATAGAGCCAGCGCTGACCTCATCGGTCTGTACCTGGAGAGTCAGCATGAGATCGTCCGCCGTATCGAACCGCTTATCCGGGCCCGCACTGCGAACGAGGTAAGTGTTACGCGGATACCAGGTCTGGCGTTCGATCCTGAAATTGTTGTCCCAGGGGTCACGAAACGCCGGCCCGGCCGCCTTAGTCAGATCACCGCCGGTTTCCCGGTACGCGCGCTCCAGGTCCGCCGACATCCGGTTCACGCCCGCTATGCAGCGCGTCCGATAGCGGTTGACATAATCCGAGTACTTCGCCTGCGGCACCGCCCGCCCGAACTCCGTTTCGAACTTGTTGGGATTTACGATCTCGGTAGCCGAGAACAGCGCGCGCGCCGCGCGGTCGCGTCGCTCGGCCTGCGCCGAGGACGCCGGCTCGATCGCTTCCGCCATGCCGATCGAATGAATCTCGTAGCGCGGCTTCATGACCTCCTGCTCGAGGTAGAAGAAGACCTTGGCAAACCCGGGCTGCTTTTCCGCCAGTGCAAAGACGGCCTCGTCCACCACCTGCAATCCCAGCGCCGCCTGCACGCCCTCGCCACGGCTATTGGTCACGCGGAACCGAACGCGCGCTTCGCCGCCTGGTTTGTAACTCGCGGCGTCCGCCTTCGCCTCGATCTTGAGCTCGTCCGCCGGCTGCACGAAAACCAGCCGGTGGTCGCCGACCGGCCGCGCGTTTCGGCCGAAGACGTACGCGCTGATGTCCACCGTGCCCGCCAGCTCCGGCGTGGCCGTGAGCGCGAGCTCGGCCTGCCCGTTCACGATGTCCACGTCGCGCGTCAAAACGGTCTGCCCTTCTTTGACCACGTCCACGTACGCGGTGCCGCGCTGTTTCGTCGAAAACACGCGGAGTTGAATGCGGTCTCCGGCACGGTAAACGGCCCGCTCCGTTCGCAGAAGGATCTGATCCCCGCCGTCGCGGGATTCAAGCTGCACCGAGCTGGATGCGCGGTTACCCTCTCGATCGGTCGCGTCGATCCGCAAAGTCTCCGCCCCCGCAGTCGGCTTGAGACGGACCACGGCAACGCCCCCCTCATCGGTAGTCGCACTCAGATCCGTGCTCCCCTGTGCATGAACTCTGAAGCTGGCCGCTGCTGGCGTCCCATCGGGGTACGAAGTAAGGATGAACACTTGGTTTTCGAGATTCGGAATTAGCGTGCCGCCTTCCGGGACCGCCGTGACGATCAACGGCGACTCACTGACGGTGACCGGCTCCCCGCGCGTTTCGGAATGGCCGGCCGAGTCCTTCACCGTAGCCTCGATCAGCACGCGCGCTGCGCCGTGGCTCAGCTCGCGCCCCGCGAAGTAACCCGGGAGCTTCAGGTCGAACCGGTATGCACCATCGCCGTCCGTCTTCCCCTGAACCGAGCCCGCTTCAAACACCGCCACATCCATGGCGGACGCCTTGACGGTAACTTCTCCGCCGTCCACCGCCTTCCCGAAGAAGTAATTGGCGCGAACGGTGCCGGTAACATGCTCGCCGGGCCGGTAGCCGTGTTTTTTGTCGGTGCCGGAGAGATCTACCGCAACCTTGAACTTCGGCAGCACATACCGCTCCACGTTCAGAGCGATCTCCGCGGCATTGCCGCCTTCCGCATCGCCCAGCAGAGCGCGCAGGTGGTACGTACCCAGGTTCACCTCGTCGGCCAGGCCGAATTCGGCGGATGCGATGCCGAACTCGTCCGTCCGGGTGGCCTTCTTGAAGACCTTGTTGCCGCGAGAATCCTCCACCTCGAAGGTCAGCTTGCGCCCCGCGGCCGCGGCGTGATTGGCGCGGTCGAGCGCCAGCACGCGCACATGAATGGTCTGTCCCGGCTGGTAGATCGGTTTCTCCGTGGTCAGAAGAACGGAGACTTTGTCTTCCAGCCGCACCGTCTGGTTGAGATCCGTGGACCCGATCGGCGTGTCCACCACATAGCGCAACTGGCACTCGCCCACCATGCCCGCGGGAAAGCGAAACTGCGCCTCCGCGGTTCCCCGCCGGTTCAGTCGCCCGGTGAAGAGGGAGTCCGGCTTCCGGCCGGGAGCCAGCAACTCGATCCGGACCGTGCTCGAACCCCCTATCACCCCATTCTGAGAATCCGTCACAACCACCCGGACCGCCGCGTCGCCGCCCGCCAGATAAGCTGTCTGGCCAAGGATATGCACCACAGGCCGGAGTAACACCTCGGAGATCGACAACGTGCCCTCGATCGCATCATCCTTCTCATCGCTGTACGCAAAGCGATACCGCAGCCGGTGCCAAACCAGGTCGTCGAGCGCGATCGCCGGAGTCAGCCTCAGATCCTCCCGCCACCACCCCTTACCTGCATCTACCTCGACGCGCCGTTCCGAGCGCCCCAGCACGCTATCCTCGGGATCCAGTATCTCGACCGTTAGTCGCCCGGCGCCATTATGCGGCGCGCGGTAAGGAATGGTCACATGAAATATGCCGTGTGAGTAAGTAGCGCTGACCGAATCGCCGCTGGCAGCCTGGACCCCCTGGCGGGACATCACAGCCGCCGCACACGCGATCAGAAGACATCCGACAAGGCAAGAGAATCCAATCCGAGCTTTCATAATCTGTCTCCTTGGCCGAACTTCGTCACTGTTGAATGCCTCCACGCCGCTCGTCCTTTCACGATCACCCGCGATCCGGGAATTTTTTCGCCTCCGTTTCAGCCTCTTGACCCGGCTTCGGCTTCTGACCCAACCGCTCGGGCGATACACTGGCCCTGGTGGATGTTGCGTGGACCGAACGCGCCCGTTCGTCACTTTTCGTCACTTCGACACCCCCCCATGGATTTCTACGGCGCTGCCGGGCGATCATGAATCCTGATGACCTCGAACGACCGAGCCGCTGCCGTCTGGAGCGACGTCCAAGCCATACGCGCCCAGGCGCCGCTGGTGCACAACATCACCAACTACGTGGTCATGAACACCACGGCCAACGCGCTGCTGGCTCTCGGCGCTTCTCCCGTGATGGCCCACGCCGAGGAAGAGGTCGAGGAGATGGCGGGGATCGCGCGGGCGCTGGTCCTCAACATCGGCACCCTCAGCGCGGCCTGGATCGAGGCCATGGTGAAGGCCGGGAGGGTTGCCAGCCGAAACGGGATCCCGATCGTTCTGGATCCGGTCGGAGCCGGCGCCACACGCTTCCGCACTGTCACGGCGCAGCGCCTGCTGCGCGACGCCCCGCCCGCGGTGATCCGCGGCAACGCCTCAGAAATCCGCGCCCTCTACAACGCCGAGCAGGAAACCAAAGGCGTCGACAGCACCCGCGGATCCGAGGAAGCGCTCGAGGCGGCCCAGGCTCTCGCTCGACACTACGATTGCGCCGTCAGCGTGAGCGGCGCGACCGACCTCATCGTCTCCGCGACCGCCGTCATTCGCATCTCGAACGGCCATCCCCTCATGCCGCGCGTCACCGGCCTCGGCTGCACCGCCACCGCCCTCACCGGGGCCTTCGCCGCCGTCAACTCCTCGCCGCTGCTGGCCGCCGCTCACGCCATGGCCGTCATGGGGATCGCCGGAGAGATGGCCGCCACGCGCGCCGCCGGTCCCGGGACTTTCCAGGTCCACTTTCTCGACGCCCTTTACCTGCTCCAGGAGTCCGACATCCGCGAGCGTCTCAAGATGGAGGACGCATGAGGCCTTGCTCCGTGGCGCACGCTTCAGCGTGCCGCGTCCCGACTCCTCGGGACGCATGGCTTCCCGGGCGGGACGCATGAGGCCCCCGCGCGACTGGAGCCTCTACCTGGTCACCGACCGCCGCCTCGCCACCGGTCGCTCCCTCGACGACCTCGTCCGCGCCGCGCTGCGCGGCGGCGTCACGGCCATCCAGCTTCGCGAGAAGGACTGCGTCACCCGGGACTTCATCGACTTGGCCCGTGCGCTCAAAGCGATCCTCGCGCCCGCCGGCGTCCCCCTCATCGTCAACGACCGCGTCGATGTCGCGCTCGCCGCCTGTGCCGACGGCGTCCACATCGGCCAGTCGGACATGGAATACCGCGACGCACGCCGCCTGCTCGGGCCGGACGCCATCATCGGCCTCTCGGTCGAGACGCCGGAACAAGCTGGGCGCGCCGCCTCGTTCGACCTCGATTACCTGGGAGTCGGCCCCATTTTCCCAACGCCGACTAAGACCGACGCCGCAGCCCCATGGGGCATCGAAGGACTCGCCGCACTCCGCCGCGCGTCGCGGCACGTGCTGGTGGCGATCGGAGGAATCCATCGCGAGAACGCAGGCGACGTGATTCGGGCCGGCGCCGACGGCATCGCCGTCGTCTCCGCCATCTGCGCGGCCCAGGATCCGGAGCAAGCCGCCCGCGACCTGCGAGCGGCGATCAGTGCCGCGCGTGGTGCTTGACGGGAGCAGGGGCGGGTGCGGCCACCGCGCACCGGCACGGCTCCCCATTGGCCGACGCGCCCGCGGCAACGGGAATCTGCGCGTGCGTCGCCGTATCCACCAACAGCAACTCGGACACCCACTCCTGCACCTTGGCCGCCGGACGCAATTCGCGCGGCGATGCCAGCAGCACCGTGGCCGGCGCTTTTCCCGGAGCGAAGACGGCCGATTGGCCCGGTCCCACGAAGGTCCACTTGCCTGTCGAGATCTCCAGCACCCAGAAGTCCGACTGCGGAGAGGTGGTGCTGTGATTCGCGCCCACGGTGCCCACCAGAAGGTGCGTGCCGTCGGCCGCGAAGTCAGCCACGAAGGGCGGCGTGGTCCGCTCGGCGAACTCGGCATGCGCCGCAAGGACCCCGGTGGTCAGGTTCAGGATGCGAACCGTCTGCCCCGCCACGCAAGCCAGTCTGCGCCCGTCGGGCGACCACACCGGGCCGGAGCATTTCTCCTGCGTGCGCCCTCGCGCGCCGCCCGGTTCCATCATGGTCACCGATCCCGGCTCGCCCACCTCCACCGCGAGGCTGTGGCCATCCGGCGCGAGCGCCGCCGCGGTGGCGGCCCCCAGTTTGGTGAGGCGGCCATCCCAGCGGTACAGCGCTCCACCGTCCGTGAAGAACGCGCGGCTCTTGTCCCCGCCAATCAGATTCGCAATGCTGCCGTCCACCCGCACGGCCATCGTCTCGGTGCGCGTGCGCGGATCGAACCACCACAGCTCGCTGTTGTTCTCGTCTCCAAAGGTCCCCGAGAGGAACCAGATGCGCGCGCCGTCGGGCGAGCAGGCGGGCGCGGCGTGCCGCCTCGGAGCGCGGCTCAACGGCGCGATCTGCCGGGAGCCCGTGTCGAGGGTCCAGATCTGCTCATAGCTGCGCCCCGCGGCGGCGTACACGCGCCGCCCGAACACCACGTCCGCCGGATAGCACGGCGGCGCGAGGAGCGCAACAAACACAAGCGGCCAAAGATGTTTCAGCATGGATTACCGCAATGCCCCATCGTACTCGTCCCGGAGGCTGCGCGCCAGTCCTTCCACGGTGCTAAGGTATGCCAGGCTCGTCTGGACTCGCTGCTTCCAGTCCCGCAGCTCGCGCGGGCTCGAGTTGTCGACATCGTCGGACGGCATGGCGGCGACGACGGTCTCGTTCAGCCGGTCCTGGAGCGCGTCGAATTTGCGTTGCTTGTCGTAGATGCTCGCGTATCTCTGAACGTCCCTGTACTCCATGTGGGCCACCGCGCCCGCGGCTTGGGCCGTGCCCCAGTTCGTGCCGCTGAGGACGCTGAAGTAGTAGGTGTAGTTCAGCTCGTGACGTCCCTTCGCGCGGTGCGCCTTAAGGTCCCCGATAAACTGGATTGCCGCTTCCTCGTTCTTCCTCAGACTGGGGACCCCGGCCAGGACCTTGTCGATCTCCCGCTTGTTGTCGAGAATCTCCTGCCGCAGGTTCTCCTTCGCCTCGCTTACGAGCGCCCGGTGGTGGGACCACTCGAGCGCGCCCTCGAGCGACAGCGCGATCAGAATCCCGACCGTGATCGTCATGAGCTGCACCAGAAAATCTTTGACGCTATGAATGGGCTTCTCGGGAGGATGGATTTCCATGCCCGGTAGTCTACCGCACCAGCATCTCCGCCAATGCCCGCCCCGCGGAACAACTCGGCGTCTCCACGCCCAGCAGCGTGGCGAGGGTCGGAGCGATGTCGTTGGGCGCGATCGTGCCGCCGTAATGCCCCGGCTTGACACCCGGCCCCATGAAGATCACCGGAACGTGCGTGTCGTAGTCGAACGGAGAGCCGTGCGAAGTGCCGTGCTCCACATCGATCCAGTACGGCTCCATCACGACGAACACATCGCCCGAGCGGCTCGCGTAAAAGCCGTTGGCCACCGCCTCACCGATCGCATCGCCGCCCGCCTTACCCGCCATGACCTGCGCGCGCGTGTAGGCCCGGAGCACGTGGGGAACGCCCCTGGCGGCCTTCGCCGCCTCCGCTTCCACCTGCGCCTCGTCGAGCTTCTTCGACGCGATCAGCTCGCGGTTGAGATACGCGCCCGCAGTGCTCGCGCCGGCCACCCAGCGGCCTTCGCCGAATCGTCCGGAGAGCGCCCCCTGGATCGCATCGAGCACCACCTTGGCCGGCTGCCTGCCACCGGGCATCTTTCTCTCGGCCAGCACTTCCGGCAGCGGCGCGACGCCGTGATCGGCGGTAAGCACGACAACCACCCTGCCCGGCCCCAGGCGCCGGTCCAGGAACGCGAGCAGCTTTCCGATCGAGCGATCGACGCGCAGCGCCATGTCGCGAACCTCCGCGGAATCCGGCCCCATCTGGTGGCCCACGTAGTCGTTCGCCGAGAAGCTCACCGCCAGCAGGTCGGCCGCGGCGTGTCCGCCCAGCCGTTCGGCGTCGATCGCGCGTTCGGCAAAAGCTTCCACGATCTCGTTCGCATAGGGACTGGCTTCGAGCGCGACGTAGAGTTCGGGGCCGCCGCCCGGCATCTTTTTCCGGAAGTCCGGATAGTCCGGGCTGGCCGCCAGCGGCGTCCACTGCGCGTTCCCGTAGCCCTCCGCCGGCCGCGAGGCATTAAAGCCGCGGACCCATTCCGGCAGCTCCTTGAAGTAGAACGTGCTCGATACGAACGCGCCTGCGCGCGGGTCGAACCAGTAGGCGCCGTCGGCCGCGTGGCCCGAGGGGAGAATCGCCGCGCGGTCCTTGAGCGAAATGCCGATCACGCGACAGTTGCCGCGCGAAGCCGCCTTCATCTCATCGCCCAGCGTGCTTGCGAGCAGCCTGCGCGGCGACGAGCCCGGCCCGGCGCCCCCGAGCAGCTGTGTGGCCTCGTCGCTTACGCTGGTCACCTGCCGGTTGAGCCCGCGGTCGAACCACTGGTTGTCGATAATCCCGCTCAGCGAAGGCATCGCACCGCTCAGGAATATGGAGTGGCCCACCGCCGTCACAGTGGGGAACTGCCGGTACCTCGCGTTGGTGAACACCGCGCCGCGATCGAGCAGCTCGGCGATGCCTCCGCTGTAGTTGGCGCGGAAGCGTGTCAGGTAGTCGTACCGGAACTGATCGATCACGATCGCGACCACCAGCTTCGGCTTCGCCGGCAGCGCAGGCCGGCCTTGCGGAAAGCCGCACGCGGCCGTCAGAAGGGCAACTACAAGCAGTTTGCGTCGGGTCATCGTTCAGCCCTCAGAATAGCAGCGGTAGAATGAGGACACTCGCATGGGGCGGCGTGGGAGTCTGGTCGTCTGGTTCGCGCTGGCGGTGCTGCCCGCAGCACCGGCGCCCGTAGCTCCCGAAGCGTCACTGCCTCCCGCCACGATCCGCGAAATCGGCCGCATCGTTACGGCGCGGATGCTGCGGGCGAAGATCCCCGGCCTTACCGTGGCAATCGGCACCCGCACGCGCCTGGCCTGGGTGCAGGGTTACGGAACGGCGGATGTCGAGAACTCAGTCGCGGCGGCTCCCGAGACCGTCTACCGCATCGGCTCCATCTCGAAACCCATTACCGCCGTCGCCGTGATGCAGCTCGCCGAGCGTGGCAAACTCGACCTGGACGCGCCCGTTCAGAAGTACGTCCCCGGGTTCCCCGCTAAGCCGTGGCCGATCACCGCGCGTCTGCTGCTGGCCCACTTGAGCGGCATCCGCCACTACCGGTCGGAGGAAGAGGTCGAAAGCACCCGGCACTACACCAACCTGCTCGATCCCCTGCGAGTTTTCGCGAACGAGCCACTGCTGTTTGAGCCGGGCACCAGTTACAGCTACAGCACCTACGGATACGACCTGCTGGGCGCCGTGGTCGAGTCGGTTTCCGGCATGCACTTCCTCGAGTACCTGCGCGCCAACGTCTTCGCCCCGGCGGGAATGGAGCACGCCGGCGAGGACAACGTCTACCTGATCGTTCGCCACCGCGCTCACGGCTATCGCCTCAACCTCGACGGCGGCATTGAAAACTGTGCGCTCGTGGACACCAGCAACAAGATTCCCGGCGGCGGATTGCTCTCGAACGCCGGCGATCTCGTCCGCTTTGCCGGCGCCCTGGAGCGCGGCGACCTGGTAAAGCCCGAGACGCGGGACCGTATGTTCGCGCCTCAGCGCACGCGCGATGGCCGGCCCGTGCCCTACGGCCTGGGCTGGGCCGTGGTGGAGATGGACGGCAGGCGCTGGACCCTCCATCCCGGCATCCAGCAGGGTGCGTCGGCGTGCCTGCTGGTATCCCCCGCCGGCGGCCTCTCCGTCGCCGTGCTGGCGAACCTTGAAGGGGTGGACCTGGAGCCGCTGGCCGTCCGCATCGCCGAAATCGTGGGGGCACCCTGACGCTTTCGTGGCGTAGGCACTCCTGCCTGCCGCCACGACATTCGAGTCTAGGCGTTCCCCAGTGCGTCGACAAGAGTCGCGACGCGGCAGACTGAGGAGTCTGCGCCACGAGGCTGGCGCCGCCTATAATGTTACCTTTGGGTTAAATGTCGGAATCCCCCCGCATCAGCGAGTTGGAACGGAAGCGCCAGGCCCTCGAAGCCGGCGGCGGCGAAGCGCGTATCGCCAAGCAGCACGAGGCGGGCAAGCTCTTCACCCGCGAGCGCCTGGACCTGCTGCTCGACCAAGGCTCCTTCCAGGAAGTCGGCCTCTTCGCCGAGCATCGCGCAACATACTTCGGCATGGCCGGGAAGGAACTTCCCGGTGACGGCGTGGTGACCGGCGCGGGCCGCGTGGACGGGCGGCCGGTTCACGTCGCCAGCCAGGATTTCACCGTGGCCGGCGGCTCGGCCGGCGAAGTCCACTGCGACAAGATCGTCGAGATGATGCGGGCGTCACTCCGCACCGGCACGCCTTTCGTCATGATCAACGATTCCGGCGGAGCGCGCGTGCAGGAGGGCGTGGTCAGCCTGGCCGGCTACGCCAGGGTCTTCTATCACAACGTCATGCTTTCGGGCGTGGTGCCCCAGATCTCGCTCATCTGCGGACCCTGCGCAGGTGGCGCCGCGTACAGCCCCGCGCTCACCGACTTCATCATCCAGACCCGCTACGCGCGCATGTTCATCACCGGGCCTTCCGTGATCAAGCAGGTCACCGGCGAAGTGGTCACGGCGGACGAACTGGGCGGCCCCTACGCACAGATGAGCTACTCGGGCGTGGTGCATTTCGTCGCGGACGATGACGAGCACGCGATCCAGATCTGCAAGCGGCTGTTGAGTTTCCTGCCCTCGAACAACGTCGAGGATGCGCCGCGGCTCCGCGGTGGCGAAATCGTGCTCGCGGATGTATCCCTGAACGGGATCGTGCCCGAGCATCCCAAGGCCGCCTACGACATGCGCGAAATCATCCTGCGCCTGGTGGACCGCCAGGATTTTCTCGAAGTGCAGTCCACCTTCGCGGCGAACCTGGTCGTAGGCTTCGGGCGCATCGACGATCGCACGGTAGGAATCCTTGCCAACCAACCCGCGGTGCTGGCGGGCGCGCTCGATATCGACGCCTCCGACAAGGGCGCGCGCTTCATACGCTTCTGCAACGCGTTCAACATTCCGCTTGTGACCCTGGTGGACGTCCCCGGGTTCCTTCCCGGAGTCGAGCAGGAGTACGGCGGTATCATCCGCCACGGCGCCAAGATGCTGTTCGCCTACTCGGCCGCCACCGTGCCCAAGGTCACCGTGGTGGTGCGCAAGGCTTACGGAGGCGGCTACATCGCGATGTGCGCGAAGGATCTGGGGGCGGACCGCGTGGTGGCCTGGCCCACCGCCGAGATCGCGGTCATGGGCGCGGAGGGCGCCGCGGAAGTGGTCTTCAAACGCGAGATCGACGCCGCGACCGACCAGGCCGCCAAACGTGCCGAGTTGGTGGAGCAGTACCGCAGCACATTTTCCACGCCCTATGTTTCGGCGGCGCGGCGGCTGGTGGACGACATCATCGAGCCCGCCCAGACGCGGCCGTATCTCGCCAACGTGCTCGCCACGCTCGAGACCAAGCGCGACTGGAGACCGCAAAAGAAGCACGGGCTCATCCCGCTATAGACCATGAACGAGAATCCAACCATTCCCCCGCATCACCGTGTTCTCATCGCCGCGGCCGTGGCGGCCGTATGCGGCCCCAACGCGCGCGTGCTCCGCGCCGTGCCGCTCCAGCTCGAAGCGGGCGGTTGGGCACGCTTCGGACGCACGGCCATCCACCACTCACACAGCTTGCCGGGACGCGACGGCATGGCTCGCTTCGGACCCAAGCACACTCAAGGACACTGATCCGGTGAAGCTTCGAATCACGATCGAAGGCAAAACGTACGACGTGGACGTCGAACTGGTCGATGAGCTGGCCGTTTCTCCCGCGCCCCTGCCCGCGGCCACGGTGAAGATCGCGTCTCCGCTTCCGCCAACGCCGCCTATACGGGGCCGCCGCGGCGTGAAGCAGGAAGACGACGGAACCTTGCGCAGCCCTCTTGCGGCCGTCGTCGTTGCGATCGCCGCTGCGGCCGGACAAAAAGTCGAGAAGGGTGATCTCCTCATGGTGATCGAGGCCATGAAGATGGAGACCAGCATCGTCGCCGAGGCCGCCGGTACGGTCAAAGCGGTGCCCGTCGCTGTCGGCCACGCGGTCAAACCCGGACAGGCCCTGGTGGAGTTCGAGTGAGGCTGCCGGACTCCAGGCACCTGGTCGTTCTCCTCAAAATAGTGGTCTTCGTGTTCCTCGGGCTGGCGGGCGAGGTCATGTTCGGCCAGCTCTTCTGGCAGTTGATGGAGCCCCGGTTCTTCCTGGTCGCTGCGCTCTCGGTGTTCGCCGCGGCGGCGGTGGCGAACGCGCTGGCCATGCGCATCTGGGAGCGAGGCAACCTGCTCGACATCGGCTTCGCCTGGAACGCGGCCGCGGTGCGCAATCTCCTGCTGGGCCTCGCGGGCGGCATCGTGGCGGCGATCCTCGTGATCTACGGCCCGGTTCTCGAAGGCGCCGCGGACGTGGTCCGAACGGGTCCGCCGGCGGAAGCCGGCAATATCGTATTCGTGCTCGTGGTGCTGGTCTTCGGCGCCATCGGCGAGGAGATGCTCTTCCACGGCTACGGCTTCCAGGTGCTCATGGGCGCGCTGGGACCGGTAGCCACCATCCTCCCGGTGAGCGTGGTGTTCGCCTGGGCGCACTCAAGCAACCTGAACGTCACCACCCTGGCGCTGCTGAATACCGCGCTCTGGGGCTTGCTGTTCGGAGTGGCTTTCTGGCGCAGCGGCGACCTGTGGCTTCCCATCGGACTGCACCTTGGCTGGAACTGGGCGCTGCCGCTCTGTGGAGCGAACCTCAGCGGCTTTACAATGAGTGTGACGGGCTATGCGATCCGCTGGCGTCCGGGATACGAGCGCTGGAGCGGCGGAGCATACGGCCCGGAGGGAAGTATCGTGAACACCGGGGTGCTGGTCGCGCTGTTTCTATGGCTGATCCTGAAAGCCCCCGTCAAGCGCCAGACTCCGTTTCTGCTTCGCGAGCGATGGGACGATATCGGATGGCCGTGGCAGCCGTCCGGGGAGTAACGATGCGCCATTCGCTGCCGCTGGTCCTGGTCGTGATCGCTGCTCTGTGCGCGGCGAGGGCCGCCGCTGAAATACTCACCGAACAGCAGCGCATCGAACTGATCCGGGGGCTGTCTTCCGAGTACGCCAAGGCGAAGGTCGAGCTGCCGCGGTCGAAGCACGCGCTGACGGTGGACACCCAAGGGGCCTACGACAAAAACACGTGGGTCGAGGCCGGTCGCCAGTACGGCCCGGCGGCGCGCGTCGGCGACATGGTCCAGCTCACCAGCGTGGACATCCAGCCCGACCGCATCGTCTTCTTGATCAACGGCGGCTTCAACGCCGGCAAGACCAGGTGGTTCAACCACGTCCAGGTCGGCATGGGAGGCTCGACGGCGCCCGTCTCGCAGCCCAAGAACGCGAACGCGCCGGCGGGAACGTCCATCGCTCTGATGTTCAAAACGCCGGTGCCGCCAGTCACACCCGCGGAGATCAAGAAGATGCTCTCCACGGTTCTCGACTTCGAAAAGCACTCGGCCACGCAGACGTTTCTAGAGAGCCTTCCACCGGAGATGCAGCAGGCGGTGAAGGAAAAACGCGTGGTGGTGGGCATGAACCGCGACGAGGTCCTGGCCGCGGTGGGCAAGCCGGTGCGGAAGGTTCGTGACGTCACGAACGAGGACGAGACCGAGGACTGGATCTACGGCATGGCCCCGGGCAAGATCACCTTTGTCACCTTCAGGGACGCCAAGGTGATCAAGGTGCGCGAAGACTACGCCGGCCTGGGGAGCGAGGCTCCGCGTCTCGATCCACCGCGCTAAGGGGTGGTCGCGTCTCCGAACGTGGAGGGCGCTGTCAGCTGCTCGAGATTGGTCTCAAGTCTGGCCAGAGCCTGGTCGAAGTTCTTGTCGCGGTTTCCCTGCAACACGGCACTCTCCACCTGCTCCGTCATCGCCCACAGCATGGCCTGCGTCTTCGGATCGCGGATCACCACTCGAAACTGGGCATCCAAAGATGCGGTGTCTCCGCGCAGCACCGGTCCCCAGCGGAGGATAAACTGAATCTCGATCAGCAGGTCGGCGTCCGAGGGAGCGCCCACGAGCTGATAGTGCCCCCAGGTTTTCATGGCTGCGTAGAAGTTGTTGTATGCGCGCTCCGGCTTTCCGCTGAAGGCGGCGACGGGATACGCCCCTGCATCGGCGCCGGCGTTGGCAACAAAGACCTTCTTTGCCGCAAGAATCTGGGACGGAACCGGCGCGGACGGCGGTTGCTTCGGCTGCGCCACGGCGAGGACCGGCAGCCATATCAGGGCCCAAGGGACAGTCGCTTTCATGCAAGTAGCTCCGACTGTCAGACGCCGGCCCGCGCTCGAATGTTACTCAAGCACCGAGGTGCAAAACGCGCAACGCCCGGCTCCGATCGGAATCTCGCTCAGGC
>CAZBQQ010000071.1:23732-25817 GCA_964493965.1 uncultured Solibacteraceae bacterium
AGCACCGAGGTGCAAAACGCGCAACGCCCGGCTCCGATCGGAATCTCGCTCAGGCATTCCGGGCATTTCCGCGTGGCTGGCGGCGCGGGCGCCTCCTTCGGCTTCATCCGCTCCGTGACCGCCTTCATAGGAATGACGATCACGAAATACACCACCGTCGCGACCAGTACGAACGACACCACGGCGTTGACAAACTCCCCGTAGAGAAACTTGCTGTTGTTGACTGCGAACGTCAGGCCCGAAAAGTCGGGCTTGCCGACGATCGCCGCGATCAACGGCGTCAGCAGGTCCTTCACGAACGCTGCGACCACGGCGCCAAACGCTCCGCCGATCACCACCGCGACGGCCAGGTCAATGACGTTGCCCCTGAATAGAAATTCCTTGAATCCCTTCAACATGAGTAGCCTCCAAGTCGTTCAATGGGATTCTAGCCGAACCGCCCGCCCCCAGTCCAGATCCCTCTTGTGGCCATGCGGGGCGGGTCTGGAGACCCGCTGCAGGCGTGGACGCCTGCCCCACTAACCTACCGGCTGAACTTAGTGGCCTTGCGCGCGGCGGCCCGCGCCAGCGCCAGATCAATCAGCCGGTCGATCAGCGCGGAGTACGGCAGGCCGGCCGCCTCCCACATCTTGGGATACATGCTGATCGACGTGAAGCCCGGGATGGTGTTGATCTCGTTGATGTACAGCCGCGCGCTGGCGGAGTCGAGCAGAAAATCGACGCGCGCCATTCCCTCGCACTCGACGGCGCGGTAGCACTCCACCGCCAGCCGCCGCACCTCCTCCGTCGTTTCGGGCGGCAGATCGGCGGGCACCACCGTGCCGGCCTGGTCGAGAAGGTACTTGTCCTCGTAGTCGTAGAAATCGCGCGAGGGCAGGATCTCGCACGGAACTGCAGCCTCCGGATTCTCGTTGCCGAGCACCGAGCATTCGATCTCGCGTCCCACGATCTCGCTCTCGACCACGACCTTCCGGTCGTACTCCGCCGCCACGCGCAGCGCCCGCTCGAGCTCCTCGCGATTGCGCGCCTTGGAAATCCCCACCGACGATCCGAGGTTCGCAGGCTTGACGAACACCGGGTATGCCAGCTTGCGCTCGACCGTTTCCGCCGACAGGCAGCCGCGCGTCAGGATGACGTAATCGACTACCGGAAGTCCGCGCTCGCGGCACAGCCGCTTCGTGACCTCCTTATCCATCGCGACCGCCGAGGCCAGGACGCCCGCGCCCACATACGCCAGGCCGGCCAGTTCGAGCAGCCCCTGCATCGTGCCGTCCTCGCCGAACGTGCCGTGGAGCACCGGGAACACCACGTCGATACCGGGGTTGGCGTTCGGCTCCGGCACGATCGGCCTCGGCTCCCAACGTCCCTCCTGCGTGATAAAGATTCTGGTGACCTCGTAACGGGCCGGGTTCATCGCGGCGATGACGGACTCCGCGGAACGGATCGAGACCTCATGCTCGCCGCTCCTGCCCCCGTACAGCACCGCCACCCGGATCTTGCCATCGCTCATAGAATTCGTTTTCCCATCGCCGAAAGAACCAGTTCCACCGCGAACTGCGCGGTTCGGTTGGCTTCATCGAAAACCGGATTCACTTCCACCACGTCCATCGAAGTCATGCGGCCGCCGTCTCCGATCATCTCCATGCCCAGGTGCGCCTCGCGGTAACTCAGGCCGCCGCGCACGGGCGTGCCGACGCCGGGCGCGATCTGCGGGTCCACCGAGTCCATGTCCAGCGAGAGGTGGAAGCCCTCGGTCCCCGCGCTGGCGATCTCGATCGCCTCTTCCATGACCGCGCGCATGCCGCGCTCGTCGATGTCGCGCATGGTGAACGCGCGCACGCCGGATTCCTTGACGTGCGGCCTTTCGAGCGCGTCCACGTCGCGGATGCCGACCAGCGCCACGTTCTTGGGATCGATCTTGGGAGCGAATCCGCACAGGTGCGTCAGCTTGCGCGGCCCCATTCCGATGATGCAGGCCAGTGGCATGCCGTGCACGTTGCCGCTGGGACTGGTCTCGGGCGTGTTCATGTCCGGGTGCGCGTCGACCCAGATCAGGCCCAGCCGCTTCCTGGCGTGCCGCATGTG
>CAZBQQ010000072.1:0-25558 GCA_964493965.1 uncultured Solibacteraceae bacterium
TCCTGAACGCGCGCGATGCCGTCGAGGCGGGAGGCCGGATCACGATCGAGACCTCGAGCGAGACGATCGGAGCCGGCGAGTACACGATCCTGTCCGTCCTCGACAACGGCGTGGGGATGGACGAGGAGACCAGGACCCGCATCTTCGAGCCGTTCTTCACCACCAAGGGACGCGGGAAGGGCACCGGCCTCGGCATGGCGACGGTGTACGCCATCGTGAAGCAGGCGGGCGGCGAGATCGATGTCGTGAGCGCGCCGGAGCGGGGCACGGCGATCCGGGTCTATCTGCCGCGGGTCCGGCCGGCTCCATCGGAGAAAGGCACGGGGCCGGAGGTCGTCCGCCGGCAACGCGGGACGGAGACGGTGCTGCTGGTCGAGGACGAGGACGAAGTGCGCCGGCTGGTTTCGGGCGTGCTGGAACACCACGGGTATACTGTGCTACCCGCGGCGCGGCCCCACGAGGCGATCACGCTGTGTGCCAGCCACGCGGGGGCGATCGACCTGCTGCTGACCGACGCGGTCCTGCCGGAGATGAGCGGCCGGGCGCTGGCGGAGCAGGTAGGCCTGATGCGTCCCGATTTGAGGGTGCTGCTGATGTCGGGCTACGCGAAGGACGCGCTCGAAGGGCGGGGCCTGGCCGGGGCGGGCGGGGCGTTCCTGAAGAAGCCGTTCACGCCGACGGTGCTGACGCGGAAGATCCGGGAGGTTCTGGACGGGGGGTAAACGAACAGCCGCCCCCGAACCTAGCAACGTCGAGCGACGATGCACAAGAAGATAGGTCTTGTTGGCTGTGTTCTGATTATTGCTGGCGCAGCGCTTTCGTTGCTTGGCACGGAGCACGAGATCTCAAAGATACCTGCGGCTCATAGAGCACGCATGTCAGATACCGACTGGGTCGGAGTTGAGTGGGTGGCTCGCGGGGCAGCCGTCGCCCTGCTCGGCGTGGTCTGCGTCGGCGTATCTGGAGCCCTCTTCTACAGAAAGAGCCACCGGAGAGGGTGAACCAGTCCTCGCTTGGCAATGCATTTGGATGGGCTGAACCGGCGCCACCTTCAGAATCCTGGCGTGCTTCCAAGGGCCGGAGTGTCGGCACGAGTGCCGACACGGCATGCTGAAGCGTGCGCCACGGAGCTAGCTTAGTCAAGTTAGCGGCGGACCCGAGCAGGGGGTTTAGACGCAGCCGGCGCGGGCGTTCGCCCCGCGCCGCAGATCAGGTACACTCCCAGCGCGATGAGGGCGAGGGCGATCCATTGCTCTGCCACCAGCGGTCCGAGATGCGGATTGAGCGGGTCGTGTTCGCGGACGAATTCCACCAGAAAGCGCGCCGTCGGATACAGGATCAGGTAGAGGCCGATGATGGCGCCGGGGCGGTGGGGGCGGGCGAAGCGGCGGTAGAGGATCAGGCAGATCACCGCCTCTGCCAAGGCCTCGTAGAGCTGGGTTGGCTGCAGCGGGATGCCTAGCGGCACTCCCATGCGCTCGTGGGCAAAGGGATCGGTGAAGGTCACGGCCCAGGGCAGCTTGGACGGCGCGCCCCAGCAGCAGCCCGCGGCGAAGCAACCTACGCGGCCGATGGCGTGGCCGAGGGCGATGGCCGGCGCGAAGACGTCCGCCGTCACCAGGCCCGGCAACCGGCTGCGGCGCAGGAAGAGAAACGCCGTCAGGAGACCGGCGATCAGCCCTCCGTAAAAGACGCCGCCGGCGAGCAGCGTGGAAAGCGAGAAGATTTCGCCGAGATTCCGCGAATAATAGCCGAAATCGAGCGCCAGCATGAACAGCTTGGCGCCCACCATCGCGGCGATGGCGGTATAGATGCCGAGGTTCAGGGTGGCGTCCACATCCAGGCCGGCGCGGCGGCTCAGGCGTCCCACCATCCACAGCGCCGACAGAAATCCCAGCGCCACCAGCAGGCCGTAGGACGGCAGGAAAAAGTGGCCGATTCTGAAAACGATGGGGAACATTCAACCCTTCTTCAGCGCGCGTTTGGCCAGCAGCAGATCGAGCAGGACCAGACCGGCGCCGATGCTGATGGCGCTGTCGGCGACGTTAAAAGCGGGCCAGCGAAAGCTGCCCACGTAGAACTCGAGGAAATCGGTCACGGTGCCGGGAGTGATGCGGTCGTACAGGTTGCCCAGGGCGCCGCCCAGGATCAGCGCCAGCCCGATCGACACCATCCGGCTGCCCACCGCGCGGGCTCCATCGCGCCAGAGCAGGACCGAGATGAGGACGGCCGCGACCGACGATGAGCCGATCAGGAAAAACCGGCGCCAGCCGGGCGCCACGCTGGTGAAGAGGCTGAAGGCCGCGGCTGCGTTCTCCGTGTGCACGATATTGAAAAAGCCGGGAATGACTTCGCGCGATTCCCAGAGCGGCACCAGGCGGTCGATCACCAGCTTGGTGATGCGGTCGAGCGTGAAAACCCCGGCGGCGATCAGATAGGCGAGCAGGCGTCGGGTCATAAGTAAGGGTGTCGGCATGAGTGCCGACACGGCAGGCTGAAGCCTGCGCCACTCATCCCAGGATCTCCGTCACGGCTTCGGCGCAGGGGGCGCAGATTGTGGGGAAGGCCGGGTTCGCGCCGGTATCGGTGGTGTACTTCCAGCAGCGCTCGCACTTGGCTCCGGCTGCGCGCTCGATGGTCACTTGGATGTCGCCGTCGGCGGGGCCGTCGAGCTCCACTTGCGACACCACGAAGAGGCCGGGCAACTCCGCCGCATACTGCTCGAGCAGCGGGAGCAGATCAGGGTTGGCGCGCAGGCGCACACGGGCTTCGAGGGGGCCTCCGATCAGCTTCTCCTGGCGGGCCGTCTCCAGGCTTTTGAGCACCGTTTCGCGAACAGGCATCAGGCGGTCCCAGTTCAGCGCGCGCTCGCGGTGCGCTTCCGGCAGGCCCGCGGTCAGCTCGTCCGGTTCGGGGAAGAGCGCGAGATGCACGCTGTCCGGGGCTCCGGCCGGCTTCCGAAGGTGCTGCCACACTTCGTCGGCGGTGTAGCTGATGAGCGGCGCGATCAGGCGGACCAGCGCGTAGGAGACGCGATAGAGCGCGGTCTGGGCGCTGCGGCGGTTCTTCGAGTTTGGCGCGCGGGTGTAGAGGCGATCCCTCAAGACCTCGATGAAGACCGCGCTCAGCTCGACGGTCGTGAAGTCGTAAATCGCCCGGTAGACGCGGTGGAACGCGTATTCCTCGTACCACTTCCGGCAATCCCGCACGAGCGCCTCGGCTCGGATCAGCATCCACTGATCGAACTCCGCCAGTTCGGCGGCCGGCACCGCATCCGTTTCGGGCACGAAGTCCGACAGGTTGCCGAGCGCGTTCCGGAAGGTGGTGTTGCGCAGTTTGCGATAGGCTTCCGAGAGGCGCGTGAGGATGGTGGGCGAGATCACCACGTCGTCGGTGAACTCGACCGATGTTACCCACAGGCGGACCACGTCGGCGCCGTACTGCTGGATCAGCTCCTGCGCCTCGACGTAATTGCCCAGAGACTTGGAAAGAGCGCGACCCTGTTCGTCGAGCGTCCAGCCGTGCGTCGCGCACTGGCGGTAAGGCGCGCAGCCGCGCAGACCCACCGCGGTCAGCAGCGAACTGTGGAACCAGCCGCGGTACTGATCGCCGCCCTCGACATACAGGTCGGCGGGCCAGGGCAGCCCGTTCGCTTCCGTCAGCACGGCCAGGTGGCTCGAGCCGGATTCGAACCAGACGTCGAGGATGTCGGTCTCTTTGCGGAACTCCGTCGCGCCGCACTTGGGACAGGCGACGCCCGGGCCCATCAGTTCGGCGGCGGTGCGATCGTACCAGACGTCGGCGGTGAACTCGGCGAACAGGTCCACCACGTGGTCGAGGATCTTGCGGTCGGTGATGGGCTCGCCGCACGAGCCGCAGTAGAAGACGATCAGCGGCACACCCCAGACGCGCTGGCGCGAGATGCACCAATCGGGACGGTTCGCGATCATGTTCGAGATGCGCTGCTCGCCCCAGGCCGGCATCCACTTCACTTTGCTGATGGCGTCGAGGGCGCGGGCGCGCAGATCATTTCGATCGATGCCGATGAACCACTGCTCGGTGGCGCGGAAGATGGTGGGGTGGTGGCAGCGCCAGCAGTGCGGGTAGCTGTGTTCGAGCTTCTGCAATCCCAGGAGCGCGCCGGCGGAATTCAGAATGCCGACCACCACCGGGTTCCCTTCCCACACGGTCTTTCCGATCAACTCTTCGGGCAGGCGACCGGCGGCGCCCTCGGCGTGGAAGAAGCGGCCGGCAGGGTCGACGGGGCAATAGGTCGGGATGCCGTAGCGCTGGCCGGTGAGGTAATCCTCCTGGCCATGGCCGGGGGCGGTGTGGACCGCTCCGGTGCCCTGGTCGAGGGTCACGTAGTCGGCCAGCACGCCCACGGAGTCGCGTTCGAGGAAGGGGTGGCGGAAGACGGCGCCTTCGAGCTTTGCGCCTTTGACACGGGCGATGATGGCGGGCTCGGTCCAACCGCAATTCTGCGCGGTCTGGGCGAGCAGGTCGGCCGCTACGAGATAGACGTCGCCGTTCACGTCCGCGGCGACGTAGTCGTAGTTGGGATGGAAGGCGATGGCCATGTTGGCCGGGATGGTCCAGGGCGTGGTGGTCCAGATGAGGCCGTAGACGCGGCGGCCAAGTAGCGCGGGGTCGATGGTGGCGGGCTCCGAAGTTAGCGCGAAACGCACCCAGATGGACGGGCTGGTGTGGTTCTCGTACTCCACCTCGGCTTCCGCCAGCGCGGTGCGGTGCGTGAGGCACCAGTTCACGGGCTTCAGACCTTTGTACACGTAGCCGCGATCGACAAACTCGACGAAGGCGTGGGCGATGGCGGCCTCGTAGTCGGGCGTCAGCGTCAGGTAGGGCTTGTCCCAGCGGCCGAGCACGCCGAGGCGGCGGAATTCCGCGCCCTGAATGCCGACCCACTTCATCGCGTATTTTCGGCACTCTTCGCGGATCTGGGCGACGGTCATCTTGGCTTTTTTGGAGCCGAGTTCCTGATCCACCTTGTTCTCGATGGGGAGGCCGTGGCAATCCCAACCGGGGACGTAGGGGGCGTCGAAGCCGGACATGCTTTTCGACTTGACGATGAAGTCCTTGAGCACCTTGTTGAAGGCGGTGCCGGCGTGGATGCGGTTGTTGGCGAAGGGCGGGCCGTCGTGCAGGATGAACTGGGGCCGGCCGGCGCGGGCTTGGCGGATGCGTTCGTAGAGCTTGGTTTCCTCCCAACGCGCCAGGATTTTCGGCTCGGTCTGAGGCAGGTTCGCCTTCATCGGGAAATCGGTGCGCGGCAGGTTGACCGTTTTTTTGAGGTCGAGGGTGTTCTCTGGCATTGGGAAAGTACCATTATAGGGGGTCGGGACGGAAGAGAATGACCGAACGAACCCATAAGGCCTGTGGTTGCAACGGGGGCCGTGGGTTTGTTTGATCGGGCGCTGCCGTGATCGCCTTTCATGGGGAGTCCGTCTCCGAGCGAAGTTTAGCGCGAGGAGGGTGGGCCGGGAGGGGACAAAGCGTGCGAGCAGTGGAAAACGGTGGGAAAAGAAATTCGGGTGGGGCGTGACCGGCATTTCTTTGAGTCCGGTTCCGTGGCACCATGGGACGGTGCCGAAGGTCCCAGCGGAACCCCTCTCACGTCCTCCCAGTACTTAACTCTGAGCAGATCTCTTGCGCTGGCGTCCGCTCTCCATCCGCGCTCCTTTTTTGGGTTTCGCTTACTTACCTGACACAGCCTGTGCGTCGCTCTCTTGTGCTTCCTCCGCCGACCTCACGGAATAGGAAGTTGGCGCGGGCAGGAGGAGCGCAATGAACCTCAATAGAATACCAGCACCTGGAACAAACGGTCCGCAAATCTCCCGACCGGGCAGCAACACACTCAGATGGAGGCAGTTTCCGTGTCTCGCAGGCGGTTCGCTGTGGGCTTGCGCATATGTGATATACTCTGATATATACCACGTTTATGGAGGTCACATGCCGCGCACCGCAAAGTTGTTTCGAAACGGACGGAGCCAAGCGGTCCGCCTGCCCGCGGAGTTCCGTTTTGAGAGCAGCGAGGTTTTTATCCGAAGGGATCCCAAGACGGGAGATGTGATCCTGTCGCGGCGGCCGGAATCATGGGAGGGCTTTTTTCAACTCGTGGAGCAAGCCGGCGTGCCAGCGGACTACATGGCCGAGCGAGGCGATGACAGGCCGCAGAAACGGGATCTCTTCTGATGACGCGCCGATATCTGCTGGATACCAACATCGCCAGCTACATCATTAAAGGGAATGTTCGGGCCGTTCGCCAGCGGCTGGTCAAAGTCCCTTTGCCACAGATCGCAGTCTCCGCGGTCACCGAGGGCGAGCTGCGCTATGGGGTGGCGCGGCGGCCCGAGGCGGTGCAGTTGCAGAGGGTCGTTGATGAGTTCCTGCTGCGGGTGACGATTCTGCCATGGGATTCGGAGGCGGCGCGAGAGTACGGCCAACTCCGTGCGACGCTCGAACGGGGAGGGCAAGTGATGGGGAACCTCGACATGATGATCAGCGCACAGGCCTTGGCGTCCGGTTTCGTGCTGGTGACGAATGACCAGGCGTTCAACAGGATCAGGGGACTGAAGATCGAGGATTGGACGAGGCCGGGAGGCGGCTGACGGAGCAGGGCGGGTTGTTCGTGAAGGCAAACCGGGGACAGGCACGAATTTCGCAAAGGCGGCGAAATTCGGTCCAGTCCCCGGTTTGCGGATCAGCGCACCTGAAGTTACGCCATCTGATGCTGATGGCGATATTGCTCGAGCATGTCGTGCATCTGGTCTTTCAATCGCAGCTTCAACTTCTTGATCCGGGTCTCCTCTACCTGCTCTTCGGGAGTCAGGTAGGGCCGGGCCGCGAAGGCCTCGAGCTGTTTCTTGTAGTCACAGTGCTGATGCGCCAGACGACGAAACTCGTCGTCAGCTTCCATCAGGTGCGCCTTCAACTCCTCTGGAGTTAATTGCATAGGCGAAATCCTCCATGCGGCGGCGTTGCCAAAGCAGAGTCCTCTGGGAAATGGATTCGTAGGCTCGGTGGGTGGATTCCACGCGTGTTTCATGAAAACCGTACTAACTGCCGGGGACCTACATGCCCGGCAATATGAACGTTAGCACGGTTTCAACCGCATTACAACCGCGGCTTCACCCGTATCCTGGTAGTAGGCTGGCCTTAGGTCGATATCCTGAAACCCTAGCTTTCTGTATAGCTTACGGGCGGGCTGGTTGGATTCGCGCACCTCCAGGTACCAGGTACGGCCGGCGAGGTGGTCGAGCGCCTCGTGCATCAGAAGGGCCCCGACGCCTCTCCTGCGTACATCCGGATCTACAACTAGGCTGAGAACTTCGGCTTCATCGTCGGAGAGCTTCCGGCACACGACGAAGCCTGCGATGCGCCCTCGCAGCTCCGCCACCCGGCAGTCGTAGGCGAGGTAGCCCGAGGCGTCCCACAGCACGGCCTCCGGGGCCAGGCGCTGGATGCGGTCCAGCTCGGGAATGTCGGCCTTGCGCGCGGGGCGGATGGTGGGTGGCCGTTCGACGATCTCGCGCAGGAGTGCCCGCTCGGCGACGCCGATGCATTTCCAGTCGAAGCGCTCTTCGGCCAGGCGGCGCGCCTCGCGGGCCAGGCGCCGCCGCAGATCCGGGTCGCCCAACAGCGTTACGATTCCGTCGGCGAGACCGGCTGCCGTATCCCTGGCGATCCAGGCGCTCACGTTGTGCCGGAGACCCAGGGTGTCTGGCGCGCCGGGCGTGGCGACGATGGCGCGCTCGATCGCCATGGCTTCGAGGGCCGGTCCCACCACCACATTCGCGTGTTCAAAGGAGGACACCAGGGTCGCCTCCGGGAACTGCCTGACGACCTGCGGCCATACCCGCTCCATGAATCGGCCGTGATCGGCGGGCGCCAGCGACACGTGGTGTCCCGCGGGCTCGGGGATCGGCGGGTGGGCGTCCAGATCCAGGCCGTCGGGGATTGTTGCGGCCGGCATTGCGCGGAGCCCCCAGCTTCGCCACGATCGCAGCCGCTGGCCGATCGCCGGGGTGGTCAGGAGGTCGCCCCCGTAGGCGGCCATTTCGGCGCCATCGACCTGGCGTGCGTCAACGTTCAGCTCGCGGGGCAGCCGCTCCCAAAGTTCGCGCATGGTTTCGGGCGTCTCGGCGAGCACAACGCGCGAACAGAACTCCAGGAGCGGCTCGCATCCGGCAGCGGGCTCGCCTGCCAGCGCGAACAGGACCACGTCGAATTCGCAGGAGGCCTGGCGGAGCAGGTGGAACGCGCGCGGGTCGGGGAACCGGCCCGAGAGCAGGGCGATTCGCCGCCGCCCCGGCAGAAACGGGCGCCCGTCCACGATGCGATGAGGCGTTCCCGTCACTGGTAGGTGACCGCAACCACGTCGCCCGCGGCGCCCAGTTTGGGGCTTGGCTTCGGCTGGTAGTCGATCGCGACCGCTCGCGGCGGGTTCAGCGGGCCGCACTTCAGCACGAGATCCCCGCCCGTCACGACTACGCTCTTGGGATCGCGGATCAGCAGGCGCGTATCCTTCTGGCCTTCCTTTCGAATGGCGAGCCGCATCACGCGGCCCAGGCAATCGACCTGGACCAGGCTGCCTTCCACCCTGACGGGAGCGGTGTCGCCGATCGCCATGGTCTCCACCTTCGCGTCCGCGTTGGCGCGCGGGTTGGCGCGGTCGGCGCTTTGCTCGGCGGCGTGGATCCGCGCCATCGCGTCCGCCTTGACGCGATCGATGTCGCGCCGCTTCTCATCCTCGACCCGTTTCCGCTCGGCGGCTTCGTAATCGAGTCGCTGCTGCTCCATGTTGTGGCGTATTTCGCCGATGCGCTCGCGCTCGGCATCGTCCGCCGAGTTGTCCTCGGCGGCGGCCCAGGCCTTGGCGGCTTGGGGATACATGTCGTGCTTCTGATAGACTTCGGCGACCTCGATCCAGCGCGCCGCGTTGCGGGGCTCGAGCGAAGCGGCGGTCTTGAGCGCTTGCAGCTTGTGAGCGGGATCGGTCTCGAGGGCGGCGAGCGCCGCGTAGGGCTCCGCCCAGTTGGGATTCAGCTTGGTGGCCTTCTCGATCTCGACCTTGGCCTTGATGGGCTCGGTCAGCAGGCGGGCATGTTCGAGCCATGCGCGCGCGCTGGTGCTGCCGGTCTCGACGGCGGCGCTCAGCTCGCGGAGCGCGTCGGCGGTCTGCTTGTCGCGAAGCGCCTGAAGTCCGAGACCTTCGTGTGCCTCCGCCGGCGCGGCCTGCATCAGGGGCTGGTAGGTGCCGCTGAGGTCCGCCAGAGCGACCGAACCGAGCGGGCCCCCGACCGGCTGCGGCTCGAAATCCCGCTTGGGATCGAGCGCCCGCGCGCCTACTGTGACGGTGGGGAAGTTGCCCGTGGCCAGCATCGCCGCGGCCTGCTTATCGATTTGTGCGGGCGGTTTGCCGAAGGCATTCCGCATCGCGGGCATGAGGTCGCCGCCGTGCTGGAGATTGTAGAGCAGAACGTGCAGCCGTCCGGCGTATTCCGGGTCCGTCTGCAGCAGGTCGATGCGGGCCCAATCCGCGGTGCGCCGGTCGGCGGCGGGCGGTGCCCCCAGCGTCACCTTGGTGCCTACAGCCTGCGCCGTCGAGAAGAACTCCTCGAGGCCGCTTTCGATCCCCGCGGGCATGCGGCCGGTGTTCGATTCGATCAGGATCCGGACCACTTCGCGGAGGCACGCGGGCGGCATCGGGGAGCCGGCCGGGACGGCGCCGGTGTAGGTGTCCCTGGTCCAGACCGGCACGGCCGCCGCGACCGACTTGCCGATCACGATGCGCACCGGCCAGAGCGTTTTCAGGTCCTCGATGCCCAGCGCCGTGCCGAGGAGATAGCGCACCTGTTCGAGCTGGTTGAGCGTCTCGCGCGCTCCGCGATCGCCCGCGTCGGTGACAATCTGGAAGGGCCCGGAGCGGACCTCGATCCAGCGGTCGGCGGCCGTCGCGGTCATGGGGACGAGCAGAAGGGCAAGCCAGCGCAGCACGCCACCATGATAACCCGCACCCACGGCCTGCACCCACGAGCGGCAAGCGCTATTCTGTGAGGTCGGCACAGGTTCCAAAAGGAGCACACATCGAATGGATCGCAGACACTTCATCACCCTGCTGGCGTTCCTCGCCGGCTGCGTTAGCGCTCTGGCCGCGCCGGCGCCCGGGGCTAAAATCGAGATCAAGGACGGCTGGTACTACATCGACGGCCACAAGTTCTTCGTCAATGCCATCGGCTACGAGCCCGGCGCGCGGCCCGGCGAACATCCTTATCAGCAGCGTGTCTCCGATCTGGCTGTGACCCGGCAGGATCTGAGTAACATCAAGGCCGCAGGCTTCAACGGCATACGCACGTGGTCGGACTTGACCGAGGACGAGCTCAAGCTGGTGCAGGCATCCGGGCTGAAAGTCATTTTCGGAATCTGGATCAAGCCCGATGAGGATTTCAGCGATCCCAAGGTGGTGGAGCGGAACCTGGAGTGGACCAAGCGCGTCCTGACTTACTCCAAAAAGTACGATTGCGTGATCACTTACCTGATCATGAATGAGCCGATGCCGGCGCACATACGCAAGGTCGGAGCGCAGGCGACCCTGGATCTGTGGACCAAGCTGCGCGACCTGGTCCATCGCGAACATCCGGGAGTCCCCGTCGCGATCTCAGGCAATACGGCTATTACCGGCTGGGTGGACCTCAACCTTTTCGATGTGTACGCCCACAACACTTACGACTACACCACCGAGGGATCCAACTTCACGCACGGTTACGCCAACACGAATCGCTTCGTGGCGGAGCTCAACGGCGGCGCGAAGCCGGTGGTGGTCACCGAGTTTGGGCGCTCGGTCTCGCGCCAGGGCGCGGGCGCCGGCCAGTACGGAGGCAATACGCTGGAGACCCAGGCACGGGCACTGACCCGTGCCTATCGCGATCTGCTCGATTCGGGCGTCGCGGGCGTGTGCCCCTTCATTTACGCGGACGGATGGTGGAAGGGCGGCGAGCCTGCAGTGCACAACGATACCGCCGAAGAGTGGTTCGGGTTCTGGGGTTTCAAGAATCTGAACGACAGGACCGGCTATCCGCGGCCGGTGTGGCATGCGCTCGCGGAGTACAACCAGTCGCTGGTGGCATCGCCCAGGAATCAGCAGTTCTACTTGAATGAAGTTCCGGTCGAAGCGTTCCTGGGACCGGAGGTCAAGCGGTTCAAGGTCGTCTACCAGGACTCCGTGCTCTGGGAAGCCACGCCCGACGCGCATGGATATGTCGGCGGGAAGCTCTCGTTCGCGGGCGAAGATCTCAAGGATCGCGAATTGGTGTTCGAGAGTTACAATGCCCAGGGCCGTCTGCTCAAGGTTGAGTCGGTGGTGGTGCTCACGGGCAAGGAGCCGATCGTGTGGCCCACGCTCGCGCTGCGCACTCCGGTCACGGATCTGGACAAGGCGAAGGAAGTCCCGGTGGAATACGAGCTGACTAACAACGCCGTCTTCTCACTCGGAACCGAGTTGCGCTACGTGTTCGCTCCGCACAAGGGTTGGGAGCCGGGAGAGACGCATCAGCGAACGATCGACCCCAAGCGGAAGCAGCAGACCGTTTCGGACACGTTCGCGCTGCCGGACGATTGTTTTGTGCTGGGGATTTACGCCGGGGCCGATATCCGCTACGGCAAGTTCACCAAGACCATTTACGCGCAGAAGTTTCTTTTCCGCGGGAACTGGGCGGACCCGATCCGCATCAAGTGAGGGAAGACCTCCGATAACTGCCCCCGGGCCTCCACGCGGTCTGTGTATACTGGCTTCGAGCGGTAGAGGGGGCCCATCCTTTGAGACGACTAACCTCTGTCACACTTTGCTCGATCGCCGGCTTGCTTTCGCTTGCGCCGCTGGCTGCGCAGGACCAGATTCGATGGACCAGGACGGCAGCGCCGGATGGCTCGTTTTCGCTCGAACAGCCCGAAGGCTGGGAGGCGAAGTACGGCCGCTGGAACGTGCGCCTGAGCAACGCGCCGCGGGACGAGGAGATTCTCGTGATTCGCATGCCGCGCGATCCGGCCAAGCCTGTCGCGGCGTACGCCGAGGCGGTCGAGCGGAGCTTTCAGCAAGCGCTGCCCAGCTTTCGGACGTCCCACCTGACTGCGGCCCAGGACTCGGTCGCGTTCCTGGTCACGTACACCAGCGGGGGCAAGAGCTACTCGGGGCCGGGCGCCGTCATGCTGAAAGAAAGCGCCGCGTGGTGGGTGAGCTACGGCAGCCCCGCCGCGGCGGACCTGGCGCGAGGCGCGGCGCTGATTACTGGAGTGATGGGATCGGCCGCGGACGGCGCCGGCTCCGTGTCACCCACGGCACCCGCGCCTCCGCAGGCTGCGACGGGAGGATCGGGGCCGCTGGTCGGTAACTGGAGCACCGCGGACTACTACGGTGAACTCGTGAATCCATCGACCGGCGCGTTCCTGCAGTCCAGTTACAGCGGGGAATGGTACAGTTTTCGCGCCGACGGCACTTACCGGTATACGATCGCAGGGTCAGGTCAGATCATCACCGGCGTGGTGATAGCCAAAGGAATCTATGAGGTCCGTGGAAATACCGTGCTGCTGCATCAGAAGACGGAGAGCTGGTATCCGCTGCCGCGCGACGCCACTCACAAGCCGATGTACCAGGACCGCCCGAGCCCGGAAGACTCCACGATCACAATCGAGTTTCGAGGACCAGCGACGATGCTGGTCCGCGGCCGCGGCTCGCCGGGCACCTTCCACCGCCAGCCGAATGGTAAGTAGAGGAGCGTCTTCCGGAAACCGATCACGGCTTGGCCGTGAACATTTCGAGCGACTCGACCTCGGAATCGGACACGGGCGTGAGCGCCTGATCCATATAGTCGCGGGCGGCGGGGTCATGCTTGAGCTTGCGGCGGAAACGGTAGAAGTGCAGGATGGCGCCGGCCAGGCGCAGGTGCTTCCATAGCAGCTCGGCCGCGTACTTCGGATAAAAGATGAAGGGGTTCTCGCGGGGGAAGGTGTGGCGGCGGTTGGTCCGCGACTTCAGACGCAAATACCCGCCCTGCAGCGGATCCACCTTCTCCAGCACGATGCAGGTGTAGAACCACAGCAACAGGAACATCATGTTGCCGGCGCTCATGCCCGGCGTGGCGGCCGCGCGGCGCATGACCGTTTCCATGTGCTCGCGCGAAAAATAGGACAGCCACGCGTCGCGGTACATGCGCTCCCATTCCGCGGTGGTCATGCGGGCGTGTTGGGTGACGACATGCTCCAGGTCGTACTTGTTCAGGTCGGGATCGAGCCAGGCGCCGGCCTGGCGGAGCTTGAGATGGTCCTCGGAGCCGGGGAGCGGCGTCAGGCAGTGCGGCTCCAGCAGGTCGATGGGCAGCTCGCGCTGGATGATGCCGATGTCGCGGCGGACCGATTCCGGGGTGTCGTTGGGGAAGCCGACGATATAGCCGGCGAAGACGGTGACGCCGGCGCTCTTCCACTCCAGCAGCATCTTGCGATACTCGGCAATCTTGTTCTGCTTTTTGCGGCTGCCGAGGAGGCTCTCGGGATGGATGCTCTCGAGTCCAATAAAGACGCGGGCCACTCCGGCGCGGCGGGCTTTCTCGATGAAGCGCGGCAGGCGGTGGCACATCACGTCCACCTGAATCACGAACTTGATGTTCCGATGTTCGGCTTCGCGCATGGCGATGAGGCGGTCGAAGGTGGCCTCCCACTCGGAGTTACGCGCGAAGTTGTCGTCGGTAATGAAGAAGCGGTTGATACCCTGGGCCAGGTTACGGCGCACGATCTGTTCGACGTCAGCCGCGGAGCGGTGCCGGCTCTTGCGCCCCTGCACGTTGATGATGGTGCAGAAGGAGCAAAGGAACGGGCAGCCGCGGCCGGCGTCGAAGCTGGTCATGTTGCCGCCGGTGCGGCGGATGCGGCCTTCGGGCAGGAACGGGATCGGCGCGCCTTCGAGCGCGGGCAGGTCGGGCAGGTAGTTGTACAGCGGTTTCAGCTCGTTCCGCCAGGCGTCGCGCAGAACCTCGTCGAGCCGTCCTTCGGCTTCGCCGGCGAACATCGAGATGCCGAGTTCCGTGGCCTCTTTGAGTTCGGGCGTTGTCTCGGGCGACATGGCGAGACATCCGGAGACATGGAAACCGCCCATCACGACCTGGATGCCGGCCGCGCGCAAGGGGCCCGCGATGTCCATGGCGCGCGGGAACTGGTTGGACTGCACCCCGACCAATCCCACCATGCCCTTTCGGCCGCGCAGCTTCTTCACGATGCGCTTCAGCGGCAGCACCGAGTTGGTCTCGTCGTACGCCTGGACGACGATCTCGACGTCTTCGCCCAAGACGCGCCGCCGGTTCGAGTCCAGGGCCAGGCCGTAGAGGCACGCCAGAGTGTTCGAAGGGATAGCGGAGCGCACCCACTGGATGACGTAGCCGTCGTCATCGTAGTGGGACGGCTTCAACAAGTACAACAGGAATTGTTGGGGCCCATTCACGACATCGATCAGGGTATCGCAGATGAGGACCTTGCCGCCAACGGGGTGTGGGGCCGGGCTGTGCGGGCTGACGCCGCTACAGCCGCTCGGCGCGTTCCGGCTTCTCTTTGGGGAGCATCGCCAGTAGCAGGCGCTCCTCCATATCGGCGAGAGCACGCTTGATGTCCGCGACTTCCTTCGAGACCTTGTGCAGCATGAGGAACATCGCCGCCAGTGTGCCGTAAACGAAGATGATTTGAAGCCACTGCACCACAGTCATAATGCTGCTGATAGCTCCAGCCATATTCACTCCTTCCGTCGCAAAACAAGACTCCCCATATTATCCATGTTGACCAGCCAACCGGGAAGGACCAGAACCGTGGCGCCATAATCCAGGACCAGCGCCGGGCCCATCTGTCCGGCCACGGGCAGTTGCTCGCGGCGGAGGATGGGTATCTTTCGCCAGCGTCCCCCAACGAACGCCCGCCGGGTTCCGGGGCGGGTGGCGGCGCCGGAGGGGCGAGGCGCTTCGATGCGGGGGCGCGGAGTGGCGATGCGCGCCCGCACGCGAATGGTGACGATCTCGACCTCGCGCTCGGGGTTGGAGTAGCCGTAGGTACGCTGGTGTTCGCGATGGAACGCGGAGGCCGCGCCCGCGGCGTCCCAGGGCACGTTCAGCTCATAGCTCTGGCCCAGATAGCGCGCATCCGCGCTGCGTTCGAGGACCGCTCCGGGCATGTCGGCCAGGGCCCGCGTTTCGAGCGCCTCGAAGCGCTCGCCGATCGCGGTGCAGCCGAGCGCGCCCGAGGCGTAGTCGCGCACGCGATCCGCCAGCAGCATTCCCAGAGCGGAGAGCGCTCCGGCATGACACGGCACCAGTACCGTGGGGATGCCGAGGTCCCCGGCGACCTCGCAGGCGTGCAACCCGCCGCAGCCGCCGAACGCGGCCAGGACGAAATCGCGCGGATCGTGACCGCGCTCGACCGACACCACTCGAATGGCCCGCTCCATGTTCGCGTTGGCCACGCGCAGAATGCCCTCAGCCGCCGCCGTGCGGTCCAGGCCGAGCTGGACAGCGACGCGATCGACGGCCGCGGCCGCGCGCTCCACGTCGATGCGCATTTCGCCGCCCAGGAACTGGTCCGCGGCAATGCGCCCCAGGACCACGTGGGCATCGGTTACGGTTGCCTCCGTCCCGGTGCCGTAGCAGGCGGGGCCTGGATCGGCGCCCGCGCTCTCGGGACCCACGCGCAGGAGTCCGCCTTCGTCCACGCGCGCGATGGAGCCGCCGCCGGCGCCCACGGTGTGGATGTCGAGCATGGGAATGCGGATCGGGAAACCGTCTAGGGAGGCTTCGGTGGTTTCGCGCGGACGGCCTTCCGAGAGGCTCACGTCGGTCGAGGTGCCACCCATGTCGAAGCCGAGGACGCGCTCGAATCCGGAGAGGCGCGCCATCTCGACGGCGCCCCAGACGCCGCCGGCGGGACCGGAGAGAATCGTGCGCACGGGATGGCGCCGCGCCTCGGCCGCGGTCATGAAGCCGCCGTTCGATTGGAGAATCGCGATGGGCTCGTGGAATCCGGCTTCGAGCTCGGCCAGGTAGGCGTCCATCAACGGGCCCACGTAGGCGTTGAGCAGGGTGGTGGAGGCGCGTTCGTACTCGCGAAACTCCGGGCAGACATCGTGCGAGCAGGAAACCGGGAAGGCCGAAAGCGCCTTTGCCGCGAGTTGCTCGTTGGCCGGGTTCCGGTAGGAATGCAGGAAGCAGATGGCCACGGATTCGGCCTTGGCGCGGCGCAGCCGATCCCGCAACTGGCGCAGATCGGAGGCGCGCGGCCGCGCCGCAATGACGCCGTCGAAGTGCGCGCGCTCACGGACTCCGAAGCACAGCTCGCGGCCGACCAGCGGGCGCTTCGGCGAGGGCGTCAGGTTGTACAGCTCGGCGCGGTTCTGGCGGCCGATGGCGATCAGGTCCTCGAAGCCCGCGGTGGTGACGAAGGCCGTCCGCGCGCCTTTGCGCTCGAGCAGGGCGTTGGTGGCCACGGTCGAGCCATGCACGACGGCAGCCGGTTTCCTTCCCGCCGCGCGGTGCAGCCCTTCGAGAATTACGCGGGCCGGAGCGCGTGGGTTGGAGCGGAGCTTGAACAACTCCAGACGGCCGTCGTCGTGGAGCACCACGAAGTCGGTGAAGGTGCCGCCCGCGTCAACTCCGATTCGCATGGACCACGTCCAGGTTCGGCAGCGGCACGCCTTCCTCGCGGAAGCGCGTGAGCAGCCGCAGGCGAATCCGGGACAGCACGGGGCCCTGGTCGTCACGCCGGGCCACGTTGACGCTCAGCGCGAACTGCAGGTGCGTGGGCAGCACGCCGGGGTCGCACAGGCACACCGGCGCGGGATCGGCCAGCACGCCCTCGGTGTTGCGGGCTTCTTCGATGGCGATCTGGCAGACTACCACCGGATCGGCATCGTGCGCCACCAGGATGGCGAGCGTGGCCACCTCGCGGCGGTCCGGCAGGCTGTAGTTGACCAGCGTCCCGGTGGTGATCTTGGAGTTGGGAACGATCACCAGATCGTTGTTCCCGTTGCGCACCCGCGTGGTGCGCCAGCCGATGTCGCTGACCACGCCCTCCTGGCCGTCGCTGAGGCGGATCAGGTCGCCCACGAAGATGGGACGCTCCACCAGAATGTGGATGCCGGCGAAGAAGTTTGCGAGCGTGTCCTGCAACGCGAGGGCGACGGCGATGCCGCCGACTCCGAGGGCCGTCAGCAGGGGCACGATCGACTTGTCGAAGTTCGCCATCAACGACATCACGCCGATGGTGACCACCACCACGCGGATCAGCGTCCGCGAAAGCCCGGCGGCCGCGAACGGCATCCCCTGCCGCTCGCCGTAATGCGTCAGCGTGCGCACGGCCACCGAAAGCGCCACCAGCGTGAGGCTGACGATCACGAACGCGCCGATCCATTCGTCGGCCAGATGGCTCTGCCTGGCGCTCAGGCTGGCGGAGGAAAGAGAAAGATCGGCCGCAGCGGCCAGCGACCAAAGGACGGAAGGGAAGGAAATTGTTTCGGCGAAGATGGCGGCAAGCGACGTCGGAGGCGCTGCGCCGCGGCGGATCAGGCGCAACAGAATGTAGCGCACCAGCAGCAGCACGCCCAGCGCCACGGCGAACACGGCCAGCGGCGGGCCCCACCGCAACAGCAGCTTCTCGTCAGTCAGCCAGCGGGTCATTGTTGTGGGACGGACCCCGTGGTCCGCACATTCATTGTGACGCAGACTCTTGGTCCGCGGCGTCGCGCCTCTTCCTGACGCGCAAACGGGCCTCGGCACGAGTGTCGAGGCGGCAGGCAGGAGTGCCCAATGCCAGTTAGTTTTCCCAGATGCGGACGGCCGGAGTGGGGCGGCTCTCCAGATCTGCGCCGGAAGTCCACGTCCGGCTTCCTTCGTTTCAGGAAGGTGGACGGAGGCGGGTCTGGAGACCCGCTGCAGGACTGGAGTCCTGCCCCACGGTTTCTGCCCGGTATTGCGGAAAACTAAGTGGCATTGGGCAGGAGTGCCTGCGCCACAACCGGCAGTTTGTCCTCACAGCGTTTTCAGGTACGCCATCAGGTCGTCCTTCTCCTGGTCGCTCAACATGTCTTTGAACGGGGGCATGCCGTTGCCGCCACTATCGATCTGCGCGCGGATGTTCTGCTCGGTATTCTTTTTCCCGTTGGGCAGCTTGGCCATCTTAAACAGGCCTTTGAGGCCCGGGCCGAGCTTTTTCTCGTTGTTGTTGGCGTTGTGGCAGGTCACGCACTGCTGGCTGAACAGGGTTCCGCCTTTTTTGGCGTCGCCCTCCTTGGGAGCGCCCCAGGCCAGGACGGCCACAACGAAAAGTGGCGCGAGCATTCGGTAACTCATAGACACCCTCATTCTAACGAATGTCCCCACGGGGCCGTGTCACAATAGTGCGAGGAGGATGTAAACATTGGCGCAGAATGAGCAGGCTCCTGAAACTTACCGGGCGCGGTTCGAGACAACCAAAGGCACTTTCACCGTGGAAGTGACGCGGGCCTGGGCCCCGCAGGGCGCGGACCGCTTTCACAGTCTCATCAAGAGCGGCTTCTACGACGGCGCGCGTTTCTTCCGCGTGCTGCCCCGCTTCGTGGTTCAGTTCGGCATTCCCGGCGACCCGGCCGTCGCGCGGCAGTGGCGGTCGGCGAATATCCCCGACGATCCCGTCACCCAGACCAATGCGCCGGGTTCCGTCACGTTCGCAACGGCCGGCCCGAATACGCGCACCACGCAGGTGTTCATCAACCTGGGGAACAACGCCGCGCTGGACCGCCAGGGTTTCGCCCCGTTCGGCCGCGTCACGGAGGGCATGGACGTGGTGGGCCAACTCTTTAGCGGTTATGGCGAGGGTCCGGACCAGGGCCGCATTCAGAGCGAGGGCAACAAGTACCTCGAAAGCAGCTTCCCGAAGCTGGACTACATCAAAAAGGTCGAGGTCGCATAGGGTTCGATGCTGAATGTCGTCGAGGTTCGCGTGCTGGGGTCGCTGGTCGAAAAAGAGATGGCGACCCCGGAGTATTACCCGCTGACGCTGAACGCCCTGGTGAACGCGTGCAACCAGAAATCGAATCGCGACCCGGCGGTCAATTATGACGAAGACACGGTGGCGGACGCCATCGACACCCTGCGCGAGAAGGGGTTGGCGGCCAGCATCACGGGCGCGGGTATGCGGGTGCCGAAGTTCCGCGAGCGGCTCTCGGAGAAGCTGAACCTGGGCCGGCGCGAGCTCGCGATCTTGTGCGAGCTGATGGTGCGCGGGCCGCAGACCGTGGGTGAGCTGCGCGACCGCGCGGGCCGGCTGCATCCTTTCAGCGACACTGACGAGGTGGAGGCTGTCTTGCAGCGCCTGATCGAGTGGCAGCCCGAGCCGCTGGCGGTGCGCCTGCCCCGACAACCGGGGACGAAGGAGCCCCGTACCGCGCAGTTGCTCTCGGGGCCGCCGTCGATCGCGTCACCGGCCGCGGCGGTGGAGGCTGAAGTCCCGCGCGTGGGCCGGCTGGCCGAACTCGAGGCCGAGGTGCGCGCGCTGCGCGAGGAAGTTCGGGTGCTGGCGGAGCGGCTGGAAAAGTTCCGCGCGCAGTTTGAATGAGGCGGCGCTAAATGAGAAGGGTGAACGGCATTTACGGCCTGATTCTGGACTACGGCGAGGTGCTGTGCCATCGCCCGGGTCCAGAGAAGATCGCGCGAATGGCCGGCGCGCTGAAGCTGGATCCCGAGACGTTCGCGATCCGCTACGAAGAGGGGCGCGGGCGCTATGACCGGGGCGACGTCAGTTTTGGGGACTACTGGGCCGCCGTGTCCGCGGGATCGGTGCCGTTGGATTACGACCTGATCGACCAGCTGCGGCGGTGGGACGTTGGGATGTGGACCGACGTCGACCGCGACATGACCGAGTGGGTTGGACGGGTGCACGCGTTCGGCCTCAAGACCGCGGTGCTGTCCAACATGCATGTGGACATGGCGTCATATGCCCGCCGGACTTTCGCCTGGCTGAAGCACCTCGATTCCGTGACCCTTTCGTGCGAAGTCCGGTTGATCAAGCCGGAGCGTGCGATCTACGAGCGATGCCTGGCGGGTATCGCGCTGCGGCCCGAGCAGGCGCTGTTCATCGACGACCGCGAGGTGAACGTTCTTGCCGCGAGGGAGGCCGGCCTGCGAGCCCTGCGCTTCGAATCCGTCGAGCGGCTACGAAGCGACCTCGAGGGGCTCGGCATCCATGTGCTGCCGGAGGTAGGACCGGGGTAGCGCCGCGCCGGACGTACACGCCCGGTCTTGGCGGGTCTGGAGACCCGCTGCAGGACTGGAGTCCTGCCCCACTTCAACGAAACTGGCTTGGTGTAATACTCCGGGTCAGGCGTGGTGGTTCAGGGGGCCGCGGCCGCGGCCCAGGGCGGGGGCGGTGCGGATGGCGTTGGTGATGTACTCCTTCGCCCGGGCAACCGCGTCCTCGAGCGGGTTCCCGCGCGCGAGTCCAGCTGCGACCGCGGCCGAATAGGTGCAGCCGGTGCCGTGGGTATGGCGGGTCTCGACGCGGGGCGCGGTGAACTCGCGCCAGGCGCCGTCGGCGTAAAGAACGTCGGTCGCCGCGCCTTCCAGGTGGCCGCCTTTCACCAGCGCGGCCCGAGCACCCATCGTGCATAGCCGGGCCGCGGCCTCGCGCATTGTGCCCACGTCCTTCACCTCGATGCCGGTCAGCGCGGTCGCCTCGTCCAGGTTCGGCATCACCAGGAACGCGCGCGGCAGCAGGCGGGTCGCGATCGCCAGGCGTGCGGCGGCAGAAACCAGCGGCGCGCCGTCCGAGCCGGCCATCACCGGGTCCACCACCAGGGGGAAATCGAACTCCGCGGCCAGGTCCGCCAGCGCCTCGACGATCTCCGCGCTGCCCAGCGCTCCGGTCTTGGCGGCCTGCGGTGGGATGTCGCCTATCACCGCACGAACCTGCTCGATGACCAGCGCCGACGGTACGCACTCGACGCGCGCGACGCCGAGAGTGTTCTGAACTGTGAGCAGCGTGATCGCGGCCTCGCCATACACGCCGAACTGGTGGAATGTTTTGAGGTCGGCCTGGATGCCGGCGCCTCCGCTGGGATCCGAGCCGGCGATGGTCAGCGCGACGGGCGTCACCTTGTCATTGTGACATCTTGCTGGACGTCCCCTGCGAATTGGTGACCGAGACGGCGACCGAGTGGATGGCCGTGACGTCGCCCGCGACGTTGAAGGCCTGCTTCAATCCGAACAGGCCGGTCCCGGCGTTCGGAAAGTAGCTCTGAAACTGAGCCGTCGCATCGACCAGGATCGGCGGGCCGATCTGATGATTTGTCGTGTCGAAGAAGGTGAAGGACAGCGCGGACGCCGTGCGCGTGTTGTCGTATCCATCCACCGTCACCAGCACGCCGTTCGTTGCCGCTTCCAGGAGGACGAGATCGATGACCACCAGGGTTGGCCCGAGCGTGAATGACTGGGATGCGAGCTGGGTCCGGTCGCCGAGCGCGGCGGTGAAGGTCAGGGTGCTCGCCGTGCTGCCGGTCTGGAAGACGATCCCGGGATGGCCCATGAATCGGGCCACGCTCTCGCCCTTGGTCAGCGTGAACGACACCTGTGACGGGGCGAAGGTGCCGTTGGCGTCCGGCAGGATGAAGCCTCGCTGCGTGTCCCCTCCGCCGGTGTGGTCCATCGTAAGCGTGCCCGCGCCGTCAGCAGGGAGCGGACCTTCGAACTGGATCGAAATGGTGGACTGTTCGCCGCTCGAAAGCGCGGGCTGAGCCACGATGTTGCCCTTGGGCCAGACCGGAGCCGGCGTCGGTGTAGGAGTCGCCTCTGGCGTGGCGGCAGGAGCGTCTTCCGCCCTTGGCTCGACAAACACGCCGGCGGCTTCGCCCGCGCCCGTTCCGGCGAGGTCATACTCGGCCCGCGGTTGCCCGGCCGTCTGGACCCAAATCTCGCCCAGGCGTGCCGCGCCCGCCGTCAGCGGTGTGAACGTGATGGTGAATTCGACCGACTGCCCGACGGCAAGGGCCAGCCCTGCCGGGGTGCGCCCGAGTTGGAAGGCCGCGCCGTCTAGCGCAAGCCTGGTCAGCACCAGGCGGCCGGGCCCGTTGTTCGCCAACTGGAAGGTCACGGTAGCCGGCGTGCCTACCGGGACCGTTCCGAAATCGATGGTCTGGCCCGGCTCGTAGTCCGGGCCCGCAGGCGGCGCCGTAAGCTGCAACTGCTGCTGGGCGAGCGCGCAACCGCACGCCAGGAGCGAACACAACAACAGGCGCGGGGTCATTGAGCCGTCTCCATCGTCGGGATGCGGCAGGTCCGCTGGCTGGCGCCTTCCAGGCGAAGCGCGAGAGGCGCGCTGCCGTCAGCGAGCCGCACGGCCAGCCAGACGCCGCCCATCTGGTCGATCGAGACCGCCGTGGCCGGCAGCGCCATCCGCCGTTCGGTCACGACGGCCTGCCGCGGGGGCATTGGCCGGATCTTAGGCTGGGCCATCCGCGCGACGGCGGCGCCCGGCGGCCGTATGACGAGCCCCGATCCGTCCGCGAACACGATTGTCCCGTCGCTGAGGAGCGCCAGGGGGTCGGCCACGTCCTCGAGCGGAGTCTGCGACTCGATTGTGCCATCGGCCGTCGAGATGCGGACCAGGCGCGGACCCGGAGTGTCCGCCACCACTGCCATCACATGAAGAGCGTCCGGACTGGCAATCGCGAGCAGCTTGCCGCCGAGCGCTTGCGAGTCCAGAACCGCGCGCGGAGGCGATTGCACACCCACTTGAAGCAGTTGCCCGGTCGCCGGATAGTAGACGAAGCCCGTCTGGGCGCCGCGCGGCAGGGCGAACAGGGCCGCTCCGGCGGGCGCGTCCCAACGGGCCAGCAGGGCGAGGCCGCTATCGCGAACTTCGAGCGAGCCGTTCGTCTTCACCAGCGCGAGCGAATCCGAGCACGCCGCCGCAACCACGGACCACGTGGCCGGCGCGCCCGCCAGCAAAGCTCCGGCGATGCCCTGGACCGGCCGCAGTCCGCCATCCGTTCCGCGCACGCAGCCGGCGCGCGGCGCGTCGACGGCCGGTTGGGCCAATGCCGCCGTCAGGTACAAAGCATAGACTGCAAAACGTCGAGTCATGGCTAGGGATGCGCTCCGACAACCGGCGGGCCCGAGGCGGTGATCGAGGATACGGAGCCTGTCCCGCCCCCGCCGGTCGATCCACTGCTGCCCGCGCTTGCGCTTCCACCCCCGCGCAGGCCAAGCGTGGCGGCCGTGGCTCCGGCCGCGGCTGCGCCGATCAGGATCCACTTCAGGTGGCCGCCTCCGCCGGAAGCGTGTTCCTTCACGATCACCCGGGCTCCGTGCCTTTCAGCCTCCGGCGCGGCCGCTGCCGCCGCTGGCTTTTCGGGCTCCGGCTCCGAGAGGCGGCAGGCCGCAACCGTTCCGGCGCGCAGCCGCCCGCTGACCGCCGTGATGCGGATCTCGGCCGTTCCCGCCAGACGATTCCAGCTTATGGGTGAAGTTGTGGCGCGGCCGTCCGCTCCGGTGGTCAGGATCGTTGAGCTCAGCCCGTTCGCGAAGGAGCCGCCGGGACCGTCGTCCGGCAGCCGGACCGTCACCACCGCCCCTGGCACCGGTTGGCCCGATCCGTCCGTCACCTCGACGGCGAGTCCAGCCGAGCGGGAACCCGCTGCCCGGGCCGCGCCATCGCTATCGATAGCGCGAACCCGCAGCAGCGAGGTCTGTGCCGCCAGCAGCACCGGGAGGAGACAAAGCGCCAAGGTAACGCGCATTCAGAATCGTAGTGCGGCGAGGGGAGGCGGACTCTCAGGGGAACCGGAGGTTGCAGGTCACGGACCGGCGGCGACGAGCCGGCGTTGATCGGGGTCCCAGCGGAACACCCGCGCCGTGGAGTTCGCGGGCTGGCCTCTGCCCGCCACGAGAGGGGGCAGGCGGTGGCCAGCCTCAAGCTCGACGCACTCCTGGAAGCCGTTTCCCAGGAAGAAGACGCCATTGATGATGGCCGGCACTCCGCTGATAACAATGCGTGAGCCGGGTGAGACCAGCTTTGCCGTATCCACGCAGGTGCGCTTGGCCAGCCGGGTGACGGGTTGCCAGACGTCCAGTTCCTGCCGCAGCGCGGCAAAGTGGAACAAGAGCAGCGCGGCCGCGGCTCCGGCGCGCAGCGTGTGGGGCCGCACGGCGTTCAGAGCCACTCCCAGCAGGAGCGCGAAGCCGACGGATGGCAGGTAATAAAGGCGGGCGTTCAGCAGGCTCGGGCCAACCATCGCTAGCGGCAGGACCGGGAGGATCGACACCACGACGAAGGCGGCCAGAGCGAGCAAGGTGCGCCGCTGGGTCCGCGCCCTGCTCAGCACCAGCAGTGCCGCCGCCGCCAGCACCAGGGTGACGCCAAGGAACGCTGTCGGGGGGACATCCCAATTGACGGGAAAGAACAGGATGGCCCAGATTCGCTAGCAGAGCGTCTTAACGACTCGCAGCAGATCGAAGGACAGGAACATCGAACGGCCTGTCGCGGAACTGGCATAGCCTCCGACGCCTCCCAGGACCCACCAGCGGTAAGCGAAAAGTGCCCCCTCCAGCGCGGCGAAGGGCAGGAGCACGCGAATGCCCTTCCAGCCCGGCTTGTCTTTCGCGGCAACCAGCAGCCACGCCAGCGGGACGAACGCGTACGCGCTTTCCTTGTTCAAAACTGCGAGCGCCACCAGGAGCAGGGCGGCCAGTCGCCGGCTCCAGTGCGGGCGTGTCCAGTGCTCCAGAAACACCAGCAGGGCGCTCAGCAGGAAGAACGCCGCCAGGACGTCCGACCGGGAGTTCATCCAGCTCACGGCCTCCGGGTGGGTGGCATGAAGTCCAAAGATGGCGGCGGCGAACACCGCAACGCCGGGGGCGACAAACCGGCGCGCCAGCAGAAACACGAGGGCGCAGTTGGCCAGGTGGAAGATCATTCCGACGCTGTGCCACCAGAACGGATCGGCGCTGCCCGAGCGTCCCTGGAGGGCAAACAGGAACCGGGTGAGGGGCCGGAACGCTACGCCTGCGTCGCCCTGCGTGAGCAGCCGACCGAGCATCTCGCCGCGCAGAGACCGCGCCACGATGACGTAGTCATCGGAGATGAACGGGAACCACAGGCTCCTCCAATAGCAGGCCAGCGTGACCACCAGTGCCAGGCCGAGCGCGCCGAGTGTCCGCAGGCCGGCTCGTTGGGCCGCAGGACTCCCGGCCGGTCCGCGGCTGAGGAGGATCAGGCTGAGGAGCAGGCAGAGGGCCGCGGCGCCTTCCGGATTCAGCGGCGCTCCAATGTTGACGATGGAGTGGATGGGTTTTCCGAACAGGGCACGCACTGCCACCAGGAGGCTGGCGATTCCCAGCGGCACAGCCAGGAAACTCGCGACGAGCCTGGCAGCGGCTGTCTCGGCACGAACTTGCGTGCCTTCCGGAAGTCTGCCCATGGGTCTCAGACCAGGATACTGGTGCATGACGTAGAAGTGGAGGCGTACCGCGGAGCGGGGCTGAAGCCC
>CAZBQQ010000073.1:0-12487 GCA_964493965.1 uncultured Solibacteraceae bacterium
CTCCCATCCCGCCCTCGCCGATCAGAGACACGATCTCATACGGCCCCAGGGCAGCCCCAGACGTAAGTGGCATGGATATTAACAATTGCAAGGCAAAGGATAAGCGGAGGCCTATGACCTTGGGAGGTGGGGGCGGCCGAAGCCTCCGAGCAGCCTTGTGAGATGGCCCACGACGCCCCGAAAGAGGAAGCCAGCACGGCCCTCCGCGATTCGTAACGCTGCGCGACTCTCGGCGCGTTAGCGGTACCGGTGAGAAAATGGACGCAATGGCACGCACGTGCTTCGGTCGCTTCAGTTTCAATTCCGATACCGGAGAACTGCTCCGCGACGGCATCCAGGTCCACTTGCCCGCTCAGCCGGCCAAGGTGCTCGCGCTGCTCGTCTCCGCCCGAGGCGAACTCGTCACGCGTGAAGCGTTGCGAGACGCTGTCTGGAACGATGGGACGTCCGTCGACTTCGATCGTGGCTTGAATTTCGCGATCGCTCAAGTGCGGACGGCGCTGGGCGATTCGGCCGACTCGCCGACGTTCGTTCGAACCGTGCCGAAGCGCGGCTACCAGTTTATTGCGCCAATTGCCGAGCCGAAAGCCCATGTGGAAACTTCCGGCGACGCCGCCTTTGCGGTCGCTCCGATCGCGAGGCCGCAATTCTCGCGTCGATGGATGGTGTCTTGGTTTGCCGGGGCTGGGGCGGCCGCGAGCGTGGCAGCACTAGCAGTCGTCGCCACTCGGGGATCGCGTTCGAGAGAAGCCCGCATCGCCGTGGCTCGCTTCCAGAATGAAACCGGAAATCCCACTCTTGACCGGCTTGCCGACACCATCACCGATTCAGTCGTGGCAGGCCTGACGGCGCAGACCGCTGGCCGCTACGGCATTATCGGCAACGCAGCCATCTTGCGACAACCCCGCGGCTTCCAGAATCTCGATGAGATCGCATCCACCCTGGAAGTTCAATATGTGATCATCGGCCAGGTGCAGAAGGAAGGACCGGGTGTCCGCGTGCTTGCCCATCTCATCCGCCTTCCTGAGAAGACCCACCTCGGGGTCAGCCGCGCTGTGGTGGATGAGCCCGCTTCCGAATCCGCGCTCGCCAATCACATCGTCGCGGATTTCACCCGGAAGCTGCACTCACTTCCGGCTGTATCTAATTGATTAGGCGATACCTGCTGTCTAATATCTTTCTGGCTTGCGTTGCCCTGCCAGTTCGACGGTAATCAGCTCATGGAGAACCGGATGCTTCTTATCGCCCGCCGCCATCTGTGGAAAATGGCTGCTGTTGCGCTACCTTTGTCCAGTCAGTCTGCTGCCGCCGAACCAGCTCCCGACACCTTTCCCGCTCATCCACCTGAGCTGGTTCGCGAGATGGTGATCGTGGCGCACGGCAACTTCAAGCGAGTCAAGGAACTGGTTGATGCCCGGCCGGCGCTGGCGAAGGCGGCTATCGACTGGGGATTCGGAGACTGGGAGGACGCCCTCGGCGCAGCCTCACATGTAGGGGATCGTGAAATTGCCGGGTACTTGATTGCCAGCGGTGCGAGACCCACGCTGTTTTCCGCGGCCATGCTGGGCCAATTGGAGACCGTCAAGGCGTTCCTCGCGGCCCAACCCGGCGCGCAGAAGATCGCAGGACCGCATAGCATAAGCCTGCTCGCCCACGCCAAGGCCGGTGGGAAACAGGCCGAGGCGGTCTTTCAATTCCTCGACTCCCTCGGCGACGCGGGCTCGCCGGCGCGTCCCCCACTTGCAGCCGAGGAAGCCGCGGCTTTAGCGGGCGTCTACGCGTTCGGTTCCGGGCCCAATGACCGGATCGAAATCACCGCGAAGGGTGCTCAGTTGACATTTGTCCGCCAAGGAACCACCGGCAGGGGGTTAACGCACATCGGAGATCGGGCGTTCCATCCTGCCGGGGCAAGTGCGGTGCGCATCCGTTTCTCCGGATCGGGCGCCAACACCATACTCACTGTTCATGACCCAGACGTGATCGTGACCGCACGCCGGGTGCCATAACACACGGATCCGCGCCAAGAAGGTCCCGCCTGAGGCGCACCGCCTACTGATCCATCCAGGCGAAGTCGCCGACTCGTACAAGCGCCGCGAGCGGCATGACCCCGCCCTCCGGCATCCGTCCCCAGTCGCAGCCCAACGCCGCGGCGGGGGCAGTCACCAATCTCACAAAGAATCCTTCCCCACCTTCTCAACCCTTTGCACCCGGTCACCCCTCCTAGCCTCACCCGCCCGCGCTATGCTCCACTCGGACGCCAAAATCCGCGCCAAGCCCGCTCCGGTCTCGCGGCGGGGAAGGCTCGCGGTGAAAAACGCAAAATTGCATGAAGAACCTAATCCCATTTTCGGGCACTCCCCCGAGCGCCCCGGACAAGGCGTGCCCGCCGTCCCACTTACTCCACTCCGCTGTATCCTGAAAGCAGCCGTCACTCCGCTCATGAAACCTGCTCCTGGCGCGGCACAAGTTGCTCAGAACGCTTCTCACATGCGCCACCTGCTCCAGCGTCTTGAAGACATCGAGCAGCGGTTGCGGGCGGGGGGCGGGCTCAAGAAGATCGAGAAGCAGCACCGGGACGGGAAGCTGACCGCGCGCGAGCGGCTGGCGGCTCTGCTCGATCCCGACGCGCCGTTCCTCGAAATCGGGCTGCTGGTGGCCTACGACCTCTACGACGGGCAGGCGCCGGCGGCGGGCGTGGTCACAGGCGTCGGCAGGATCGAAGGCCGGCCGGCGGTGGTGGTGGCCAACGACGCCACTGTGAAGGCCGGCGCGTGGTGGCCCGAGACCATCACCAAGATCCTGCGCGCGCAGGAAATCGCCATGCGCAACCGCGTGCCGATCGTCTACCTGGTGGATTCGGCGGGCGTGAACCTGCCGCTTCAGGACGGCATTTTCCCCGGCCAGTACGGCGCCGCGAGGATCTTCTACTACAACTCGCTGATGCGGCGGAAGCTGCGCGTGCCGCAGATTGCGGCGGTCATGGGACCGTGCATCGCCGGAGGCGCGTACCTGCCCGCGCTTTCGGACTCCATCATCATGGTCGAAGGGACCAGCTTCATGGGCCTGGGCGGGCCGAACCTGGTCAAGGGCGCGACGGGCGAAGTTGTGGACGCGGAGTCGCTCGGCGGCGCCGGCATGCACACGGTTTCGAGCGGCGTGGCGCACTACAAGGCCGCCGACGACCGCGCGTGCCTCGACATGATCCGGCAGAAATTCCGCGAGCTGGCGCCGGCGCCGGAAGCGCCGCGCGCGATCGAGCCCGCGCAGACGGCCGAGGGACTGTACGAGATCCTGCCCGCCAACCACCGGCTGCCTTACGACGTTCAGGAGATCATCGGCCGGATCTTCGACGCCGGCGACTTCCTCGAATTCCAGCCGGAATACGCGCCTGAGTTGCTGTGCGCCGACACGCGGCTGGCCGGGCGGCCGGTGGGGCTGATGGCCAACCGTCGAGGGTTTCTCAAGACGCCCGAGGGGCCGCGCGTGGGCGGCATCGTTTACATGGAGTCGGCGCGCAAGGCGGCGTATTTCGTCGAGATGGCGGAGCGGCAGGGGCTGCCGCTGATCTACTTGCAGGACGTCTCCGGTTTCATGGTGGGCATGGAGGCGGAGGCGGGCGGCATCATACGGGCCGGGGCGGAGATGGTGGAGGCGATGGCTTGCGCCACGGTCCCGAAGATCGTGCTGACGCTCAACCACGCCAGCGGAGCGGGCTATTACGCCATGGCCGGGCAGGGGTTCGACCCCACGTTCACGTTCAGTTGGCCGACGGCGCGGATCGGCGTCATGGAAGGCGATGCGGCGGTGCAGGCGCTGTTTGCGGGGCAGCCGCCGTCGGAAGAATTGCAGCAGTCGAAGGAGAACACGCGCGCCGATTACGAACGGTGGCTGGACGCGCTCTACGGGGCCGCGCGCGGGCATGCCGATGCGGTGATCGATCCGCGGCGGTCGCGCGAGCTGCTGAGCTTCGCGCTGGAGATCGCGGCGTACGGGCGGCATCGGGAGCATTTGGTGCTGGAGAGGTTGTCAGAGCCGCGACCGCAAGGGAGCGGTTGAGTGCGCACATGATTCGCATTGCGAATGGACAGGGGTTCTGGGGCGATTGGCTCGAGGCGCCGGTGCGCCTTGTGGAACAAGGGCCCATCGACTACCTGACGCTCGACTACCTGGCCGAGGTCACCATGTCGATCCTGCAAAAGCAAAAGCAGAAGAACCCGGAGCTCGGTTACGCGCGCGATTTCCCACCGCTCGTGGCGCGCCTCGCGGGCCGGCTGCGGGAGCGGAACGTCAAGACGATCGCCAACGCCGGCGGGGTGAATCCCCTGGCCTGCGCCCGGGAAGTTCGCCGCCTCGCGCCGGAACTCAAGGTGGCCGTGGTGCTCGGGGACGACATCTCGGACCGCATCGACGGCCTGCTCGCTCTCGGCCATCCGCTCAAGAATCTCGACACCGGCGCGCCGCTCGTCACGATTCGCGGCCGCGTCCTGAGCGCGAACGTTTACCTGGGGGCGTTCCCGCTGGCGCGCGCGCTCGCTACCGGTGCCGATGTCGTGATCTCGGGGCGCTGCGCCGACGCGGCTCTCGCGGTCGCGCCCATGATCCACCGCTTCGGATGGCGCGAGACGGATTGGGATACGCTCGCGGGCGGCATCGTGGCCGGCCACATCATCGAGTGCGGAGCGCAGGCCACGGGCGGGAACTGCCAGGCCGACTGGCAGAGCATCCCGAACCTGGCGAACATCGGCTACCCGATCGTCGAAGCCGAGCCCGATGGCAGCGCGGTCATCACCAAGCACCCGGGGACGGGCGGGCGCGTCAGCCTGGCCACGGTCAAGGAGCAGCTCGTCTACGAGGTCGGCGATCCGCGGGCCTACATGACGCCCGATGTGGTCGCGGATTTCACATCCATCCGCCTGGCCGATGCCGGGCCAGACCGGGTGCGCATCACCGGCGCTCGCGGCTCTGCGCGGCCCGCCACGCTCAAGGTGTCGCTGAACTACTCGGCGGGCTGGAAGGCGACGGGCACGCTGGTGTACAGTTGGCCGCAGGCGTTCGAGAAAGCCCAGGCCGCTGACCGCATCGTGCGCGAGCGCATCGCTCAACTGGGGCTGGCCTTCGACGCCATCGAGACGGAGTATTTCGGCGTGAATGCCTGTCACGGTCCCGCCGCGCCACCGGCATCCGATCCGCCCGAGGTGCAGTTGCGCATCGGCGTGCGGGGCGCGGACCGCGCGGCCGTGGAGCGCTTCACGCGCGAGCTGGTGCCGTTGGTGTTGAGCGGCCCGCCCGGCGGGACGGGGTACGGGGAAGGCCGGCCGCAGGCGCGCGAAGTGGTCGCCTACTGGCCCGCGCTGATTCCTCGCGAGGAAGTGGAGCCGCGGGTGGAGGTGGTGGAATGAAGGTCCCGCTGGCGCGGATCGCGCATTGCCGGTCTGGCGACAAGGGCGATGTGGCGAACATCGGCGTGATCGCATATGACGAGCGCCGCTACCCGATCCTGTTGCGCGAAGTCACCGCGGAGCGCGTCAAGGCGTTCTTCGGCGACCGCGTCCGAGGCCGCGTCGAGAGGTTCGAGTTGCCGAACGTGGGAGCGCTAAACTTCGTGATGCACGAGGCGCTCGGCGGCGGGGGGACCGTGTCGCTGCGGGTGGATGCCCAGGGGAAGACGCTGGGCGCCGCCCTGCTGGGTCTGGAGATCGAAGCCGATGAGCACGAACTTGGAGACTAGCGTCGAAGAGCGCGTTCTGCGCGTCACCTTGAACCGTCCCGAAAAGCGCAACGCGCTCACGCTCCAGATGTGCCGCGAGTTGGCGGACACGCTGGAGCGCGCCCAGGACGATCCGGCGGTCGGCGCGGTGCTGCTGTCTGCGAAGGCCGAAGTGTTCTCGGCCGGCATGGACCTCGACGAGGCCCTGGTGGGTGACGCGGACGAGCACGCGGCGGTTCACGAGCGCATTTTCACCATCGGCTCGCGGCTGACGGTGCCGGTGGTGGCGGCGGTGGGCGGGCCGGCGCTGGGCGGCGGCCTTGGCCTGGTGGCGAACGCTCACGTGGTGGTGGCGGTGCACGGGTCGAGCTTCGGGCTGACGGAGATCCGCTTGGGGATGTGGCCCTTTGTGGTCTTCCGAGCCGTCGCGCTGGCGATCGGAGAGCGCCACGCGCTCGAGCTCAGCCTCACCGGACGTATCATCGGCACCCAGGAGGCGCTGGCCTGGGGGCTGGCGCACGAGGTCGAACACGCGTTCGAGCTGGAAGACCGCGCCTTCCAGATCGCATCGCAGATCGCCGGCTTCAGCCGTGACACCGTTCGCCGTGGGATGGCCTTCGTGAGGGATTCGCGCGGACTGGACGCGGCGGCTGCGAGCCGGCTGGCGGCCGACGCGCGCAAGCCCGTCTTCGAGGGCCCGGATTTCCGCGAGGGCGTGACGGCCTTCCGCGAGAAGCGGCCGCCGCGCTGGAAGGCCTGACTTCACAGCCTGTAGGCGTCCGGGTACAGCAGCACGGCACCGAGGTGGAAGATCGGCCCCGAGAGTCGCCCGAAAAGCTGCCACGCGATCACAATCCCCACCAGAGAGAACATCGGATTGCGGCTGAACTCCGCGATGCGCAGCGCGGCGCTTTCGCTGAAGAGCAGGCCGATGGCCGTGCTGCCGTCGAGCGGTGGCAGGGGCAGCAGGTTGAACGCGCCCAGCATCAGGTTCAGTGAGAACAGAATGCCCAGGAACTGGGCTAAGCTCTCGGGCAGGCCGGGGCGGGTGGCGGACACCATGTGGGCGAAGGTGACACTCTCCGGAATACTGAAAGCGCCGGTCGCGATCCCGATGCGCACCGCGGCGATGCACAGAATAACCAGGGTGAAATTGGCGCCCGGGCCGGCCAGCGCCATCCAGCCGGCGCGCCTCGGGTGGCGCTGCTGCCAGCCGGGATCGTACGGGGCGCTGGCCCATCCGAGCATGAAACCGTTGGCAAAGTATGTGATCAGGGGGGCGACAATCATGCCGATCGGCTCGCGCCGCATGTGCGGGATGGGGTTGAGCGTGACCTGGCCGCCTTCATACGCGGTCTTGTCGCCGCCGAGCTTGGCCACCAGGGCGTGCGCCGCTTCGTGGCACGTCAGCGAAAGCAGGAACGCGACATACCAGATGGCCGCCAATGCAATGGTCTCGGTGCCCATGAGAGACGATTGTACGAAAAGCGCCAGGCCAAGCGTCGGCTGGAGAGCCGACGCGGCAGGCTGAGAGCCTGCGCCACGGGCGGCGAAGAGCGCTACTCGTAGCGCAGGGCTTCGGTGGGGTTCAAGCGCGCGGCGCGGTTGGCGGGCAGGAGCCCGAAAACCAGGCCCACAACGCCAGAGACCGCGAAGGCCACCGCGATCGAGAGCTTCGAGACGGGGATGATGAAATCGGTGAGGTAGCGCACGGTCAACGGCATGGCAACGCCCAGCACAATGCCTGCACCGCCGCCCACGATGCTGATGAGCACGGCTTCGAGCAGAAACTGCTCGAGGATGTCGCGGCGCGAAGCGCCCACGGCCATCCGCACGCCGATTTCCCGCGTCCGCTCGGTGACCGTCACCAGCATGATGTTCATGATGCCGATGCCGGAAATGACCAGCGCGATGGCCGAAACCAGCACCAGCACCAGGCTGAGGATCAGCGCGATCTTCTTGGCCGCGTCGAGGATGGCGTTCAGATTCTGGACCAGGTAGCGCGCGCCGGGGCGGTGGCGGCTCTCGAGGATCTTCTGCACGTTCGCGGTCACCAGCGGCACGTCCTCGGGGCTTCGCGACTGCACATACAGCGGATCGATCCGCTCCACGGGGACGAAGTAGCTCATCACCGTGATGGGAATCAGCACCGTTTCCTGGGCCAGTTCGGAGAGGCCGAAGCTCTCCACCTTCTCCTTGAACGTTCCGATAACGGTGAAACCGAGCCCGTGGATCTTGACCATTTTGCCGATGGCGGGCTCCTGGCCTCCGAACAGGCGCCTGGCCAGCCGCTCGGTCACCAGCGCCACTTTCTGGCTGAGCGCCACGTCGCTCGCGTCGAGCGGCCGGCCCGCCAGAACAATCAGGTTCCGCACGGGGTTGTAATACTGGTCCGAACCGATGACCGTGACGTCTTCCTCGCGGCCTTCGATCACCAGCCGGTCGAAAGAAGTTTCGACGCCGGTGGCCGCCACGATCTGACCGTCGAGCTGCTGGCGCACCGCCCGGACGTCGGACATCTTCACGTAATCGGCGTCCACCTGCCCGCCTCCTGGCTGCGCGCCCACGGTGGCCGACGCATACACCATGTTCGAGCCGATTCCCTCAATCTGCTGCAGGATGTAGTCGCGGCTGGTCATGGAGATGGTGACCACCAGGATGACGGAGGCGTTGCCGATCACCAGGCCCAGCGCGGTCAGGAAGGTCCGCACGCGGTTTGCGCGCAGGGCGTTAAAGCTGAAGGAAAGCGCTTCGCCGAGGAGCATTGCTTGAGCTGGGCCTCAGCTTGCCGGGACCTGGCGCAGCAGGCGTTCGGCGTCCTTGCGAGGCGGATCGTCCGGCGTCAGCGAAGAATCCAGGTATTGCCTGAGCAACTGCTTGGCAAGACCGAGGTTCCGGCGGGTCTCTATGTAAACGCTGGCGCGCGCGAACAGAATTTTGGGGGCGCCGGGAGAGATGGACTCGGCACGGCGAAACGCTTCGTCGCTCTCCTGGTAACGCCCGGTCTTTGCAAGCAGCTTGGCCAGATCGATGACCCGGCCAGCCTGTCGCGGCGCCAGGTCGATGGCGCGGCGGAGTTGCTCCTCGGCGGTCCGGTCCTGCTTCCGTTTCTCGGCCAGCCGCGATTGGGCCCAATGCCCCTCGGCGGGGTTCACTTCGGCCATATGCGCCGCCAGCTTGGACGCTCTGTCCAGACCGCCGCCGAGAAAGCCGGGGGCTTCGAGGTAATACTCGAACAGGTCGCTGATGGCCTCCATGTTTCGCGGGTCGAGCTGCACTGCCTTCTCGAAGCTATCCCTCGCCTTGGCGGCATAGCCCGGCGCGGTCAGAAAACTGGATGTCTCCGCGCGGCGTCCGAAGGCTCTGCCCAGCCACAGATGATAGTCGGATTCCCCGGGCCTGAGATCGACGGCCTTCTCGAAAAAGTCGCCGGCCTTCTTGGGATCGCCCTGCATGTAATAGCACATGCCTATGAGGTGATAGTCGGCGGCATCCTTCTGGGGTAGCGGCCGTAGGATCTTCAAGGCGGCTTCGTAGTCGGTGCGCTGGTACAGTTCTCGCGCCTGGTCTGCCGGTGACGCCGCGAACGCGAGCGTAACCGTCAGAGCCAGTGCGGCCAAGCTGCACTTCAAGATCCGGCTCACCGGTTTCATTTTACGCTATCCCCTTATGGGAGTTGATGCAAACGAGGCCGGGCCGGGTACAGTTTTAGTTGCCTTTGGTTCGGAAGACGGCAAATTCGCCGACCAGTTGGCCGGAGGCTGCCTTGGTGGAAACGAAGAGGATTCGTTCGGAAACGGTGGAATCGGCGCCGAGTTGGACGTAGAGGTCGAGCTTGCCGTCGCCGTCCAGATCCCCCGCCCACAGGATCTCCCAGACGGGTTCGTTCGCGTTCTCCGGAGCGGAATACAGGAGCTGCGTCACACCGTTGGACTGGAGTTCCAGTGACGAGCCGGCCATGTCGGCGTCGCCGTGGCGGCGAGGGTTCGTTACATTCACCAGAAACTCCTGGCTTCCGAGGGTGAGCTTGAGCTGGTCGCCGTTGCGCAACTCACGCAGTTCGAGATCCGGGAACCCGTCCACGAAGGCCACCCGGAGGTCCTCGCCGCCCCGCACCAGGAACAGCGGATTGCCGCCGCCGCGGACCGAAACCTCGCGCCCGGTGCGCTGGTCCTTGGCGTCAACCGAGTCGTCGCGCACTGCCTTGACGTCCACGACGGCGTCGCGCCAGGCGTAGCGTTGCCCATCCACGAACAGGCCCAGCCACGGACCGGCGTCGGTATCGGCGACCTCGCCGGCGTGAAACGTGCCCGCCTCGATCAGCCGGTGCTGCTCCGACGGCGGCGCAAACAACGCGGCGCACAGAACCGCGGCACAGAGGACCATACGGCTTGCGATTGTACCGAATACGGGACCGCAGTGGGCTCGTCACAGCTTGACCGTGAGCGGCCGGCCCGCGAACGTGACCGCGTGGCCGGTTTGCTCTCCGGCGAGCCGGACCTCGATTTTCCTCTCGCGCGGCGGAAGCATCCGCGAACCGGCAGTCAGTCGCAAACTCAGATTGCGCGAGCGGTCGTTCCAGACAGCGCGGAGCAACATACGGTCTCCGCGGCGGTAATTGAAGCTGAGGCCGTCATCCTCATAAACGGTGCAAGCGCCATCGGCGCCCGGATACACAACCAGGCTGAGCGGCTCGTCCACAGTTTCCGCCGTGTACTGCTTGAGAGGGCCGACTGGCAACACCGTGCCCGCGCGCACGTAAAGCGGCATGGTCTCCAGCTCAACCGGACGGTTGATTTCGCGGCCGCCTTCCTGTTTCTCGTTGGTCCAGTAGTCGCACCAGGCGCCGCGCGGCAGGTAGAGGCGGCGTGAGGTGGCGCCCTTTTCGGTCACTGGCGCCACCAGAATGTCGCGGCCCCACAGATACTCATCGCCCCTCGCGACGGCGGCGGCATCGTCCGGATAGTGCAGCCAGAGCGCGCGCATGATCGGAAGGCCGGTCTCGCAGCACTCGTGGACGGCGCTGTAAAGATAGGGCAGCAGGCGGTAACGCAACTCGAGGTACTTCCGGCAAATCGGCTCCACCTGTGCGTTGTGCAGTTCGCTGGGATCGGGAACGGCGGCCTCGCCGTAATTGTTGATTTCGCTTGGGCCGAGATCACCCGTATTCCAGCCCCACGGCAGCCGGAGTTTCCACGCTCGCCCGTGTGAGCGGAACAGCGGGCAGAACGCGCCGAACTGAAACCAACGAACGTAAAGCTCGGCGGTGAACTCTCTGGTGGGTACGAAGCCGCCAATGTCCGTGCCCCAATAAGGAATGCCGGTGAGGCCGGTGTTGATCCCCACGGGGATTTGCGTGGCGAGAGTCTCCCAGGTGGAGAACACGTCGCCCGACCAAAGAAACGACGCGAACCGCTGCATCCCAGCGTAGCCGTTGCGATGGAGCGCGTAAGGCCGCTGGTTGGGGCGGTCGAGTTGCGGGCCCTCCCAGTACATACGGTTGCGCGTGAGCCGCGACGCGATGTCGAGCGGGTCGCCTTCGTCGGGCCACCAACCATCCACGCCCATGCCGAAGACCTCGCGATGCGCGTTCCAGTAACAGGATGCCTGTTCCTCGACCGGGGCCGCGGGATCGCATTTGTCGCGCACCGTTCCGCGCATCTTGGGCGCTTGGATCACCACGTGGAGCGCCAGCTTGAAGTGTTGCGCGTGCAGCCGCTGGATCATCTCCTTCGGATCGGGGAAGACGGAGGGGTTGAACGTGAACGATCCGTGCCCCGTGTTCCACCCCGACGGACAGAACCCCGTGCCGAGGTAGATGAGCGTGTCGCAGGGGAGCTTCTTCTCGCGGAACGTGCGCGCCTCGGACAGGATCTCTTCACGGCTGGCCAGCGTGCGGTGGGACTGCTGGTAGCCCAGCGACCAAAGGGGCGGCATCTCGGCAGGGCCGGTCAGACGCGCGAACTCGGCCATCACCTCCGCGGGCTCGCGCGCGCCGATCACGAAGAAATCGAGCGGCAGTTTCGGCTCGCCGGGCGTGAACCTGGCTTCCGGGCCGGTGAGGTCGAACGCGCCTGCGGGCTGGTTGATGAACAGCGCCCAACCGGATGTGCCGATCAGCCAGGGCACCGGCACGCGGCCGCCGTGCGTGCGAAGACGGTACCCGCCCTGCCCGCTGCGCATCGGGTCGATGGCGCCGCGGCGGTCGAACTGTGGTCCGCCCTCGCCGAAGCCCAGCACCGGGCCGTCTCCCAGCGGAAAGGCGAGGAGCGCCGTTGAGGGATCCACGCGCAGGCGCTGTACCTGGCGCCCGTCGCGCGCCGCGATCTCGATGGACAGCGGATCGGGAACGAACTTGACGGTGAGCTCGCCGGCCGGCACCGTGCGCGGGCGGGACAAATCGCGGATGCGGGCCGCCGGCTGGCCCCAATCTTCGCGAGCCAGACATCCGTTGGAGGGCACCGGCACCGCTCGACCGTTTTCGACGGGCTGGATCGAGATGCGGACCGTTAGCGGGCTGATCGGCGTGATTGCGATCTCAAGGCCCCCATCTGCCGCCAAGCGCGCGGCCGCGCTCCCAACCAGTGCGCCGAGAGCATCGCGTCGCGTCCAGGACTCCATATCCACATCTTCGCGCACCAGGCGCGGGACCTCGGGCTGGGCTATGCTGGCCCCAGTGTCACCCTCCAACCTCTCGATTTCGAGGATCGGGCCTGAGTCGGACGTTCTGCTTCGGAACCTGTGCCAGCACTACATTCACGACATGGCTGAATGGTTCGA
>CAZBQQ010000073.1:12587-16078 GCA_964493965.1 uncultured Solibacteraceae bacterium
CACGAGTTCTTTGTCATCCGCCGATTTCGGAGGCGGGGCTTCGGACAGAGAATGGCCGCGCTCCTCTGGAATGAGCGTCCCGGCGAATGGCTGGTCAGAGTCCTCGAGGCAAATGCGCCGGCCGTCCTCTTCTGGCGAACCGCCATCTCGACCCACTCGCATGGTTCTTATACAGAGGAAGTCCGAATCGTCGGCGGACGTCCATGGCTGTATTTCAGATTTGTGTCCGCCGGCGCCTGACTTCACTGCGTAAGTGCAATCTCAACATGCCGGTGGATGGTGTGCGGCTGCGCCACGCTGCACTTGGTCAACGCTGCGTCGTCGCAGTCGCGACCGCTCGTCACCACAGGGTTGTCCATGATTGCCGAGAGTATTCTGCCGTCCGCCGTGCTCACCGTCATTGTGACGTCGAAGGTCTCCTTGCCGACTGCAGCCTTGTACTTCCCGTCCGCCGTCTTCGTTACTTCGACCCAGTTGTTCGCCGTATCCGCCACCGGGGCCTGCATCCAATCCGCCGGAAACCGCAGATTCGGATGCGGTGGCGGCACATGGTGAATTACAACCACGGCTGTCTTTTGCGCCTGGTCGATCGACCGGATATTCAGGTCGAAGTCGATGTGGTCCGTTCCGACGATCACACGCGTGCCATCCGCCCATGAGCTGACCTGCGGGTTCGGCACGTAAAAGTGGTCTCCAGCGCGCTTCAGGATTCCGACTTTATTCACGATCCACATGTCCACGTAGAAGGTCATCAGATCCAGGATTGGCCCCACCATCTTCGGGTCGGCTTTGCTCATATCGGGCCCGGAGGGCATCCAACTGGGATCGAGCGAGAGGGACTGGCGAAACTGAGCCGTCGCCGGGGACAGTGTGATGGGTTGCCCGTTGGACGTCATGCCGGTCCAGCGGAACTCCTCGACATAGCTACCGCTGGCCGTCTTCTTCGCCGTACAGGAGGCGTCGGCGGTGTAGTGCCAGTCCTCATTCGTGGCGGTCATGTGGTAGCTGAGCGTTTCTCCTTCGCGATAGTGGCGCGTGAGAGGACCGCCGGCTGGTGCGGGCGTTTGCGCCGACACGAGCGTCGAAGCTAAAAGAACTGCGAGCGCGGCAAGCGAGCGTTTCATTGTGCTTTCCTCAAGATGCCTTCGGTGAAGAACTGCATTTGCTGGCGAACCAGCCGGGTGCTTTGCTCAAAAGGTGGGCCCTCGACGGCCCACAGAGCGGTGAGGCCGAGATGCATGGTCTTGAAGCTCAGGATGAGCCTCGGCATATCGATGCCGGCCCGGAGCGCCTGGCGCCGTTCGAGCGCAGCAAAAAGCGACTGGAGCGGCGGATCGATGTGCTTCTGCATCTCCACCATGTACGGAAGGAAGCGTCCGGTGTCCATGAACATCTGCGCCAGGAACACACGGACAAAGGCGTGATAGGGCTCCTTCAGGCGGAAGTGAAGAAGAATGTAGTCGGCCAGGACGCGATCGACCGGCCGCTCTCCCGGCCGGACGCGGGCGATCGTGGGCGCTATGCGCGCCTCCAGATCGGCCATGAACGCCACTACGATGTCCTCTTTTGCGGCGAAGTAATTGTAAATGGTCCCCTTGCCGACATCGGCAGCCGCGGCAATCTCGTCGATGGTTACGGCGTCGATGCCGCGCCGCGAGAAGAGGTCGATGGCCGCGGACAAGATCTGAGACCGGGCGGCGATCTTCTTCCGTTCGCGTCGAGATTCGACCACGGTCATATGTGACTATAGTCACGATTGCCCGTGCATGTCAAGAGGAACAGGATGGCTATCGAGGCGGCACCTACTCCGGCGGACGTCAGTGCTGATTTTCAGGCGCCGGGCGGGCAGTGGCGGCGGATTCGCCGGCCGCGCACTGCCCGCAATGGTGATCACAGGGACCGCAAGAAGTCGAGGATCGATTGTTTGTCGGCGGGAGGCAGGGCGTTGAACTTCCGGATCACCGCGACGGCTTCGGAGGGCGGATAGTTCTCTCCCGCGCCATCGCCGCCGCTCGAGGAAGCATGAGCCTGGATCGCTTCGAGCAGATCGCTCGTCCTTCCGTCGTGCAGGAAGAACATGCGCTGGCCGATGCCCCAAAGCGGCGTGGTCCGGAACATGTCACCCTGCGCGAGGCCTTGCGTGACGTTGTCGGCCAACCCGGCGCCCATATGGTGAATGAGCAGGTCGGAATACAGATTGGCCGTCACGCTCTGAAGGGCTGCTGTTTCGTGCCGCGGGCCGGTGACCATGCTGGGTGAATGGCAGAGAAAGCAGCCGATGCCGGGCTGGCCGGTCCCGGTGCCGAAGAGCTGCTGTCCGCGCCGGGCGCTGGGGGAGAACGGCACGGGCTCGGGCGGACCAAGTTCGCGCATGAAGACCGCGAACGCAAGCCAGTCCGCTATCTGATGCTTCGGGTTGTCGAACCCCTGGTTGTTCGCGTCGGTGAGATCGGTGCGGGTGATGTCGTTAGGCTCGTTTACTCCCTGCGCGCAGGCCGGGGTCTCGTTGGTGCGGGTGGGGAAAAGATCGTTGGTCACCCCCATCTCCACGTTGTAGGCCTCACCGGCGAACATCGCCAGCGATTTGTTCTGCGCCTTCCATCCAAAGCGCGCGATGGTGCCGTCGTTGCCGCTGCGGTTGGGCATGCCGCCGATGCCGAGCGAAGCCCGCTGGGACGCCGTGGCGGCCAGATTGGCGAGGATGGTGGAGTCCTGAATCGCCTCGACCAACCCGAGGCCGAAGGTCTGCAGCGGGATGCGGAACGACAGATTGCCCTTCCGGTATTCGCTGTCGAAATCCGCGGGAGGGAGTTCGGCGTCCGTGCACCCTGTCGCCCCGATATCGGAGCGCCCGGCGATGGTGAACAACTGGTGGACTCCGCCGTCCGGCGTTCCATCCGGCTTTCTCTGAAAGCGAACCTCGCGAATCGGCCCGTACTGCGTGATGAACGACGGCACATGGTTCACCGCGCCTTTGCGGTGCGGGATTAGATCGAACATCGGGTTCTCCGGCTTTCTATGCCGGTCTGACGGGTCTTGCGGGTTCGGGACCAGGAAGCCGCCGGATCCGCCGATTGCCGGCTGCTGATGGCAGACGGAACACTGGTCAGCGTTGAACCGGGCTCCCAGCCCGGAGGAGTTGGTCAGAGTGGCGAGGTTTGGATCCTGGCCCGTATCCGAGCCGAGGGTCACATCGCTGCAATCGTCGCAGACGGCCTCGAGCTGGATCATGCGCAGCCGTCCCTCATCGAATAGCGTCTGCTCATTGATCTGCAGTCCATGAACCGGACCGCCTGCCCCGGCCGGCCCCCGCCGGACTCCAGGGTCTTTTTGCGCGAAGCACACAGATGCGAAACCGAACACGACAATCGCGGCGAGGCGCGAGCGGTGTGCGCTGAACATGGTGTAGTCCCTCCCAGTTATGGCCGATTCGACATCGGTCCTCAACAGGGAATGCGCAGGCGGTGGGAAGAATTAGCGGGCAGGCGGTG
>CAZBQQ010000073.1:16178-25445 GCA_964493965.1 uncultured Solibacteraceae bacterium
AGCGTCAGGTTGGAGCGGTCGCGTTTGAGGTGGTTGGCGGCCAGCCGGTGCAGCTCGCTGTAGACCTGCGGGATGAGGGCGTCCAGCGCGGCGCGGTCGCCGTCCCGGATGCGGTGGAGCAGGAGCGTGATATCGGCTTCCATTGGTACCTAGCGCGCCCCGCCGGCGGGGGCGCTGGGATCGGCGATGCCCAATTGACGGGCCAGGTTGCGCGCTTTGTCGAGGTCCCCCATCGAGTGCTCCATGGCCGGATCGCGGCCGATCAACACCGCCGCAATTTCCAAGGCGTTGCGGCAGCGCTCGCGGGCTTCACCGACTTTTCCGAGATGCCGCATCACGATGGCCTGGTCGGCAAGCACCGAGACCTTGAGATCGAGAGCAATCGCGCTTTTGGAATCCGCCCGGAGATACTGCTCGATGAGCGACTCGGTGCTGGCCAGGGTCCTGGCCGAGTCGTCCCACTCCGCGTGCTCCATCATCATCTCCCCGAGCAGGGCGCCGTTGTAGAGCCGCATTCGCTGGAACCTTCGGTTGCCTGGGTCGCGCAGGAGAAGGGCATCGATAATGCCGCCCGATTCACGCACGTATCGCTCCGCTTCGGCCTTCCGGCCTGAGGCATTCAACGTCCCCGCCAGGCGTTGCCCCAGCACGGATGCCGTATCCACTTCATCGGCGGAGCCTGGGTTCCGTTGCGCGTTCTCCTGTGCCAGCGCGTACGCGTGCCTGGCTGCATCGAGGGCCCGCGCACGATAGGCCGGGTCCTTGTCCGCCACAAGTTGCAGGCCCCAGGCCTGGTCGCCAGCCGCCATCGCCCGCATGTTGCGCCAGCGGGCGTTTTCCGGATGGCGCGTGAGCAGGCGGCCGAGCATGTCCGCCGCCTTGCCGCCGGCTGCGTCCGCTCCCTGCCCATCGTGAAGCGAGACGCAGACGTGGGCCAGCAACTGCAGCGCGCGCGCCTGTTCGTAAACGATGCTGTCGTCTTCCGGGTGGCGCTGGACCACAACCGCGGCCCAGTCGGCCGCTTCGCCGGCGGCTTTTCGGGCGGCAGTGAGTTCTCCGGCCGCCTCGAGCACGCCGCCTTCAGTCGACAGGGAGAAAATCAGCGCCCGCTGCGCTTCCACCTGAGCGGGGAAATGTTCGAGCCAATCCCGGCTGTTGCGCACGGCCTCCGCGCCCAGCGGCTGCGCTCCCGCGACGTCGTGGGCGCTCATACGGTACCGCGCGTAGTCGGTCAGGGCGCGCATGAACAGTAACCGATCCCCCGGCTGGGCGCTGCGGTCGGCTCCAACGGCGCGTAGCATCGCAATGGCCTTCTCGCCGTCCGCCAGGGCTGCCGGGCTTTGGCCGGCGCCCACTTCAACCCGGCTCAGCTTGTAGTGCGCTTCGGCCAGTTCGCGCGTCAGGCCAGCATCTCCGCGAGCATCGCCGGCCAGGCTCTGCAGGTATTCCCTGGCGGTCGACGCGACCATCCGGCGGGCCTCGAGAGTAGCGGGTATGTCGTGAATGGAGTTCTCAAAGTCGAACAGAAAGCGGTTCGCCAGCTCGCGGACCTGCTCGAACCGCCGTTCCGCGCGGCGCGCCTGCTGGATGGAAACGCCGGTGGCCGTCAGGATGGCGAGGACCGCCAGGCAGGCCGCTATCGATCCGACTCGATGACGCCGCACCAACCGCTGCGCTCCGTACCACCACCGGTATGGCGTGGCGCGCACCGGACGGTGATCGAGATACCGCTGGATGTCTTCCGCCAATTCCCGCGCAGACCCATATCGGCGGCCAGGTTCAGGGTCGAGCGCCTTCAGCAGGATGTTCTCCAGGTCGCCCGCCAGCTCGCGGCGCAACACGCTTGGCCGCTCGGGCCGCACCTCGCAGATGGAGCGTTCCATTTCACGAGGGGACAAGTCAGTGACCCGGTGGGGCGGCCGGCCCGTCAACAAGTGATAGAGCACCGCGCCGAGGCCGTAGACGTCGGTGGCGGTCGTGATCTCGCGACCGAGAGCCTGCTCGGGACTAGCGAAATCCGGCGTGAGCACCACGGTTTGAGTCCGGCCGCCCGCGCCGGGGTCGATCGCTTTAGCCACGCCAAAATCGAGGAGCTTCGGCGCGCCATCGGCTGTGACCAGCACGTTGGAAGGCTTCAGGTCGCGATGGATCACCAGCTTGCGGTGCGCGAATTCGACCGCATCGCACAAGGGAAGGAACACGCGCAGCCGCGCGGCGATTCCGAGTTGGTGCTCCGCGCAATATTCGTCAAGCCGCAGGCCATCGACGTACTCCATCACCAGGTAAGGGATGCCGTCCTCGCGAGTGCCTCCATCCAGCAGCTGGGCAATATTCGGATGTACCAGCCCGGACAGGATCTGCCGTTCCTGACGGAACCGCTCCACCGCCTGTGCGTCAAGCCACCCACGTTCCACGATCTTGACGGCCACGGTCTGGCGCAACTCTCCGTCCTCGCGTTCGCCCTTGAAGACAGCGCCCATTCCGCCGCGGCCCAGCAACTCGCAGAGCCGATAGGCGCCAAACCGCTCGCCATCCTGGACAGGCCGGGGGACCTCGCGAAGGACGGCCTCTCGGAAGAAGGTTTCTTGATCGGAATCGTAACGCAGGAGTGTGAGGACGGCGGACTGGACTTCCGGCGCCGCGCCGCTGCTGGCTATAAGCGCCCCTCGCCCAGCCGGCTCCACTTCCATGGCCCGGAAGAAGAGGCGACGAACCTCTTGCGAATCCATGCTTTGCCCCCGCGTGTGACTCAAGTATAACGCGGAGACATCCGCACCCGTTTGGCGGCGAGCGGACCGGGCATTTTAGCGGCATATCTCACCGCGTCCGCTGGGGGATTTGCCCCAGCAAACCCTTGCGAATCCTTAACCTAGCCGCTATCTCCAACAAGAATCGAGAGCCTTCGCAGCATCGCCTGCTGGCACGTGGCGTGCTTCTCCGAAAGAGCAGCCTGGCAATACCGAGGGTGCACGGGGCCAACCAACACATCGGATCCAAAAATCCTATAAACTAGGACTTAATACCTGCCCCCCAGTTTTGGGCCCAAGCACACCGAAGGAAGAGATCGATCTAATGACAAGACCTAAAGTAACCATTGACGGCAACGAAGCGGCAGCTTACTCGGCGTACCACGTCAGCGAAGTCTGCGCGATTTATCCCATTACGCCCTCTTCTCCCATGGGAGAGTGGGCCGACGAATGGTCGGCCAAAGGGAAACCGAACGTGTGGGGCGCGGTGCCCACGGTCATCGAGATGCAGAGCGAGGGCGGCGCCGCCGGAGCGCTGCACGGATCGTTGCAGGCGGGCGCGCTGGCGACCACCTTCACCGCTTCTCAGGGCCTGCTCCTGATGATCCCGAACATGTACAAGATCGCGGGTGAGCTCACCTCCGCAGTCATTCACGTGACGGCCCGCACGCTGGCCTCGCACGCCCTGTCCATTTTCGGCGACCACGGCGACGTGATGGCCTGCCGCCAGACCGGCTTTGCGCTGCTGGCCTCCAACTCGGTTCAGGAAGCGATGGACTTCGCGCTGATGGCGCATGCCGCCACGCTCGAATCGCGCGTTCCGTTCCTGCATTACTTCGACGGCTTCCGCACCTCGCATGAAGTGGCCAAGGTGGAGCAGCTCACCAAGGACGACCTGCACGCCATGATCAGCGACGAGCTGGTGCGCAAGCACCGCGAGCGCGCCATGTCCCCGGACCGGCCCGTGCTGCGCGGAACCGCCCAGAACCCGGACGTCTTCTTCCAGGCGCGCGAGGCTTGCAATCCCTACTACAACGCCTGCCCCGCCATCGTGCAGAACGTGATGGACAAGTTCGCCGCGATCACCGGCCGCCAGTACAAGCTGTTCGAATACCTGGGCGCGCCGGATGCCGAGCGCGTCATCGTGCTCATGGGCTCGGGCGCCGAAGTGGCGCAGGAAGCGGTTGAGTACCTCGTCGAACGCGGCGAGAAGATCGGCATCTTAAAGATCCACCTGTATCGGCCCTTCTCGGCGGAGCACTTCATCGCGGCGCTGCCCGCCACGGTGAAATCGATCGCCGTCCTGGATCGCACCAAGGAGCCCGGCGCTGTGGTCGAGCCGCTCCACGGCGACGTGATCGCGGCCATCAGCGAGGCATTCGCGGCCGGCCAGACGGCCTTCAAGCAATTCCCCAGGATCATCGGCGGCCGCTACGGCCTGTCTTCGAAGGACTTCACGCCGGCCCAGGTCAAGGCGGTCTTCGACGAGCTTGCCAAGCCCGCCCCGAAGAACCACTTCGTGATCGGCATCGTGGACGACATCGGCCACACCAGCCTGGAGTACGATCCCACGTTTTCGACCGAAGATCCCAAGACCGTGCGGGCGCTGTTCTTCGGCCTCGGGTCGGACGGCACGGTGGGCGCCAACAAGAACTCCATCAAGATCATCGGCGAGGATACGGACAGTTACGCCCAGGGCTACTTCGTGTACGACTCGAAGAAGGCCGGCAGCGTCACCACCTCGCACGTGCGGTTCGGCCCCAAGCCGATCCACTCCAGCTACCTGATCAATCAGGCGAGCTTCGTAGCCTGCCACCAGTTCTCGTTCCTCGAGCGTGTGGACATGCTGCACGCGGCGGTTCCGGGCGCGGTCTTCCTGCTCAACAGCCTCTTCGGCCCGGACGAAGTGTGGGATCAGCTCCCGCGCACGGTGCAGAAGCAGATCATCGACAAGAAGCTGAAGTTCTACGTGGTGGACGGCTACCAGGTCGCGGAAAAGGCCGGCATGGGCCGCCGCATCAACACCATCATGCAGACCTGCTTCTTCGCCATCAGCGGCATTCTGCCGCGCGAGGAAGCGATCGACGCCATCAAGAAGGCCATTCAGAAGACCTACGGCAAGCGCGGCGAGAGCGTGGTCAAGAAGAATTTCGACGCTGTGGACATGGCGCTGGCGTACATGCACGAAGTGAAGGTGCCGGCCGAAGCCAACAGCCTGACGGACCTGCGGCCGGCGATGCCCGCCGAAGCGCCCGAGTTCGTCCGCAACACGCTGGGCAAGATCTACGCCGGCTTCGGTGACGACCTCCCCGTGAGCGCCTTTCCGGTTGACGGCACCTTCCCGACCGCCACCTCGCAATGGGAGCGCCGCAACATCGCTCTCGAGATCCCGGTGTGGGACGAGACGCTGTGCATACAGTGCGGCAAGTGCGTCATGGTTTGCCCGCACGCCTGCATCCGGGCCAAGGTCTACGATTCGGACCTGGCGGCAGGCGCTCCGGCCACGTTCAAATCCAGCGCGGCGCGCTGGCGCGAGTTCAAGGACAAGAAGTACACCCTGCAGGTGGCGCCCGAAGATTGCACCGGCTGCGGCCTGTGCGTCGAAGTCTGCCCGGTGAAGAGCAAGTCGGAAGTGAAGCATAAGGCCATCAACATGGCGCCGCAGCCGGCGCTCCGCGAGTCGGAGTGCGAGAACTGGGACTTCTTCAAGACCCTGCCCGAGACGGACCGCAAGGTTCTCAACCTCTCGCAGGTGAAGGACTCGCAGTTGCTCCAGCCGCTGTTCGAATTCTCGGGCGCCTGCGCGGGCTGCGGCGAGACGCCCTACCTCAAGCTCATGACCCAGTTGTTCGGCGACCGCGCCATCTGCGCCAACGCCACGGGTTGCTCGTCGATCTACGGTGGCAACCTGCCTACGACGCCCTACTGCGTCAACAACGAGGGCCGCGGGCCGACATGGTCGAACTCGCTGTTCGAGGACTGCGCCGAGTTCGCTCTCGGCATGCGCATCGCGGTCAACCAGCAGAAGACGTACGCCGAGCACCTGCTCCGGAGCATGGCTTCGATGGTGGGCGAGCAACTGGCCGAGGCCATCCTCAACGCTCCGCAGAAGACCGAGCGCGACATCGAAGAGCAGCGCGAGCGGCTCGTAATTCTCAAGCAGAAGATTGCGGATCTCAAGACCTCGCAGGCCCTCGACCTGGCCGCCTGCGCGGACAGCCTCGTCAAGAAGAGCGTGTGGGGCATCGGCGGCGACGGCTGGGCTTACGATATCGGCTACGGCGGCCTGGACCACGTTATGGCGAGCGGCCTGGATGTGAACCTGCTCGTTCTCGACACCGAGGTTTACTCCAACACCGGCGGCCAGGCATCCAAGGCAACGCCGCTGGGCGCGGTGGCGAAGTTCGCCTTCGGCGGCAAGCCACGGCCGAAGAAAGACCTGGCCATGATGGCCATGAACTACGGCAGCGTGTACGTCGCCAAGCTCGCTTTCGGCTCGAACGACATGCAGACGCAGAAGGCGTTCCTGGAAGCGGAAGCCTACAACGGGCCGTCGCTGCTGATCTGCTACTCGCACTGCATCAACCACGGCTACGACCTGATCCACGGCCTGGATCAGCAGAAGGCCGCGGTGCAGTCCGGCTACTGGCCGCTGTTCCGGTTCAATCCGGACCTGACCAAGCAGGGCAAGAACCCGCTGCAACTCGATTCGCGCGCGCCGTCCCTGTCGCTCGACAAGTACATTTACAACGAGACCCGCTACTCCATGCTGCGGCAGAGCCAGCCGGAGCACGCCAAGGCGCTCTACGACCAGGCCGTGGAGGCCGTCAACAGCCGGTGGAAGCTGTACGAGTACATGGCGGCAATGCCCGGCGACGGCGGGGCCAACGGCACCCCCGAAACGCAACCGGCTCCGGCCGTGAAAGAGGAGAAGTAGTCATGGACCTCACGACAAAGTATCTTGGACTCACCCTGAAGAACCCGCTGGTGGTTTCGGCCTCTCCGCTCTCGGAGCATCTCGGCAACATCAAGAAGATGGAGCAGGCCGGGGCCGCGGCGGTGGTTATGCACTCGCTGTTCGAGGAGCAGATCGAACAGGACAGCGAGGCGCTCGACCGTAGTCTCTCGACGGGCGGCAGCGCCGAGGCGGCGTCCTACTTCCCGAACGTGGACAGTTACCGGATCGGCCCGGAGACCTACCTGGAGAACCTCGCGAAGGCCAAGGCGAGCGTGAAGATTCCGATCATCGCCAGCCTCAACGGCGCATCGTCGGGCGGTTGGACCGAGTACGCCAAGAAGATGCAGCAGGCCGGCGCGGATGCGATCGAGCTCAACATCTACACCATCGCAACCGATCCGAGGGTCAACGCGGCCGAAATCGAGCAGCGGTATTGCGACCTGGTGAAGGAAGTAAAGGCCAACGTCCAGATCCCCGTGGCCGTCAAGCTGTGCCCGTACTTCAGCGCCATGGTGAATATGGCGATGCAGCTGGAACAGGCCGGCGCCGACGGACTGGTGCTGTTCAATCGGTTCTACCAGCCCGATTTCGACCTTGAAGCGCTGGAGGTCGTTCCCAGTCTGCAACTCAGCACCTCTTATGAGCTGCTGCTGCGGCTGCACTGGGTGGCGATCCTTAGCGGCCGGGTACGGCCGGACCTGGCGATCACCGGCGGCGTCCACACCTCCTACGACGTATTGAAGGCGATGATGGCCGGCGCGCAGGTGACGATGATGGCGTCGGCGATTTTGAAGCGCGGCATCGATTACATCGCGACGGTGCTGGGCGAGCTACAGACCTGGATGGAAGAGCACGAATACGAATCCATCAAGCAGATGCAGGGCTCGATGAGCCAGAAGTCCGTGGCCGACCCGAAGTCCTTCCTGCGCGGAAATTACCTGAAGGTTCTCAGTTCCTACGCCCTCCGGGCGTAGGTGTCCTTGTCAACTCTCCGAGGCCGCGGCTGGAACGCCGCGGCCTTTTTTTGTCTTCCTTCAGCTGACTGCCCGGGCTCGGGCGTGTCACTTCTTCGGGAGGGTTTCGCCGAACCTTTCGAGAACGTCAAACGCCGCCTGGTTGCTTGCGTTTCGTTCAATGAGGTCCTGCTGGATAACCACGAGTAAGCCGTTAGCCAGGTCGTTGGCGAAGCTCAGTGCCGCTTCTCTGGTCTCGCCTACCCGCTTGCGCTCGGGACCGAGGAGGTATCCGCCGGCCGCGTTTCGCTCGACGGTGTACCGCATGCGCATCACACGTTCGTGATCTAGGCCGAGCGACTTTGCCGCTGCCGCCAGCGAGCAACGGTTTTCTTTGACGATACGGGCCAGAACGATCGCTCCGAGGATCGAAACGCTTTCCGCGTCCTGATACAGCGCCGCAATCTTCGCTTCGAGATCACGCGCCGCTTCGAGAATCTTCTCGACGGTCTTTGAGTTCTCGGCGCCAATGCGTTCCAGGCGCTTAAGGGAGTCAATGATATCAGCCATAGCGTTGGGAAGCCCCTCAGCGGTTTCAGCCGCGGGGCTGGTAGGGTAGGTCATGTTGCTCTCCGCGTTTAACGTCCGCCGACGTTTTTGACAGGCCGGAGCTTGTCACGAGCAGGATACCGCATCGGGAAGGCTGTGGAGCAGGAGTTTTCAACCCTTACGACACCTTCTGCACCCGCCGCAGCGTATAAATCTCCGAATTGATGTTTGAGTTCTCCAGGCGCTTCCAGTCATCGGCGACGTGGATCAACTTCCCGCTGATGTGATTCGAGCGCGGCGACGCCAGAAACAGCGCGAGCTGGATCTGTTTGTCGGGCGCGACTCCGCCGGTGATGCGCGACTGCAGCGCTTCCTCGTGCGCCTTCCATCCGGCGCGCTCTTCGCCCGCGTGCAGGATCTGATCCGTCATGTGGCTGTAGGTGAGGCCGGGCGCAATGCAGTTCGCCTGGATGTTGTGGTCGCGCACTTCCTCAGCCAGCGTCTCCACCATCCGGACCACGGCCGCCTTCGATGCGGCATAGGCCGAAAAGTTCGGCCGCGGCGTCATGTCGCCCTCGCCGGACAGCACCAGGATCTTGCCGCCGCGCCGCTCGATCATTCCCGGCAGCACGGCCCGGCAGCTGTGCATGACGCCCAGGAGATTGGTCCCGATGGCCTCGGCCCAGGCCTTGGGCGCACTCTCCGCCAAAGGCCCGATCGGACCCTGGACGGCAGCCGACGCCACCAGCACGTGCACGCCTCCGAAATGTGAGCGCATGCGCTCGGCGGCCGCCACCATCTGCTCGAAGTCGCTCACGTCCGCGCGGATGCGGAGCGAAATGCCTCCGGCGTGCTCGATTTCGAGGTGCGCCAGGTCCAGTTCCGCCTTGCTGCGCGCCAACAGGCCCACCCGCGCGCCCGCCTGCGCGAAGCCCAGCGCCAGCCGCTTTCCAATTCCCCGCCCCGCGCCCGTGATCAGTACCGACTTGTCTTTGAGCGATGTCACGCCTCACCGTCCCTCAGTCAGAGTAGTACAAGGCGCGGGCGTTGGGAAGGGTGC
>CAZBQQ010000074.1:0-25328 GCA_964493965.1 uncultured Solibacteraceae bacterium
GAGTCATGGCTCTGGTGCGCCCGCCGGAATGGGAGCTCGACCGCTTGTTCACGGGGCAGCCGCTGGTGGTGGTCCTCGACGGAGTGCAGGATCCGGGCAACGCCGGCGCAATCATCCGCACCGCCGAGGCGTTCGGAGCCACCGGCTTGATCTTCCTCAAAGGAACCGTGAGCCCGTACAACCCGAAAGCGGTGCGGGCTTCGGCCGGCTCGATCTTCCGCGTGCCGCTGGTCTCGGGTCTCGAGGCCGGCCCGGCGCGCGCCGCGCTCGAGGCGCACCGACTCGACGTCTATGCAGCGGCCCCTTCCGCCTCGAAGGGTCTCGACGAAGCCGGCCTGACGCGCGGGTGCGCCTTCGTGATCGGCAGCGAGGGACGCGGCGTGAGCGAGGAATGGAGCACCGGCACGTCCGGTTTGCGGATTCCGACCCGCGGAGTCGAATCCCTCAACGCCGCCACGGCCGCCGCAATCCTGCTATATGAGGCGCGGCGCCAGAGGGACCGCCCATGAGCCTCTTCGACAACACCCCGCCTTCGCCCGAGACGGCCGCCGCGGTGGATAAGGGCCGCCCGCTCGCCGAACGCATGCGCCCGGACCGCTTTGAGGACTTCGCCGGCCAGGAGCACATCCTCGGCCCGGCGAAGCCGCTGCGGGCCCAGATCGAACGCGGCGAGCTCGGCTCGATCATTCTGTGGGGGCCGCCCGGTGTCGGCAAGACCACGCTGGCGCGCCTCATCGCCCGCGTCACGCGGTCCGATTTCGTTCCCTTCAGCGCCGTGCTCAGCGGTATCAAGGAAGTCAAGGCCGTCATGGCCGAGGCCGAGCGCAATCGCAAACTGGGACGCAGCACGCTGCTGTTCATCGACGAGATCCACCGCTTCAACAAGGCGCAGCAGGACGCCTTCCTGCCCTATGTCGAGCGCGGCGACATCACGCTCATCGGCGCCACCACCGAGAATCCGTCCTTCGAAATCATCTCGGCGCTGCTGTCGCGCTCCAAGGTGTACGCGCTGCGCGGGCTGACCGTGCCCGAGATCATGACCCTGCTGCGGCGGGCGCTGGGAGACCGCGAGCGCGGCCTCGGCGACCTGGAGATTCACGCCGCGGACGAGATGCTCGAGCAGATCGCCATCTTCGCCAACGGCGATGCGCGCGCCGCCTACAACACGCTCGAAACGGCGGTGGCGGCGGCGAAGGACAAGGAGCTTTCGAACCAGGCGGTTGAGGATGCGATCCAGCGCAAGGTGCTGCTCTACGACAAGTCCGGCGAAGAGCACTTCAACCTGATTTCGGCGCTGCACAAATCGGTCCGCTCGAGCGACGTGGACGCGACGCTCTACTGGCTGGGGCGCATGCTCGAGGGCGGCGAGGACCGGCTTTACATCGCGCGCCGGCTGATCCGCATGGCCGTGGAAGACATCGGGCTGGCCGATCCGCGGGCGCTCGAGCAGGCCGTCGCCGCGATGCAGGCGGTCCATTTCCTGGGGACCCCCGAGGGCGACCAGGCGCTGGCGCAGGCCGCCATCTATCTGGCGGTGGCGCCGAAGTCGGACGCCGCGTACCAGGCGCTGAACGGTGCCCTCGAAGACGTGCGGCAGACCGTCGCGGAACCGGTCCCGATGCAGCTGCGCAACGCGGTGACCCGCTCCATGAAGGAGTGGGGATACAGCCAAGGCTACCAGCACGCGCACAAATTCGAAGACGCGCTGCCGGAGATGGAGTGCCTGCCGCCATCCTTGGCGGGCCGGAGGTACTACCTTCCCACCGGCCGCGGAATCGAAAAGCGAATTGCGGAGAGGCTGGAAGAAATCCGCAAGGCCCGTGGCTCGTAGCTCATTGGCGGCAGTCACGATTCCACGCAGGAATCACCCGGTTGGATTACGAAAGATGGGAGCCGGGCTACAGGCGTCCTAGTACGTTGGGACTGCCGCACCCCGCAGTTCGGCCATTACGAAGCGCGCTTGTCCGTCCTGCTATAGTCGGGAGGAGCCAGAGGGGTCGCCGGGCGGCGGTACTTGAAGTCCATCATGGTACCGACGTGCCAACGTGAAATTGAGCCCTTTCGACTATAGGTGAAACCAGCATAAATAGCGTTTACTAGAAGACGTGATGTTACAGACTCTCGGCAACACAGCAACGATTCCGATCGGGGGTAGCCGCTTGAGCAGGGAAAAGGACGGATTCCAGTCAATGCGAGAAGAGAGCCCGGTGCTGTCCAGCGCTCCCATGCAGGCGGATCACGCGGACCGGCGCAGTGCGGTTCGCTTCCCCATCGAGCAGGACGTGCGCTACAAGGTGTTCACGCGGAACACCATCGAAGTGGGCATGGGCAAGACGATCAATATGAGTTCGAACGGCGTGCTGTTCACCACCGAGAGAGTGCTGTCTGTTGGAGAGAGGCTGGAAGTGGCGGTGGCCTGGCCGGCGCAGCTCGACCACAAGTGCGCGCTAAAGCTGGTCACCACGGGCCGCGTCGTTCGCAGCGAGGGCGGTATGGCCGCTATCGCTATCGAACGATACGAGTTCCGAACGCAGGGCATTCACGGCCTGGTCTGAGGAGCAACGGCGGAAAGCGGGGACAGACCCCTGTCCCCGCTGTTTTTATTCGACGCGGAATTCGTGCCGCGTTTCCTGGTTCTGATCCCCCTCGTAGTCCTTCAAGGTAAGCACCACCACGTACTGCCCCGGCTTGATCTTCTTCTCCAGGTTCAGGCTCAGCGCGCCGGACAGGTAGCGCTTGGGATAGAACGCGTCCTCGTCTTCGGCGGCCGCCTGTGGCTGCGAGAAGAGCGATTTTCCCGCGGAGTCTACCAAACTCACCCCGTATTCGACGTGAATGTGGTTCTTCGGGCCGTAGCGGAAGCCGGTGAAGTCGAACCGTATCCAGACGGCATCGCCTGGGTGGAAGACCGCGTCCAGAAGCGGGTCGCCGTCCTCTTCGGTGCGCAGGAAGCGGAAATTCCGCGCCGTCAGAGTCGGGCTGGGCTCGATATTTCGCCCGCGCACCGGGATCTCGATTTCGGCCTTCGCTGTCTGCTTCGACAGGTTGTCCTCGACCGCCAGCTTCAGCCGGTACGTGCCCCCCCAGGCCAGCGGCGGGATGGCTGCGCTCTGGTTGACTAGCGGCATCCAGTCTTTGTCTTCCGGCGAGACTTGGGTGTCGATTTTGCCGTGCATCGTCTCGACAAAAGGCACGCCATCAGGATCCAGCGCGTCCACCGTGTAGCTGAGATCGATCTTCGACTCGGGCGAGACCTGGTAGCCGGAGATCTGGAACGACAAGAAGATCAGGTCGCCGATCAGAAACGGGGTGCCGGACGCCAGCGGCGGGCCGCCGTCGTACTGGTGCAGTTGGGTCCGAACGATCTTCAACTGTTTGGCGGGTGGCGCGGACCAAGCGGCGCCCAGCGACAGCATCATCGCGAGCGAGATCGAGCCGAGCCGTTTCATATTGCCGTCTGCCCCACAATCACTTCCCCGCCAGCTCGAACTTCCCTTTGAGGCGTATGTCGCGCGAGGAAGCTCCCACCAGAACCTCGAATGTCCCCGGCTCCGCAACCCAGTCCTTCTTAGCGGTCGAGTAGTAGGACAGGGCGCTCTTGTCGAGCCCGAAGGTCACGGTCTTCGTCTCGCCCGGCTTCAGCACCACCCTGCGGAATCCTTTCAGCTCCTTGACCGGACGATCCACGCTCGAGTGCGAGTCTCCGAGATACAACTGCACCACCTCGGCACCTTCGCGAGAGCCGGTATTCCGCACCGCGAGGCTGACCTCATGCGGGCTCACCTTCAGGTCGCTATACGCAAACGTCGTGTAGGAAAGGCCGTGCCCGAAGGGGAACAGCGGCTCGATATTGTGCTTGTCGAAGTGGCGATACCCGACGTAGATGCCCTCGGCGTAATCAACCGTGCCGTTCTCCCCCGGATAGTGGCCGTACGCCGGCGAGTCCTTCCACTCCTTGGGAAAAGTCATGGGCAGCTTGCCGGACGGGTTGGCATCGCCGAACAGAATGTCCGCAATGGCATGGCCTCCTTCCTGGCCTGGATACCACGCCGCTACAAGCGCCGGAACCTTGCCGACCCAGTTGTCCATCAGGACAGGCGAGCCCGCAATCAGCACCACCACCGTTCTCGGGTTGACCGCGGTCACCGCCTTGATCAACTCCTCCTGACCGGCCGGCAGACCCAAGGTCGCGCGATCGTGCCCCTCGGACTCCAGCTTCGACGAGTTCCCGACGAACACCACGGCCAGGTCCGAGTTCGCAGCGAGCACGGCGGCGTCTTTGATAAGCGCGGCGCTGTCTTTGGCCTTGTCCGGATCCTCACCTTCCATAACCGCGCCCTGAGCATAGGTGATCAGGAACTGCTTTTTGCCCCCACGCTGGCTGATGGCCTGCATTGGGGTGACAGCGTACTTCGACTTGACATTCGAGCTGCCGCCGCCACCGGTGCGCGCCACGGCCGCGCTGGGGCCGATGACCGCGATGGAGCGGACCTTGCCTGGCTGTATGGGCAGAAGCCCACGCTCGTTCTTCAGCAGCACGATGCCTTCGGTGGCCGCCTTGCGCGCCACCGCGATCTCGTCCGGCGTGTCCACGTCGCCCTTCTCGGAATCGGTCCGGTCGAAGATTCCGACGGCGAACATCGCCCGCAGCATTCGCCGGACCCGGTCGTCGACGACTGCCTGCGGGATCTTGCCGCTCTCGATCTCAGGCAGGACCTTCTCGGGCGCCTGGAACCCGCCGGTGAAGTTCTGCCGCGTGGTCTCGTCATGGTTCAACAAGGCGCGAACCGACCCCGGACCCGGCATCTCGATATCCAGTCCCGCGACGGCGCCATCAATCGTGCTGTGCGTGCCGCCCCAGTCCGAAACCACGAAGCCCTGGAAGCCCCAGCGCTTCTTGAGCGTGTCCGTCAGCAGGTAAGGATTCTCGGCGCACCAGAGGCCATTCACCTTGTTGTAGGCCGACATGACAGACCAGACGCCCGCCTCTTGGACGGCGGCTTTGAAGGCCGGAAAATAGATCTCATGCAGAGCGCGCTCGCCGATCTTCTCGTCGATGGTGCGCCGCTCGAACTCCTGGCTGTTGGCCGCGAAGTGCTTCACGGTCGCGATGACGCCCTCGCCCTGCATGCCCTTGATGTAGGCCACCACGAGGCGCGAGGAGAGGTACGGGTCCTCGCCATAGGTCTCGAAATTGCGTCCGGCCCAGGGCGTCCTGTGGATATTGACGCTCGGACCGAGAAGCATGTTGCGCCCCAGCGCGCGGACCTCGGCGCCAAGCGCCTGCCCCACGCGTCCGGCCATTTCCGGATCCCATGTCGCGCCCAGGGCCACGCCGGCCGGGAACGCCGTGCTCAAAACCTGCGGCAGTTTCGACCCCGCGGCATTGGTGAGCGCCGACGGGCCTGACCAGGACCGCACTCCCACCGGGCCATCGGCCATCTTGAGCGAGGGAATCCCGAGCCGCTCGTTGGCCGCCGACTCCATCCACGTGGCGCCCGCCAGCATGGCTACTTTTTCCTGGAGCGTCATGCGCCCCAACAGGTCTTCAGCCCTTTTGTCGGCTGAAAGACTGGTGTTCTTGTACGGTGGTGTCACGGTTTGACTCTGCGGCGCCAGTAGCGCCATTGCAACGAACCAGTAGAGGGGTCCCATCGACACAATAGTAACTCGGAGCCCGGGCCTTCGTGGCGCAGACTCTTAGTCTGCCGCGCCGAGACCCGTCTCGAAAGAGGGCCTCGACACGAGTGTCGAGGCGGCAGGCAAGAGTGCTTGTGCCACAAAAGCGCTACCGAGGGTCGCCGTACATGGTGCCGCGGCCGTGCGCGCCGACGTACACGCGGCCGTATTGCTTGGGATCGCCGGTGATCTGCAACAGTAGCCCCCACTGGTGTTGATCGTCGTTGATGCGGACCCAGCCACGCGCCGTGTCGTCGGACCGGAAGATGCCTCGCAGTCCGTCCGCGGTACCTATCAGATACAGCGCCGGGTAGTCCGCGCCATGCGCGCCCTTTCCGAAGCCGAAGGCGTGGATCTGCTCGACGCCGCCCAGCCGCGCGAACGTCGCGCCGCCATCGGTCGAGTGATAGAGGCCGTTGAACGCGGCCACCCACAGATCCCCTTCGTGGCCCGGAGCGGCGTAGATGCGGTCCTGCCCTCCGCGATCGTCACCGCGGTTGCCGCCGCGCTGCGGCAGGCCGTCCGGCAAAACCAGCGGCCGCTCCGTGAACGTCGCCGCGCCGTCTGTGCTCGTGAACAGCTTCCCGTCGAACAACGCGATGCCGTAAAACTTCAGAGGATTGACTCGATCGGCAATGACGCGGGTCTCGTGCGGAATGCTCTGGGACTCGGTCCAGGTGGCGCCCCGGTCTCGCGTGAAGCTGACCGCGCTGTGCTCAGGAGTCCACACCCAGGTGGCTCCGTCGGACGACACCGCGATGTGACCCAGCATGCTGTTCCGCTGCGGTGTGGAGGCCGTGGGCTGCCAGGACTTGCCGCCATCGAGCGAGTACCCGATGTTGCCGCCGCCGCGATTGCCGGAAGCCTCGCCCACCCGTACGATGATCTCCGGTTTATTCCAAGCGCAGTCCACGCTGTTGGTGTTGCCGAAGTGAGGATGATCGTAGTTGCCCTCGGGCGCCGGCTTGTCCAGATCCCAATGTACGAATCCGCCGTAGTCGCCGATCGCGGTGAGCAAATGCGCGCCCTGTGGCGGGCTGAGCAGATCGAGCGCCACCGTCTCCTCGATGCCGGTGCTCATGACGCTCCACCTGGTTGGCTTCCCGGAATCGACGTCCGCCAGATCGAAGGTCTCGTACCCGCCATAGCCGGTGGTGAAGAGCGCGTGATCGGAATCGGCGGGATCGATCTCGATGTCGAACAGCCAGTGAATCGGCGTGCGGGCCACGTAGGGCGCCAGCGAGAAATCGTACGTGCCCCCGCCTTTGAACACGGGCTTCCATGTGCTGCCGCCGTCGGTGCTGCGGAAGATCTCCTCTCCCCCGGGGCGATAGAACGAGCTGACGATGACGGTCTGCGGATGGTGCGCATCGACGGAGACCCCGGCGTAGCCGAACGGTCTGGCGGTGGTGGGCTTGTCAGGCGTGATGTCGGTCCACGCGCCGGTCCGCGTGTCGAGCTTCCAGAGGGCGCCGTCGGTCATCCCCCAAGGGCCAGGATCGGTGCCGTAGGTGATGTAGAGCGCCCCATCGGACGCCAGCGCGGAGCGGATCGGCCGGTACGCGGTGGGCTGGCCCTCGACCGGTTGCCAGGTCCTGCCGCCATCCGTGCTGCGGAACAGGTTGTTCATCCCCATCAGCGATGCCCCGGCGTAAATCGTGGAGCTACCCTTGCCGCGCGACCCGCTGTGCGGATCGAAAACCACGAACACGACGCCGTTGGGACGTTTCCACCATTCCTGCGGCTTGGGGGGCGGGCCCGGCTCGGTGACATCCGGAAAGCTCTCGACCCTGCTCCAGGTCACGCCACGGTCCGTGCTGCGCCACAGGCCTGCCTGGCGCGTGCCGAGGTAGATGATATTCCCGTCGTTGGGATCGACCCTCATCCGCTCGCCGTTGCCGCGGCCGTTTTCGTTGCCGCCCATCTTGAACGGCACGCTGGTGCGTTGGAACGTTTTGCCGCGGTCGCCGGAGCGCAGGATGGCGCCGTTCGGTGTCGTCTCGTTGGTATAAGTGCCGCAGGAGAGATACACGCGGTCAGGATCGTTGGGATCGACTGCAATGCTCTCGACGCCCATCAGGTTGAGGTCCTGGTACGGCACCCAGTCCAACATCGGTTGCCAGCGCTTTGCCTCTTCGCTCCACCGGTATGCGCCGCCCATGTCGGTGCGCGCGTAGCGTACCCCGCTAGCCGTGGGATGAAAAATGATGCCGTCGACGAACCCGCCTCCGACCATCTGCACGTTCTTCCAGACGTAGGGCTTGGAAGGAGGTGCCGCCGCCAATCCACAAGCCGCCAGAACGGCGGCGAAGATGATCCTGTACAAAACATTACCCCCCGGGAGCGGTCCGCTCGCTCACGCTCGCGGTTCGGTGCTGCTGCGGCGTGCATTAGTCATGATACACGCTGCTGGGTGCGCCTTACTTCGTCTTCGCCCGCCCGAAAAAGCGCACGCGGATAACCAGGTGCCGGCCCTCTTCCCCCAGAAACTGCAGGTACTGCGGGGCCCCGATCATGTTGTTCACCGTCGAAGCATTCTTGTGGTCGGTCAGATTGTTCACGCCGCCTCGAACAGCGAGGCGATAACCCCGAAAGGTGAACCGCCGTTCGACGTGCACGTTCAATTCGAAGTTGGAAGGGAAGCGCCGGGAATCCACCCCGCCGGCGATCTGTCCGTTCTCATCCATCACCGAAAACGGAAAGCCGCTGCGCGCGTCGGCCAGCACCGCGATGGCCCAGTCCTTGAATGGCAGCGGCACGTATGCCCATCCCAGAAACCGGTTGGGTGCATCCCACGGCACGGGGACAAACTCGCTCAGCACCTGGAACGATTGATCGGTCCTCAGATCCAGCAGCCCGTTCGAGGCAGCTCGCGATCGGGTGTAGCTGGCCATCCACTCGAACTGGCCGGAGAAGGTCTGGTGCACCACCAGATGCACCGCGTCATAGGTGTCCCGGCGACCGTTTGTCAGCGTATAGACGCCCGGCAGCGTGGGGCTTCCGAACAGCGTCTGAAAGGACGCTCCCGCGTTGGACGAAGACGTGTCGATGAAACTGAACCCGCCGCTTCCACGGCGCCGCAGATACTCGACCGAAGCGTCGATCCGGTGCCGGAAGCTATGATCGACCTGAGCGCTCCAGTTTTGCGAGCGCGGCAGCTTCAGGGGGCGATTTCCAAGGGTGAAGGTGGTCGCCTGGGCAACTCCCGCCGCCGTGCCATCGGGATTGTAGTAAGTCGTGAGCGCGGTCTGATCGAACGGCCGGCTAAATAGCGCAAGATTCGTGGCGTCGTGCGTGACGGAGTATCCGGCCGAGATCTTTGTGTTGCCCGAAGCGAAGGGCGAGTAAGCGACGGAAACTCTCGGCGCAAACGCCGCATGGTCCACCATGCGGTCCCAGTCCTGGCGGATGCCTGCCTCAACTTGGATATTCCGCCTCGCACGCCATGTGTCCACCAGGTAAGTGGACTCTTCGGTGTTAGAACGCTGGAACACGCCGCTGCCCGCGAACAGGGTCCGTGAGAGCAGCGAACCGGACAAACCGATTTGCTCGTATCCGGTCCGAGCGAAATTGGCGTCGTAGTTCAGGGTGTCTAAGTCGGCGCCGACTTTCAATTGATGCGCCCCTGCCAGTTCCAGCTGCGGCAGAAATACGTTGGCCAGTAACTGGTCCCGATCGGCCCATTCGTTGGAATTCACAAAGTTGTTGCCGCTTCGTCCGTCCGGCGAGAGAATGTACAGCCCTTCGCCCTGCGGTACCTGGCGGTTGGAGTAATTGCTGTGCGCATAACCAAGCTCGGCCAGCGTGCCGTTCTCGAAGTAGACCTGATCCTTGAGGCTGACAAAGTACTCGCTCGATCGTAGCGCTGTGGTAGTCGAAACCGGGTCCAGCGGCCCCAATCCCGTCCGCGTCTGGTTGTCGAGATTCACCAGAAAATCGGCGAACAGAATCTGCGACCGCGTCACATTCGCCTGTGCATGAAGCAGGTTGCTGGCCGACCAGCCCGACCGCTGATTCTGCCCGCGCTGCAGCCCATTCACATAACTCTGGTCGTACTCCGCGCCGAAATTGTCCGCAAACCAGGCTTTCCCGTGGACGATAGGCCCGGAAATGCCGGCCCGCGGCGTCCAGTTTCCGAGATGAACACCGTTCTGGGTGCCCAAGCCCGGAATAAAGTTCGTCGCCGTAAAGTGGAACTCGTCCGTGCCGGTATCGGTGTGAATGGTGAGGACGCCGGCAGAGCCCTTCCCGAACTCGGGCGAGAAACGGGCGGTCTGGAACTCCATGTCCCGAATGCCTTCGACCGCCAGGCGGGTGTTCAGATGGCCTGTGGTCGGATCTCCGATGTTGAAGTCGTTCAGTGTGTAATGCACCTGGTTCTCGGAGCTGCCTTCGAAGTGTAGCGTCCCGGTCGAGTCCTGGATCACGCCCGGAATCATGTCCATGGCGTTGCGGAGGCTGTGAGACGCCACGTAGGGCACGTTGTTGACCTCTGTGCCGCTGAGGTTCTCCTGCTGCGCGGTCTGGTCCAGGGCCACGCGCGAAGGGGTGCCGTTGACATCCACGCTCTGGAGCACTTCGTGCTGCGCATTGAGCACCAGGGTCAGTTCGCGGTCGCCGTCCACCCGCAGGGGGTAGTTCCGCAACTCGAAGTAGCCCTCCCGTTGGACATCGATGAGATAATCCCCGGGACCGGGCAGAAGCAGGGAGAAGGTGCCGTTGGGAGCCGCGACAGTGCGCACCGCCTTGCCGTCAGCTCCGGTGATGGTGATGCGCGCCTGGCCAACCGGCACTTCGTGCTCGTCGGTGGCTCGCCCCGTCAGGCGCACTTCCGCAGCCCAGCACTGGGCTACCATGAAAAGCGCACAAAGAGCGAACAGGCGAAATAACACCTTCCTTTAAGGGTTAACGAACTCGGGGGTGCGGCGCAAGCCCGCGGTATTATTCGTCGACCCGCCAGATGGACCGGACGCGCTCGGTGGCATCCGGTCTGGCGCGGCCCGCGTCGCGAAGTTCCCGGGATAACGCGCTGAGGGCAGTGGAGGCCTGCTCGGCGCCTTGACCTTCGAGAGCGAAGTTCAGCGCCAGTAGTTCTGCCTGGAGTGCGATGTCCCGCAGCAGACCATCGACCCCGTTGCCATCGTTGGCACCCATTCTGTTCGTGGCGGCCATTTCAATGGTTCTCATCGGTCCGCCGAGCGGGAATTTGAGCGCTTTCAGGCCAATCCGGCCACCACCGCCGCGGCCACCTCGTCGGTACCGCTCGATCCCCCCAGGTCGGGAGTCCGAACGGAACCTGCCGCCAGGACCGCCTTGACGGCTCCCTCAATCGAGCGCGCCGCTCCCGCTTCGCCCAGGTGATCCAGCATCATCGTCGCCGAGAGGATCGCTGCCAGCGGGTTGGCGATGCCCCGACCGGCAATATCGGGAGCCGAGCCGTGGACCGGTTCGAACATCGAGGGCCCCCGCCGCTGTGGATCCAGATTGGCGCTCGCCGCCAGGCCGATCGAGCCCGTGACAACCGCCGACAAGTCGCTCAGGATGTCGCCGAACAGGTTCGAGGCCACCACCACGTCGAAGGTGTCCGGACGGCGCACGAAGTTCATGGCCGCGGCGTCCACCAGCAGCGATTCGGTCTCCAGGTCCGGGAACTCGCGCGCCACCGCGTCGAAAATGCGGTCCCAAAGCACCATGCCATAGGCCTGGGCGTTGGACTTGGTGATGGAGGTCACGCGCTTCTTCCCGTTGCGCCGCCGCGCCAGCTCAAACGCGTAGCGAATGATGCGCTCGGTTCCGCGCCGTGTGAACACCGCGGTCTGCACGGCGACCTCGTCCGGCTGGTGATGGTAGACGAATCCGCCCACCGGCGAGTATTCGCCCTCGGTGTTCTCGCGCACCACCACCATGTCGATCGAGCCCGGCGCGCGGGCCGCCAGCGGCGATTCGACGCCCGGATACAGCACCGCCGGCCGCACGTTGGCGTAGAGGTCGAAGCCGCGGCGGATGGGCAGCAGCATGCCGCCCAGCGTGACGTGGTCGGGAATGTCGGGATGGCCGACCGCGCCCAGCAGGATGGCGTCGAAGGAGCGCAAAAGGTCGAGCGCCGTCGCCGGCATCATCCGGCCGTGCTGAAAGTAGTACTCCGCGCCCCAGTCGAACTCTTCGAAGGTGAACTCGATGGCGTGACGGGCGCCGGCGGCTTCGAGGACGCGCCGAGCGGCACGCACCACCTCCGGCCCGATGCCATCTCCAGGTACGACGGCGACTGCAATCTTCCCCATTTCGCTAGCCCTCCGGTCCCTTCGGATTGTACAAGATCCGGCACGGCGGCGCGGCGGGCGGCGTTGGTGCCTGCAGAGAAGCGCCGGGCCGGCCGATAAGAAGAACGAGGTTGCCGGAGTGGATACCGCGCAATTGATAGTCCGTTTCCAGCGCTTGATGCGCGAAATTGAGAGTGGCACGCTTGGGCGCAACAGCTTCCACCCATGGGAGGTCGAGGTAATCGTCGATCTCGAACAGTGCCAGATACGCGCCAACCGCCGGCGGCTGATGCGCCGGTACCAGAAGGCCGCCGTACGCGGCCTCGAGATGGGCGCGCAGCGGCCACTCAAGCTCTCCGAATACCTGGCGCGGACGCGCGCCCGCAGGCCACGCGCGTCGGCGGCGTAAGGCGCGTCTGGCAGAATGCCTGCCGGCGGAATTCCTCCGGTCGAGGGTTTGCCTTCCGCTTCTTTCGGCTTCGCCTCGCAGCTACGCCTTGCGGTTCGGTTACGGTTGCCGTCATCGGCTCCGATTGGCTCCTTTCATCCAATGAGATCCTGCCCATGCTGGGCACACCCTGCGCCGGACGTCCACGTCCGGCTTCCTTCGTTTCAGGAAGTTGGACGGAGGCGGGCGTGGACGCCCGCTGCAGGACTGGATGGAGTCCTGCCCACGGTTTCTGCCCAGTCTTGCGAAAACTAAGTGGCATTGGGCACTCCTGCCCATTCGTGTCCATTCGTGGCCAGAGGCTTCGGGGTGGCCGGCCAAAAAACAAAACCCCGGTCCCAGGAACATTCCCTGGGACCGGGGCGCAGTGTGCGACGGGAAAAACTGAGTCTAGGCGCGGACCGGCTCGAAGTACCCTTGCGCCAGTTCCGGCTTGGCCTCGAGCGCCTTGCTCCAGCAAGCCTTCGCGTCTTCTTCCTGACCCAGCGACTTCATGACGTGTCCCAGGTTCAGCAGAGCTTCCGCGAAATCCGGATTTTCCGACAGCGCCTCGCGGTACAGCCGCGCCGCTTCGTCGGCCTGCCCCGCTTTTTGCAGCAGCAGCCCGGTGTTGTAAAGCAGTTCCGGCGTCCGCTCGCCCAGATCGACGAGCCGGCCGTGGAATTCGAGCGCCTGGTCCAGGTCGCCGCGCTCCAGAGCCAGCGCCGCCAGGCCGCGCAGCGCGTCCAGCGACTTGGGATCCGAGTTCAGCGCCTGCTCGTAAACCAGCTGAGCCAGGTCGCGGTCGCCCATCTTCCAGTACGCCAGCGCCAGGTTCATCTGCGCTTCGATCCAATCCTTGCGCTTCTTCAGGCAGGTTTCGAAGGCCTCCGCGCTGCCGCGGTAGTCGCCGCGTTGCAGGCGCACGTAGCCCAGCCGGAACCGCGCTTCGTGGTTCTCCGGATCCTTGTCGAGCACCTTCATGTAGGTCTTCTCGGCCTCGTCCTGCTCGCCCGATTGCTCGAGCACGAGCGCCAGGTTCCACAGCGCCGCGACGGCGTTGGGATCCAACCGCACCGCCTCGCGATAGGCGTCCTTGGCTTCCTTCAACGCACCCAGTTCCTGGCGCACGATGCCTAGGTTGGTGTACGTCTGCGAAGACTGCGGCCTCACCTTGATGGCTTGCTGGTAAGCATCGGCGGCCTGCTGCAGCCGCGACGCCTTCTGGTGCGCCAGGCCCAGGTTGAACCAGCCCTCGAAGTGGTTCGGGACCGCGTCCACCAGCAGCGTGCAGAACTTCGCCGCCATCTGGAAATCGCCGCTGGCCGAAGCCCACGCCGCCAGGCCTTCCAAAGCCGCGGTGGACTGCGGACGCAGTTCCAGCAGGTGCTCGGAGCATTCCCGCACCAGCTCGTAATCCTTCTTCGCCATACCGATCGCGATCAGGTTGGCCAGCGACTCTTCCGAATTCGGATTGCGCTTGAGCACCTTCCGATAGAGATCGGCCGCTTCGTCGAATTGCGAACCGAGCTGAAGCGCCACGGCCTTGCCGAACACCGCCGTTTCGTTGTCGGCCTCGCGCTCGATCACGCGCTCGAATGCCGCCAGCGCCGGCTGCGGCTGGTTCAGGTGCAGCAGGCAGATACCGAGTCCCAACTGCGCTTCCGTGCGGGTCGAATCCACCTGGAAGGCTTTCTGGAACTTCTCGGCCGCTTCCTGCCATCGCCCCGTACGCTCCAGGCATACGGCCAGGTTGAACCAGCCCATCTGATGGCCTGGCTCGATCTGCAGCAGCTCGCGGTAGCTGTTGGCCGCGCCTTCAAACTGGCCCAGTTCAAACTGGACCTGACCCATGGCCGAGTAGATCTCCGCCGATTTCTCGCCCTTGGCCACGGCGCGCTGCAATTCTCGCAGCGCTTCCTCGGCCTTCCCGTCCAAGTGCAGGGAGACAGCGCGGGCGATGTAGCGCGATGCCTTGGGAGCCTCCGTGCGCGGACTGAACTCAACGGGCCGGAGCTCCGGCCCACCACCGATTGGTTTACGCGGACTCATGATTCCACCTCTCTTCTTCTTTTATCCGTGCCGCCCTACTCATCGCCGTTACGGCTCAAGCCGGGGGCGTGCGCCCGGCTCAATTGTTCGGGGCCAGCATTCCACATACCCTGCCCCAAAAATCGTCGTTATTACTCACCTTTATCCAATAAAGGCTCGGCTTGTCCCCTTGACCGCCGAAAAATCCGATCCCGCCGGCCCGCAGCCGGTCGTCCGTCCAGGAATCCACTACCTCGCCTTCCACCGACGTCGTGAAACCGCTGCCGGCAACGTCTTCCTCGATCCGAATCGGCTGCCCGCTCTGCAAACTCACATGCAGGGGGATACGCACCCGCTCGCTTTCCTGCCCTCCCACCACCTGGTAGCGCACCAGCGTTACCTCGGGCTGGCTGTTGGTTTTCGTGATCGTCAACTGCGTTGCGTAGTAATTCTGTAAATCGGCCGCTCGGAATGCCCACCCGATCGCGCGGCCGTTGATCTGGCCCAGAAACTGGAAGTGGTAATCGGAGAGCGTGTGCGAAGGACGATACAGCGCCAACTGGCCGGCTCCGACGAATCCCGACGGGTTGTTCGACCAGCTCTTATCCCAACCGTCCGCGCCGTACCAGCCATCCAGGCCTCTCGAAAAATCGTGTTCCATGTGGATCGCGGCGCGACCCCGAATGCTCTCCTTCAGGGAGCTGTTTCTCCCCGCGCAACCGGTCAGCGAAGTGCCGAGCGCGATCACGCAAACAAGCATCATCATGCCCCGGAAGAGTCCGGAAGCGCTCTTGAGGGCACTGCGCCAGCGCGGCGAGTAGCTCTCGGCGATTGATTCGAAATCCATTTTGTCCAACTGAGCACCACTTCCAAGCACTACGATCTCGAAGGCAAACGGCAGTTCGCCGAGCCCAGCGGCCGGAGTGTCTACCCCGGTGCGTGGGCCCCCGCCCACCGGCGCCAACTGCGGCTCGTCCAGCAGATTCCTGGACCGCGGCGAGTAATCCACAGCGGGGATCCAAGGCTCCACCGCCAAAGCCTCACACATGGGCGCGCAGAACATGGTCTCGTCATCGTCCCGGTCCTCGAACTCGACGTAGTTGAAAAAGCCCGACGGCATGTGGGCTTTCTCGACCGTGTCGTGGAAGACCGGCAGGCGGCTCGGATGGCGGTGCGACCTCTCCAGCGGTTCCAGTTGTACGGTCGCGCGCGTGGTCGCGACATCCTGATGCGCAACGGGCGCGGCGATCTTCGACGCAGGCGAACTGTTCAGCGACAGTTCGATACCCGCCAACTCCGGCTCGCGCACCGCGGGCACCGCAAACTCGGCGGCCGCGTGCGGATCGGCCTTGCTCGCGCGGCCCGCTCTGGCGGCCCCATCCGGCGCCTTCACGAACTGGAAGCTGGTCGCCGAGGGCCAGCGCACGCCGCTCGCGCGCGACTGAATCGATGCGTGCTCGATTACGCCGGATTCCTGGCCGTACGCTTCCCATCCCGCCGGCGCCGGCTTGCCCGCGCGATTCGAGGCGCGGATCGCGACCACCGAGAACTTCGAGGGAGGCAGCGGATGCGCGAAGGCCAGCGCCTGCGCTCCCACCAACTCCACCGGCTGCGATCCTTCCGCTACCACGCTAGACGTTGCCGGCCGCGGCGTGCCAGCCTGAGTCCGTCCCTGTCCAGCCGCCGGCACCGCCGTCTCGAGCGTGTGCCGCGCCACCAACTCGCGAGACTGGGGCTCGAGCGGAGCGGCGATCTCGAACGCCACCATCTCGGCTTCGCGCCTGCGCGACACCATCGGCCGAGCCTTCCGCTCTGTCACCGGCGCGAGTTCCGCGGCGCTTAGCGGGAACGGTCCGGCCGGCCGTATGCGGCTGACTACCGCGCTGAGCGGCGTCGTGAGCTCGATCTCCACGCTCGCCGTCGCGGAACTGCTCGGCCTGGCGACGTCGCGCCACACGGGACCCGCCAACGGATTCGCCGGGCACTCCTCGATGCGCCTGGTAGCGGCGATCCGTGCCAGCGTCGCATCCAGCAGGATTTCGGGAAGCAACGCACTGTGTTGCCGGAAGCCGATGTTGATCGAACTCGCCGCGGGAGCCGTGATGGTCTTGAACCCCGGCAGCACGGTCGCGACTGCCGTGATTTCCAGAGCCTCGCGCGCGGCGATCTTTCCCTCCGCCGGGAGCAGGGTTTCGTGCGCGGCGAACGGCGACGTCGCCCCCAGCGCCGAGGCCGGCTTCGGCTTCCTGGGAGCCGCCTCCATGTGCGCCCCGCGCTCGATCGTGCCCGACCGCAGCGCGCCCGGACGGAGCAGCGCGCTCTCGCTCTCGATGGCGGGAGTCGCGGGCCCCAGTGCGATCCAGCCGCACGGCCGTGCTGTGCTCCGAACCTTCGCGCCGGCAATCTCGCCGCGAACCGGCGTCGAAACGGCGAGCACCAGCGGCGCCCCTGTCCTCGAAGTCCATCCCAACAGTGCGGCCGGCGGAACCGGCAGCGACCAGCCTTCCGTCTTCACCGCGGGCAACGTGCTCGCGGCTCGCTGTGCGCCGAGCGGAACGCTCGTGCCGGCGGGCACCAGGTGCGTGGATGCAACCGGAGCCGGTGCCGTCGGGAACAGCGTGCGGCAGTCGATCTGGAACGCGGGAAGCGTGAGCGCGGCGGCGGACCTTTTCCGCGGCGCCGGTTGAGCGTTCCCCTCCAGCGGGCGTGGTCCGATGGCCCCGGCCGAAGGCGGCAGCGTGAGTTCCACATCCGGGAGCCGCACTTCCGAAGCGCCCCGGATCTCGAGTTTCCCCTCTGCTTTGGCGCCTGCCGGCCGGCCCTTGCGCGCGGCGGGCAGTTCGGTGGCCGCCTCGGCGAATGCCAGCGCGATCGCCGCCCCGCGCGCCGCAAATCCGGGAAGCAGCGTCCCAAGCCCCGCGAATTCGAGGCTCGCGCCCTTGCTCGGAAAGGAGCCCTTTCGCCCTGCCGGGTGAGGAGCGGAGTGGTAGGTCGCTTCCTCGATGTGCTCGTGGAAGCGAATCGAGCAGGCCGGCGGCTGCGCCTCGATCCGGAACTCCACTGTCGCCGGATGCGGCGGGAATGCCTTGGCTACGGGCCGTTGCGGCGTCGCGCTCGGCGCCGCTTGGCCCGCGCTGATATGCGCGACGCGGACGGGGACCGCCAGCGCGGGGATCTCCACCAGTTTCTCGGGCCGGCCAAACTGCGCCTCGATGATCACCGCATCGCGATGGGACCGGTTCGCGGCCTTGCTGGCCGATGTAGCCGCAGACGTGGCCGGATCGAGGCGACGCCGTGCCGCCGCGATGGCCGCTCCGCGCGGCATCGTGGGTTCGAAAGCCGTGAAGCCCGCGCCGGCGCCGGATATGATCGCGGACGCGGCGCGCCGCGTGGGTGCCGGCATTCCCCGGCCCGCCAGCGACCCGCCCGCGGGAACCGAAGCAACGCCGCGCCGCGTCACGAACGCCGGCAACGCGGCATGCGGTTCGGGCCAACGCGCGGCATCGATCGCCGCCGCGCGCGTGATGGCTCCGGGCCTCGGTTTCGCGGCCGCCGCACGGCCCGCCGCCTCGAAGCTCGCCGCGCTAATGCCGAATGCAGGCTTGCTCGCACGCAGGAACGGCAGCGCGGTGGGAGGCACCGACGCGAAATCGGCCACCGGCGCCGGACGTCTTGCCGCCACCATCGCTCGCGCCCGCGGCGCTTCCGTCGGCCGCTCGGCCGCTACCGGCGGCTGCCCGCCAATCTCGAGCTCGGCCGCCGGACCAAGCGCCAGGGCCGGCATGGTCGTGCTTCCCGCGAACAGGGCCGCCGGGACTTCGATCACGCGCAACGCTCTCTTGACCGCGAGCGGCAGAGGGACGCCAGCGATCTCCCCGCGAGCCACCACGCCCCGTCCCCGCAACGCCGTGTGGCAGGAACAGGACGGAACCGGGTGGAACTCCGCCGCAGGCACCAGAACCCGGTTCGCCGCGGCGTTCACCGCCCGGCAAGCCAGCGGCTGAGGTCCGCCTATCAGGAACGCGCGTCCGAAGGCCACATGCGCCGGCACGCCGATCGAGGCGTTGCCCTGGAACGGCAGGAATCCGATTTCGCCCGGCTTCTGCACCGCCTTCCCGGTTCCGCGCGGCAGAGGATAACGGATCAGGTCGGCTGGCCGGACGCCCGCCGTCGCTCGGTGGGAGGTGCCCACGCGCGCCAACACAGGCCTCGGCACGGCGCGTCCCGCCGCTTCCGTCGCGGCGTGAACCCCGGCCCCCATCCTGGCTGGCCGCGGACCGGCATTCAGCAGCGGTTGCGCCTTCAGTTGGCAGCCGGAGACCGGTACGGCACGGTCCAGCGCGGGCGTGAGCCCGTCGAAATGCGTTACCCCGTGGAAGGCGTCCGCGCTGCCGGGCCCTGAGCGCTCCGGCATCTCGCGAGAAACCGGCCGCCGCATCGGCTCCTGGACGAACAAGGCATCGCGCATCCCGCAACTGCCTGGGGCAAAGGCGGTGGTGGGCGCGTTGAACGACGGCTCCAGTGTCTCGATATCAACCGCGAGCGGCGAAAACGTCTGGGGCTGCGGCTCGCACTCCAGCCTCGCGAAGTAGAATGCCTCGGGTGGAATGGGTTCGCCCTGCTCCACCGGCTCGACATAGACCGGCTCCGGTTCCGGTGGCCGCCACGAACGCGCGAACTCCTCTTGAGGAGGCGGAGGCTGGCGCTCGGGACTCGGCTGGACGGGTGCTTCGTAGCGGGGCGTCTCGACCGCAATGGCCTCTGGTTGCCACTCCGGGAGTGTCTGGGCGTCCGGATGAGGTTGGGGCGTTCCCAGCCGCTGACCCGCGTCAAGCAGCCGGTCCAGTGCCATCCGTGTCAGCTCTTGGTATCGTCTCCGATGGTCGTCTGAACAGAAGTCGGCATCGGTCAGCTGACGAACGAGCGACACCCGTTTCCCACAAAAGAAGCAGGGCATCCGGTCGCAATCCTACCGGACAATTATATTGGCGATTGACCCCTTTTGCCAGAAGAATCAACTGGTTTAGGATCCCTCATGCCAGCTAGCACGACCGTGCGTGTCGCTCCCCGAGTAGCCCGAAAAGGGACCAATGTCCTAGTACAGATGGCCATGGTTAACGCCCTGGATGCTGCCGTTCGGGCAGGATTGTTAGAGAGGTAGTGCTATCTTCGGCTAACTTCTCACTTATAGTGAGTCTTGAGGGTACTAGTACCTCTATTCTCCCCATGCTCGGGTGTAACTGTCTTTTCTGAGGGGGGAGCCGGGGCCAGTCCCTTACCTGACAACGAGTTTGCGACCGCCGGCCCGGTTCGATCCACCACCTTAGCCAAGCGCTCTACACCCATTGCGGGTGTAGCCAGGGTCTTATTGGGGGAACGCGGACTGAACCGCCTACAGGCCCGCCGTGTGGGGCAGGTTGGCAACCTGCGGCGGGTTGGTAACCCGCCTGTAAGTCTCCGCTTAACAGGTCAGCCGGGCGCCGGTTCGCAACCGGCGCGCGGAATGCCATCCTGCCCCACAAATATGGCGCCGTTTGATCGTGGGAAACCCCGCCCCAGCCGCTTCTACTGCCGCGGCGGCGGCAACTCGAGCCTCGCGTTGGCCAACGCACGCTGGATCACGCCGGCAGCCTCGCCTTGCTCCATGCCGCGCGAAATCGAGAGTTCCACGATCAGAGTCTGGCGCGCCTGGTCCAGCATTCTCCTCTCGCGAAACGAAAGCGGCTTGTCGCGCTGCAACAGCAGCAGGCTTTTGAGCACTTGAGCGATCTGCAGAGGATTGCCGGCGCGCATTTTGTCCGAGTTTTCCTTGAATCGGTTCTTCCAATCGCGGCAGCAGGCGCACCGGCCCGATGAAAGAAACGTCAGAACAGTGGACCACTCGCCGTTCGTGGTGAGCTTTCGCAGCCCGATCTCGCTCACGTGCGAGAACGGGACCATCACCTTGATGCTGCCGCTGGCCAGCCGAAGGAGGTAAAACCTTTCGAATGTGTTCCCGAAGGAACGGGCGCTGACGTTCTCGATGGTCCCGATTCCCTGGGTGGGATAGACCACTTTCTCGCCGATCTGGAAGGCCATGCGAGGACCTCTTGTACACCGGAAGGAAGTTAATAGCTCTATTTCGCGAACGCGCGAATTCAAATCTTAAGGGCCTGCGGGAGCGAAGTCAACAAAAAAAGACTCTCGTACCCTAAAATGCCTGCATATCACCGGCCTAAGTAGAGTTCCGGCTCTCGAACGCTACAATAAAGTTCGCGTTAATCCGCGTTCATCGCCGCCCCGCTAAGGCGCTTTCCGGCTTTCGCTCCACGTGTGGACCAACGTGGCCGAGAGAATGATCGCGCCACCGACAACCGCCAGCGCCGCGGGCCGTTCCCCCTGGATCAGCCACACCCACACCGGGTTCAGCGCCGGCTCGAGCAGCATCAGCGTGGTCGCCTCAAACGCCGGCACGTGCCCGATCGCGCGCGTAAGGCAATAGTAAGCCAGTCCGATTTGCACCAGCCCCAGGTAAAGGATGACTAACCAGTCGGTCCAGTGGGAGTGCAGCACGGGCAGCGCCATCGGCAACGAGACCAGACAGGCGATCAGGTTGCCCACCCCCACGGTGGCGATGGCGCCTCCGCCGTCGGTCCGCTTCCCGAGCCAGCGCAGCCCCATCACCGTCAGCGCCCACCCGACTCCGGAAAGCAGACCCAGAATGTCTCCGAGCGCAGGGTTCGGCGCCGTTGCCAGCGTGCCCTGCCGCGCGACGAAGAACAGGCCCAGCCCCGTAGCGACCGCCGCACCGAAGAACAGATCCGATCGCCGTATGCGCTCGCCGAGCAGCACCGGTCCCAGCGCCAGCACGTAGAGTGGCGCCGTCGCTTGCAGGTAGATGGCATTGGCCGCCGTGGTCAGTTTTGTAGCGGTCACGAAAAGGATCAAAGTGGCCGCGTAAGCCGTGGCGGCGGGTAAGACCCGCCAGTTCAATCCCCGGCGCGACGCCGGCACAAGCGCGAATACCGCCAGGGAAGCTATGGCCGAACGGAAGCCCGCCACTTGCCACGAGCCAAGCGAGCAAGCCTTGATCGCCGCGCCGCCCGTCGAAAACAGGAACGCGGTGGCGAGCAACAGAAGCCGATTCTTGATACGGGGATTCACCGGACCGATTCTCCAAAGTAGCGCATGCGCCCCTCCCGCCGTGGCGCAGGCACTCATGCCGGCACTCATGCCTGCCGCGCCGAGACTCGTCCCGGCGCACCGATTTCGCCTGCGTCCGACCCTCCGCCCCAGCGCGGCGCCCGCCGCCCCGAGAAACCCTCGCCCATCCTGCTGCTAAACTGGAGACGAGTCACGCAAACGCACAATGCCGACCATTCTGGTTGTCGACGACGAACCGATGGCCTTGAAGTTGGTGCAATCCATCCTGGAAAAGCGCGGCTTCGAGATTCTCGCCTCCACCAGTCCCAAGCAGGCGGTCAAGGTCTTCGAAGAGAATGCCGCGCGGATCGAGTTGCTCATCAGCGACGTGGTCATGCCGGAAATGGATGGCACGAAGCTCGCCAGCCACCTGGTCGGACTGAACCCGGATCTTCCGGTCCTGTTTATGTCGGGATTCCTGACCGAGAGCGAGATCGCCGACGCCAGCGCGATCGCGCAGTACGCCTTCATCCGCAAGCCCTTCCGCCCCTCCACGCTGGTCCAGGCGGTGCGAAAGATGCTGACCGGCGAAGACGAATCCGCCTGAAGTACATCTCGGCCATCGACCTCTTTCAGTTCGCTTGCGATCGTCTTGTCCGAAATAGTCTCCTGTCCCCAGCGCGCTAGCCGTAGTCCCGGCTTCGCTGGCATCGGTGTTGCTCGTGGTGGGTGGCACCGTGATCTGGTCCAGCCTGGGCCAGATGGCCTCATCGTTGGGGGCAATCATCTTCCAGCTCGGCCCCACCCTGCAGTTCCCGCTCTGGGGAGCGGCGCTCGCCGTGGCGGCACCGGGTTACTACGACCGCCGACGCAGCCCTTGGAGTGTCTGCGGTCGTGGTGAATTCAGCCGGCGCTATTCCCGTCCGAACAGGTACACGCCGCTCGAATCGTCCACCGGCGCCACCGGCACTGGAATCCCTTTCTCCACGTAGGGACGGATCATGGCAGCGATCCGCTCGGCCGCGACTTCTTTGGAATCGCGCGCGTAGCCGCGGAACCGCAACTCGCTCCAGCCGTTCGATCGCACGGCATCGAGCAGCGCGGCGCCTTGCAGGTGGCCGGGGGCGCGCACGTTTTCGACCGAGCGCCCCGAATCCCAGCCCATCGTCCGCGCCAACTCCAGAGAGGACAAATCCAGCAGCCAGCGGCGCACTCCGTGCCGCGCGGCGTCGGCCGCCAGGGCTTCGACCGCGGCACCTGCCAAGTACATGAGCAGCCCTTCGGTGATCATCAGCGTCGGGACTCCGCCGGCGGCCGCGAACAGGGCCGCGCGCTGCGCCTCGTCGGTCACATCCGCGGCCACGCGCTCGAGATGGCACACCGGTTCTTCGTCCGCCATGGCGTGCGTTTTGTAGCTCAGCATCTCTGGAAAGTCGACTTCGATCCAGCGCAGGTTCGGCGGCAGATCCAGCCGCCACGGTCGCGTGTCGAGTCCGGCTCCGACGCTCAGCACCACCTCGATGCTTTCCCGCGCGATGGTCTCGATGACCAGATCGTCCAGGAAGCGTGTGCGTACCCCGATGCCGAAACACATCAACTGCCAGCCGGTGATGCCGCGCAGGATCGCATCTCCGCGCGGCCCGGCAAGTCTCTCGGCAAACGGATCGCGCACCAATCCGTCGGCGCGCGCGGTTTCGATGGCGCGGCACGAAGCCACCATGAGGGCCGTGTCGCTGACATGCTGGATCTGGTCGGGGCCGTCGGGAGCCATGATCTAATTATCGGGAAATCGGGCCGGCCGCGCGCAAGGCCCGCCGGGATTGCCTCCGCGGCTTAACGACCCCGACCTGCGCGGACACGTCCGCCCCCTTCCCGACGGCGCCGCTATGGGGCAAAGTATCCGCTGATATCGAGAATCAGGTCCGTGGCGTCGGTCACGTACGAGTTGATGGAACCATCGGTCCCGGCGGGAACGATCGCCGCATTCGCAACGACGCTTGCATCGAACGAGTTCAAAGTGGACACCAGCGGCGTCGCTCCGCCAGCCGGCCAGAGCGTGAGATACGCAAGCGTCCCCGGAGGCACCACCGTGGCATTGAGGCTGTATGCCTGCGCCAACGACGATATCCCGCAAGCGCTCCCCGGCACGGGCCATGTCCTGGTCTCACCGGGGCCGAGCGTGGGGCCGCCGAACGTCCCAGCCGCACCCCGCGTATCGGATACACGGCACGGAGTTACCGAGTAGAACGACAGGCCGCCCGTCGCTGGCGCGGCGAAGTATCCGTTGATGTCGATCACCAGGTCGGTCTGATTCGTGACGAATACATCGATGGATTGGTTTGCCCCCGCCGGGACGATCGCCGCGTTCGCCGTGATCGCCCCTGTCGGTGCGTTCAATGTGGAGACCAGCGGCCGAGCCTGGCCCGTTGGCCAAGTGGTGAGATACGACAGGGGCTTGTGGGGAACCACGGTGAAGTTCAGCGAATAGGCCTGCGCATCCGCCGGCACCGAACAAGTGGTCGCCACCGGTATCGTCTTTGAGGCGCCACCGCCTAAGCTTGGGCCCCCCAGCGCCCCGTCGCCGTTCCGTGTGTCCGCAACCCGGCAGGGAGTCAAGGGATAAAACGCCAGTGCGGTTGTGGAACTCGCCGTTGGGACGAAGTAGCCGTTTATGTCCAGCACGACGTCTGCATCATTGGTCACGAAGACGCTCACCGATCCATCCGTCCCCGCGGGAACGATGGCTGCGTTGGCCTTGATGCGCCCGTCGAACGAGTTCAAGGTCGATGCCAGTGGTTGCGTCTCACCCGTGGGCCAGATGGTGAGATAACCCAGCCCGCCATGCGGCACCACGGTCACATTCAGCGAGTACGCCTGTGCGGTCGCGGGTATGTTGCATGCGCTCTGCGGGATGGGGAAGGGACGCGAGGTGCCGCCCTGAATCGAGGGCCCGCCGAACGGGCCGTCCGCACCCCGTGTGTCCGCGATCCGGCAGGGCGTGACGGGAACGAAGCTGGCGGCCGTATTGGAAGCCGCCGCCGACTCGATCGTATAGGTCCAGCCGGGCGGCAGATTGATGGTGAAGGGATCCTCCGCGTTGGCCGAAGCAGTCTGCCCGATTCCGGATAGGGCAGACGCCGACGCGTTCAATACGATCGTGAAAACACAAGGGCAGGAGGCGAAGGTGAGTTGATCTGTGTTGAGTAGTCCGGTCGTCGTCCCGTCGCTGCTCCAAAGTTTGACCTGCGCCTGGTCGAACTCGAGCACACTCAGCTGAACGCTGGCGAAGACGGTTTCAAAACCCGCCGCGCCCCCGCTTGTACTGAGAGTGTAGTTCGAACTGACTGAAAACGTCACGCCGGTGTCGCCCGAGCCCTCCGTCGGCTTCAACGTAACCGTCCCGCCATAGACGGCATCAGCCGCGGCCGCCGCAATCCCGCTCGTCTGCGCGCCGGCTGAGACATCGCCATCCTTAGCGGCCCCTGAGATGGTGCTCGAGCCCACGCCGACGACAACGTCGGGACATGTGGTGACCAGAGGCGGTACTGAAATACTCACCGGTTCAAACGACGGCTGTGAAATATAGGGTCCGGCGGCGCCGCAGGTCCCCTGCTGACCCTGTACCGTGTACTTGGGAGGAGCCGCGCTACATACGCACGGCAAGATTCCAAGAAGAAGAGTGAGTCGACGCAGTCGTGACAGTCTCATTTCTGCCAAAGCCATGTTCCCCTCCGTGTCGCCTTCACCAACGCGACGTTTGGCAGGATACTAACATCCTTTTCGGCCCCTTCGCAAGCAATAAGCGCAAA
>CAZBQQ010000075.1:0-17404 GCA_964493965.1 uncultured Solibacteraceae bacterium
AGGCGCAAACCGAGCGCCTCTACCGCCGCGCCGTCGAGGAATTCGAGCGCCTCCGTGCCCTCCGCGAGGAATTACCAAACGAACCCACCATCGACCCCGAACCTCAACAGGACACGCCGCTTACCCCTGCTGAAACGAACCCGCCACCAGACTCCGCCCCCGAACCCATACAATGTTAAAGATGCCCCGGCCGCCCATTGACGAGCAGATCGCCTACCTGAAGAAAGGTTTCGCCGAACTGATCCGCGAGGAAGACCTTCGCGAGCGCCTGCTGCTGTGCGAAAAGGAAGGCCGGCCGCTGCGCATCAAGGTCGGCTTCGACCCCACCGCGCCCGATCTGCACCTCGGCCACACCGTCCTGCTGCGCAAGATGAAGCACTTCGAGGACATGGGCCACACCGTGATCTTCGTCATCGGCGACGGCACCGGCATGATCGGCGACCCCACCGGCCGCAACACCGCCCGGCCGGCCATGACGCGCGAACAAATCGAGCTCAACGCCGAAACCTATCGCGCGCAGGTCTTCAAGATTCTGGACCCCCAGAAGACCGAGGTCCGGTTCAACAGCGAATGGCTCGGCCCGCTGCGCTTCGAGGACCTCATCCGCCTGGCCGCCAAGTACACCGTGGCGCGTCTGCTCGAGCGGGACGACTTCTCCAAGCGCTATCGCGAGGGCACGCCCATCTCCATACACGAGCTGTTCTATCCCCTGGCGCAGGCCTACGACTCGGTCTTTCTCCACGCCGATGTCGAGCTGGGCGGAACCGACCAGAAGTTCAATCTCCTGGTGGGCCGCGAAATCCAGCGCGATTACGGCCAGCCGCCGCAGATCGTCGGCACCACGCCGCTGCTCGAAGGCCTCGACGGCGTCAACAAAATGTCCAAGTCGCTGGGCAACTACGTGGGCATCACGGAGCCGCCCGAGACGATGTTCGCCAAGCTGATGTCCATCAGTGACGACCTGATGTTCCGCTACTACGAGCTGCTTACCGACATGAGCCTGCCCGAGATCGCCGGCCTGCGCCAGCGCATCGCGGCGGGAGAATTGCATCCCATGCAGGCCAAGATCGATCTGGCCCGCACCATCGTCGCCGACTTTCACTCCGCGGCCGACGCCGAGCGCGCCGCCGAGGAGTTCAACCGCGTCGTCCGCCGCCGCGAGGTGCCCAGCGAAGTCCCCACGGCGCCACTGCCGGACGGCGTGCGCACCGAGGCCGGCGTGCGTCTGGACAAGGTGCTCGCCAAGACGGGCCTGGCCGAATCGGTGGCCGCGGCGCAACGGTTGATCAAGGCCGGGGCCGTCGAAATCAACGGTCAGAAATGTGCCGAGATCGTAGTGCCTTATGCCGCCGGTGAGTGGATCATCCAGGCCGGCAAGAAGTGGGTCCGGGTGACTCTATGACCTTCGCCGCGCGCAAGCGGTTTTTCTGGAAGTTGGGGGAGCGGGAGTTGCCGCTCGGCGATCGCACGCTGATCGTGGGCATCCTCAACGTGACGCCCGATTCCTTTTCCGACGGCGGCCACGCTTTCGATCCCGACCGCGCCTACGCGCGCGCTCTCGAGATGGAAGAGCAGGGCGCCGACATTATCGACATCGGCGCCGAATCCACGAGCCCCGGCTCGGCGCGCATCCCCGAGGCGGAGGAGAAGCGGCGCCTCATTCCGGTGCTCAAGCGGCTGCGCGGCAAGCTGGCCATTCCCATCTCGGTGGACACCTACAAAGCCGCCGTGGCCGAGGCCGCCCTCGAACTGGGCGTCGAGATCGTCAACGACCCCTCCAGCCTCACCTTCGATGCCGGCCTCGCCCGTGTGGTTTCGAGCCACAACGCCGGACTGATCCTCAACCACATGCGCGGAACGCCGGAGACCTGGGCCAAGCTCCCGCCCGTGCCCGACGTGATGGGCCTGGTGCGGCACGATCTCGAAGCCACCGTGCACCGCGCCCGGCGCGCGGCCGTGGAGAACTCCCACCTCGTCGTCGACCCTGGCTTCGGCTTCGGCAAGCGCGGCGAGCAGAACTTCGAGCTGCTGGCGCGCCTCTCCGAGTTGTCATCGCTCGATCTGCCCATCCTGGCCGGTCCCTCGCGCAAGCATTTCCTCAAGCAGAAGACCGACCGCGAAACCGAATTCGCCACCGCCGCGGCCGTCACCGCGGCCATTCTCAACGGCGCCCACCTGGTGCGGGTGCACGACGTCGAAGCCATGCGCGCCGTCGCCTTCGCAGCCGACTCCGTGGCGCGCTGCGGCCGCGAAGAGTAGTGGGGCAGGCGTCCACGCCCGCAGCGAGTCTCCAGACCCGCCTGCCGCTCTTACCTCAGCTCAATGTCATCGATCTGGAAAGCGACCTTCCGCGGCTCCGGTCCGGCCGCAAAGCAAGTGGGGCAGGCGTCCACGCCTGCAGCGGGTCTCCAGACCCGCCTGCCGCGCTCTTACCGCAGCCCCACATCATCGATCTGAAAACGGAACTTCCGCGGCTCGGGTCCGGCCGCAAAGCTGATCGCGGTCACGTCGTGCCCGTCGGTGCCATTGAACTCCGTCAGCGGAAACGTGTACTCGGTCCATTCGGTCCCTGCCGCGAAGGTCTGCATGCCCGGCATGTACCCGCCCGCCTTCGTGTAGACCATGAGGCGATAGGTCGTGCCATCGCCCTTGGCCCGGAAGTGGATCGATTTGGCCCCCGACAGATTCGCCGCCTGCATCGGCTTCGCCGCCGGGTAGAAAGCCGCCCCCGCGAAGGGGAAAACGAAACCCGGCCGCACCTCGCCCTCCACCAGCAGCGAGTACTTGCTCCCGTTCGCTCCCCCCTGCACCACCTTGATCTCCGCGTCGGACTTTCCGCCGGCCATCTTATCGGCGGTGGCGAGCCAGCCGAATCCGAACGCCGCTTTCGTCGTGCCGTCTTCGAAGTCGGATATGCCCCCGGCCGCCAGCGGCGGCGCCGTCTCCGTCGAGGCCAGCGCGACGCCTGCCTTCCAGACGCCCGCAATCTTCTGTGTCGCGGCGATGGACGCGGTGGGATCGCCCGTCACCAGCAGCAGGTCCGCCCGAGCCCCGGCTCGGATGACTCCGCGGTCGTCCAGATGAAACACCGCGGCCGGCGTCGAGGTCGCCGCTCGCAGCGCTTCGACCGGCGTCAGCCCGGCCCGCACCAGAAGCTCCAGTTCGTGGTGCATCGCCACGCCGTGCGTCCCGACGTTCGGCGCATCGGTCCCCGCCAGAATCGGCACGCCCGCCGTTTTCAACTGGCGCAGCGCCTCCTCGGCATTGGCATACGTGCTGCTGCGCTCCAGCACAGTGAGGGTCGCGATCACGAACGCGTGGTGTGCGGCCACGAACGGGCCGAAGTCCGCGCCCGGCGGCTGATCCGTGAAAAGGTGCGCCAGTCCGTCGGCGCCGCAATCGATCGCGTCCATCGCACCCTGGCGCGAGTTGATGTGAACGACGGCCATCTTCCCGCGCTTGTGCGCCGCCTGAATGAGCGCCGCCAGCGTCTCCTTGCTGACCGTCGGCATCGGATGCGGGATCGTATAGATGATCTTGATGTAGTCCGATCCCTCCGCGATGCGTGCATCGACGAAGGCCTGCGCCTCGGCGGGTCCCGCAATGGTCGGGATGTTGAGGCCGTACTCCGTGCCGTGTCCCTTCGGCGCGGTCGCCAGTGTTCCCGCCGAGCGCAGGTCGGCCAGATCGGTGTCCTTGCCTTCCGCCTGCTCGCTCTTGATCTGGCGCGCGTAGCGCCAGTCGGTGAACATGTCGAGCTCGGTGGTGACGCCGGATTCGAGCGCCTGTCTCAGGGCGCTCCCGAACGAGTGCGTGTGGCTGTCGATCAGACCCGGCAGGAGCGTCTTGCCGGTTCCATCGATCACGGGAAGGCCGTGGGACGCGTCCGAACCGTCTCCTGCCGACGCGATCTTCCCGTCCCGGACGACCACCGCAGCGGGACCGCTCACGCGCACGCCGTCGAAAACGCGCACGTCGCGGATGACGAAATTCCCCGAAGGCTGCTGGGCCCCGGCGGCGGCACCCATTATCAGCAAGGAAAGAGCGAGACGGACCGGCATGTTGCCTCCCTCCCGCAGAGTGCCACGCAAAGCGAAACGGCGCCCCACAATTCCGGCGAATGGCGGAAAGGACCGGACGGGCAACCCGGGAGGACCGGCGCGTGGCGCACTCGGGGCCGGCCCCGGCCTTTCCATCAAGCGGACGTGCTCTCCGAAACCGACTATCTTGGGAGGGTGATCTCCGTCGAGGCGCCGCGCCACCGCCTGCACAAAGCCCCGAAGTTACACTGGGGTATGGTCCTGCCAAGAACCTCCCTCGCGGCCATTCTCGGGCCCGCCCTGTGCCTGGTCGCCGTCGCTCAGACCCCGCCGGCTGGCACCGCGCCGATCACTCTGACGTTCGAGCAGGCGATCGCGCGCGCCCGCACGTACGCCGCCCAGGCCTACTCCGCCGAGATCGCCGCGCAGCTCGCGCACGGCGACAGGGTGCAGGCCAGGGCCGCTCTCCTGCCCGGTGTGAGTTGGTTCAACCAGTTCATCTACACCCAGCCGAACGGCACGCCTTCGGGAGCCTTCGTCTCGAACGACGGCCCGCACGTGTACAACAACTGGGCCAACGTTCACGGCGACGTCTTCGCCCCCGCTCTGCGCGCGAATTACCGCCGCGCCATCGCCGCCGAGGCCGTGGCGCGCGCCAAAGCGGACATCGCGCTGCGCGGCCTGATCGTCACGGTGACGCAGAATTACTACGGCATGGTTTCGGCCCAGCGCAAGCTCGCCAATGCGCAGCGCAACCTGGACGAGGCGCAGCGCTTCCTCGACATCACGCAAAAGCAGGAGCAGGGCGGGGAAGTCGCGCACGCCGACGTGGTCAAGAGCCGCATCCAGTTCGAGCAGCGGCAGCGCGACGTTCAGGACGCCCAACTGGCGCTGGACAAGGCCGCCATCGGATTCGGCGTGCTGCTGTTCGAGGATTACGGCCAGCCGTTCACCCTGGTGGACGACCTCGAAACCGGCCGCACCCTGCCGCCGTTGACCGACACCGAGGCGCTGGCAGCGAAGAACAACCCCGACATCCGGGCCGCGCTGGCAACGGTAGACCAGCAGCGATACGAGAGGGCCGCCGCGCGCGGGGCCATGCTCCCCACGCTCTCGTTCGACTACTTCTTCGGCATCAACGCCAACCAGTACGCACTCTACGACCGCGAGCACCTCCGAAATCTGGGCAGCGTTGCGCAGGCGCAGCTGACCATTCCCATTTGGACGTGGGGCGCCGCGCGCAGCAAGGTGCAGCAGGCGGATTTGCGGCTCGAACAGGCCCGGCGCGATCTCACGCTCGCCCAGCGCACCCTGCTCGCCGACCTGCATTCCTTCTACGCGGAGGCCACCACGGCCTCCACGCAAGTGGCGTCGCTCAAGAGTTCGATGGATCTGTCCTCCGAAAGCCTCAAGCTGACGGTGGAGCGCTACCAGGCCGGCGAGTCCACCGCGCTCGAGGTGGTGGACGCCCAAAGCACCCTGGCGCTGTCCCGCAACGCTTACGACGATGGCCTGCTGCGGTACCGCATGGCGGCGGCGAACCTGCAAACACTAACCGGGGCGTTCTAAGCACATGTCGAAATCATTCTCTCTGCTGATGGCCGCGTGCCTGCTGGCCACGTTCGGCTGCTCGAAAAAAGAGGAGGAGCCCAAGGCCGAGGCGCCTCCCGTTCAGGTGGCGCCCCTCGCCCGCCAGGACATCCACCGGCTCGTGGCCGGCGACGGCGTGCTCTTCGCCGTGAACCAGGCCAGCGTGGTCCCCAACATCAGCAAGTCGGTGCAGCGCTTCCTGGTCAACCGCGGCGACCGCGTGAAGGCGGCGCAGCTCGTCGCCGTTCTCGAACACGCCGACCTCTCCGCCGCCGCGGCCGCCGCGAAGGGACAACTGGACCAGGCGGAAGCCAACTACCGCACCACCACGTCGGCGGCCGTTCCGGAAGCCCTCACCAAGGCGCGCACGGACGAGCAGTCCGCCAGGCAACAGGCCGAAGCGGCCCAGAAGGCGCTGGAGAGCCGGGAGAAGCTGTATCAGGACGGCGCGCTCGCGCGCAAGCTGGTGGACGACCAGCGGGTCGTCTACGCGCAGGCGAAGGCGCAACTCGAGGCCGCCCAGGAGCACCTCCGAGCCTTCGACAGCGTAGGCCGTGAGGAGCAGATCAAAACCGCCGCCGCGCAGGTGGCGTCCGCCAAGGCGCAGTTGCAGGTCGCCCAGGCCCAGCTCGCCTATGCGGAGATCCGCAGCCCGATCGACGGGGTGATCGCGGACCGGCCGCTCTACGAAGGCGAAATGGCCACCGCCGGCGCGCCGATATTGACCGTCATGGACATCTCGCGCGTGGTGGCTCGAGTCAACGTGCCGCAGGCGCAGGCGGCGTCGATCAAGGTCGGCGACGCGGCCACCATCGTGCACGTCGAGAGCGGCCTCGAAGCGCACGGCAGGGTGACTGTAGTGAGCCCTGCCACCGACGCCGCCAGCACCACCGTTCAGGTCTGGATCCAGGCGGACAACCCGGGCTACAGGATGAAACCCGGCACCAGCGTCCACACCGAAATCGTCACCGAGCTGATCAAGGACGCCGTGGTCGCGCCCGTGGCGGCGCTCCTGCCGGGGAAGGAGGGCGGCAACTCCCTGCTCACCGTCGGCGCCGATTCCGTTGCCCACCTCGCAGCGGTCGAGTTGGGAGTGCGCGAAGGCGACCGGGTGCAGATTGTCAGCGGAGCGCAGCCGGGCCAGCAGGTGGTGATCTCTGGCGGGCTCGGGGTTGACGACAAATCCAAGGTCAAGGTGCAGGCGGAGCCCGAAGCCCAATGAGCGACTCCCCGATACTCCCCGCCCCGCACTGGACGGCGCGGCACGGCAAGCCCATCGTCTTCGTGATCCTCACCCTGATTGCCGTCGGTGTCTACCTGGCTCTCAGCATCCCCGTCGCGGTCTTCCCCGAGACTAACTTCCCGCGCATCGTGATCGGTGTCGATAACGGAGTGTCCCCCATCGACCAGATGATGGTCACCGTCACGCGCCCGCTCGAGGAGGCCGTGAATACGGTTCCGGGCCTCGAGCACGTGTGGTCCGTCACCAGCCGCGGCACGGCCGAAATCGACCTGTTCTTTAACTGGAACGTGGACATGTTCCAGACCCTCCAACTCGTCAACGCCGAGATCGCGCGCGTCCAGCCCACGCTGCCGCCCACCGCGAGAGTCACAACCAACCGCCTGACTTTCGCGGCGTTCATCATCATGGGCTACAGCCTCACCTCGGACACCCTCCCGCAGACCCAGCTCTGGGAGATGGCCAATTATCAGATCAAACCGCGCCTCAACCGCATGAACGGCGTTTCGTCGGTTGTGGTGCAGGGCGGCCAGGTTCCCGAATTCCAGGTGGAGCCGGATCCGGCCAGGCTGGTACAGACGGGCACGACGATTCCGAACATCCTCGACGCCATCGCGCGCAGCAACATGGTGGATTCGCCGGGCCTCATCGAAACCCGGCATCAGTTGGTGCTGAGCCTGGTGAGCGGCCAGACGCGCACGCCGGAGGAGATCGCCGCGATCGTCGTCAAGACCACGCCCGCGGGAACGCCGGTGCGCATCGGCGACGTGGCGAAGGTGGGGCCGTCGGTGATGCCGGTCTATACCGTGGCCACCGCCAACGGCCAGCCCGCCGTGCTCCTGAATGTTTTCCGCCAGCCGGCCGGCAATACCGTGACGGTGGCGAACGCCGTCCACCAGGAGATTGAAGCAATCCGCAAAACGCTGCCTCGCGGAGTCCGTTTGCAACCCTGGTACGACCAGTCCGAAATCGTCAACGGGTCGATCCAAAGCGTGCGCGACGCCATTCTGATCGGCCTCGTTCTCGCTTCGCTGATCATGGTGCTGTTCCTGCGCGATTGGGGGACGTCCCTGGTCGCGGGCCTGGTCATTCCGGCCACCGTCACCGTGACCTTCATCGCCCTCAAGGCCATGGGCCAGACGTTCAACCTGATGACGCTCGGCGGCCTGGCCGCGGCCGTCGGCCTGGTGATCGACGACGCCATTGTGGTGGTGGAGAACATCGTCATGCACCGCGACTCCGGCCAGTCCCGCGCCGAAGCCGTCCGCAGCGCAATCCGCGAGATCCGCGTGCCGTTGATCGGCTCCACCATCACCCCGATCGTGGTGTTCCTGCCGCTGATCTCCATCACCGGCGTAACCGGTGTGTTCTTCCGCGCCCTGGCGGTGACCGTCGGGATGGCCCTGCTGACCTCGCTCGCGCTGGCTCTCACCTGGACGCCGACGCTGAGCCACTTCCTCATCCGCGAGAGGCCGGGCGGCGAACGGCGCGATCGGGAAAGCGTTCCGGGCTGGGTGATGCGTCCCTACGAGCGCGTGCTGCGATTCACGCTCGGGCACAGGCTGGCTCTGGCGGTCTTCTCGGTGCTGCTGGTCGCGGGCTCTTACCTCTGCTATCGGAACCTCGGCTCAGACCTGCTGCCGGCCATGGACGAGGGCGGCTGCATCCTCGACTACATCATGCCGGCCGGCTCCTCGCTGGCCGAGACCAACCGCGTGCTGACACACGTCGAGAAAATCGTCCGCGCCATTCCGGAAGTGGAGAGCACGTCGCGCCGCACCGGTCTCCAACTCGGCCTGGCCGCCGTGACCGAGGCGAACACCGGCGACATTGCCATCAAGTTCAAGAGCAAGCGCAGCCGCAGCGGCGACGAGATCATCACCGAGATGCGCGAGAAGGTCAAGCGGGACGAACCGGTACTGGACGTCGAGTTCATGCAGCTTCTTCAGGACATGATCGGCGACCTGAGCAGCGCGCCCGAACCCGTGGCCATCAAGCTCTTCTCGGAGGACCCGCAACTGCTGAACACCTGGGCGCCGCAGGTGGCGGATGCTATCCACAAGGTCCCCGGAGTGGTGGACGTGCTCAACGGCATCGACAACGCCATCAGCGGGCCGGCCACGGTCTTCCATGTGGACCCGGCGGTGACCGGGCGCGCGGGCTTCACGCCGCAGGAAGTCGAACTGGACGCGAGCGGCATCCTGCAAGGCGAGCCCGCGTCGCTGCCCGTGGTGGCCAACGATCGCTCCTACACCATCCGCGTGCGCTTCCCCGAGTGGACCCGCGCGGACATGGACTCGATTCGCAACACGCTCCTCGTCAGCGGAACCGGAAAGACGGCGACTCTAGGCTCGCTGGCGACCATGGAGGAGATCCCGGGGCAGACCGAGATCCGCCGCGAGAACCTGCAGCGGAACGTCCAGGTGACGGCGCGCCTGGAAGGCGTGAGCCTGGGTGGGGGCATGGCCGGGGTGCAGCGGGCTGTGGCCGGGCTGAATCTGCCGCCGTCCATTCGAGTAGAGTACGGCGGTCAGTACGAAGAGCAGCAGAAATCGTTCAAGGACCTGGTGTTCGTTCTGATCCTGGCGATCGTGCTGGTGTTCATGGTGCTGCTGTTCGAGTTCGGCAACTTCGCCTCGCCGGTGGCGATCCTGTGCTCCGCGCTGCTATCCACCTCCGGCGTGTTCGTCGCGCTGCTCGTGACCGGGACGACGTTCAATCTGTCCTCGTTCATGGGCCTGATCATGGTGGTCGGGATCGTGGCCAAGAACGGCATCCTGCTGCTCGATGCCGATCAGAAGTTCCGGGCCGAAGGAGTGCCGCCCGAAGAGGCCATGATCCGCGCCGGGGAGCGCCGTCTGCGCCCCATCCTGATGACGGCGCTCGCGACCGTTGCGGGGATGCTGCCGCTCTCGCTCGCCTTGGGCGCGGGATCGCAGATGCTGCAGCCGCTGGCCATCGCGGTCATCGGCGGCATCCTCGCGTCGATGGTGCTGTCTCTGGTGGTGACCCCGGCCGTCCGCTACTATCTGGGCGACTGACCGCGCGCCACGGGCCGCGAACCTACTTCGCCGCAGGCGCCGGCGCGGGCGTCGGTGTGGCCTCGGCCGGCTTGTTGAACTTGGCGTCGTCGACCGGCACGTTCTGCTTGATGTCTTCCATCTTGATGACGATCGAGATCTCGGGCGTCTCCTGGTGGACGGTGGAGGCGATCTTCACGCCGTCGACCTCCTTGAAATCTTCGAACACCATCGAGACGGTGCCGCTGCCCTGCGGCGACGGCATCTCCAGCTTGGTCAGCAGTCCGCTTTGCGTGTCGAAGTACATCTTCTCGGGACCGCCTTCGGCCGGTTGTCCTTCGAGGATGTAAACTTCCTTGTCGCCCACTTTGCCCTTGCCGGTCACGGTCAGCTTCTTGTAGTGGTCCTTGGTGTGCAGCGCGGCCTGCAGATCGGCCGACCGCTTGAAGGCGGACAGCTCCGGTCCCGCCATCTCGTGAAAACCCTGCTGCGGATCGGACGCCCAGCCAGTCTTGCCGTCGTAGCACTGGATCACGGTGCCGTAGCCGGCGAACTCGGCCGTCATGACGGTCTTGTTCGGCGCTTTGGTGTCCGTTTCGAAAGTGCCGCTGGCACCGAAGGTCACGACATCGAGCGTGCCCTTCACGACGCGGCTGTTGACCTTCTGGATCGCATCCTTGCCACCGAGAGCGGCGACGTATTTATCGAGCAGCTGGTCCGCGGACGGCAGGGCTGCATCCTGCGCGGCGGCCGTGAACGGAGCAACGGCGGCTAGCGCAATCATGATCGAACCCGACAAAAGTGTTTTCATGGCTGTTTTCAACTCCTGAACCACATAGCCGCAGTATAGCCCCAACAGCGCGGCGACGGGCGCCGTTGGCCGGGCTCCGCGGGCCAATCGCCGATTTTCGCGCGTCGCTCGCCGGTCGGCCCCATCGCGTATCATGGGGCGAAATGCCCCGCATCCGCGATCGCGACGCCATTCGGACCATTCTCCGCGCCGACCCGCTGTGGTCCCTCTACGCGCTCGGCGACCTGGCGCCCGGCTACTTCGAGCTTTCCGAGTGGTACGTGCCGAGCGATGGTGCGCCGGCCGTGCTGTTGCTCTACCGCGCCGTGACGCCCCCGGTCCTCTTCGCCGCGGGCCCGTCGCAGGCGGTCGCGCTCCTCGCGGACGAGGCCGCCGAACCCGCCGTCTACCTGCACGTCCAACCGCAGGCCGCCCTGGCACTCGAGCCGCGCTACCGCTTCGTCGATCGAAGGCCGATGCTCCGGATGGCTCTGGCTCCGTCCCGCTTCCGCCCCGAGCCGGTGGACAACGCCGTCCGTCTCGGGAGCGCGGATGCCGCCCGCGTCGAGAGGCTGTACGTGGATGGGCGCGAGACCGGCGAGAGCCCCGACTTCTTCTTTCCATCGATGCTCGAGCGTGGCGTTTTCTTTGGCCTCCAGGAAGAGGGCGAGCTGGTCGCGGTCGCCGGAACGCACCTGGCGGTTCCCGAGGAAGGCGTGGGCGCTGTCGGCAACGTGTATACGCGGCGCGACCGGCGCGGGCGCGGGCTCGCGGGGTGCCTCACCAGCGCGGTGACGCAGGAACTTCTGCGCATGAGGATTCCCGTGGTGGGACTGAACGTGAGCCAGCGCAACTCCGCCGCCATCCGCGTGTACGAGCGCCTCGGCTTCGTCACCCACTGCGAGTTCATCGAAGGCCCGGCGGTCCTGATGTAGTTACCGCAGAATCCCTGCCAGCTGTCCCAAATCCATCTCCGCCGCCGGCTCAAACCGGTTCGAGTTCATATACCGCAGCAGGCTGTGCATCAACTGCCGCGCTTCCGGCTTGTCCTGTTGCCCCACCAGGTCGATCGCCGAAACCAGCAGCCTGCCCGAGCCCACCCGTGCCTCGAACACCACGCCCAGCCGGTGCGCCCGCTCGTAGTTGTCGATCACCTGAACCAGCGGACGGGTCCCCGCCGGCATCCCGTCCAGGATTAGCGCGCGTGAGTTCTGAAGCAGGTGGAACCATTGCCAGTCGCTGTGGAACTCCGTCGGGAATTCCGCCAGCGCCGGATGCTTGGGATCGCACAGGATGCCCAGCGTCCCCGGCGCCACCGGCATGTGGCGCTCCTCGGACAGCGATTTGAACATGCCCCAGTTCCAGAAATCCGACGCGAACATGCCTTCGATGCTCTGCGGAAGCTTGGCGGGCTCAGGCAGCAGCAGGACACGAGCGCCCGAAGCGAGCGCCTGCCGCGCCTCGTCGAGCGACCGGCTGATCACCACCTGGCCGGGAGCCGTATCCACCGCGTCCGGGTACACCCAGATGTCGTAGGAGTTACGGAAGCCCGTGCCTTCGAGCGCTACTTCGAGGCGCAGCCTCGCTGGCGCCGGCGCAGCAGTCAGCGGGATGCGGATCTCGCCGAGCGAAGTCACCGACCCCTGCGGAATCCGTACGCCCGCGAGACGCCCGGAAGCCAGCGCGCGCCCATCCCCGGCCTCGCGCAAGTTCCAGGCCGCAACCGCCCCCGCGATATCGGCAGGCCCGTAATGCGCCACCTCGACTGCAGCCGCGAAGGTTTCGCCGCGCGTCCAGGTACGCTTCGGCATGAGCACCAGAGGCACGGTCTGGGAGCAGAACTCGCGCCACGCGGCCGGCTCGATCAGCCCTTTTGCATCGAGGAAGGCGTCCAGCATGCCGACCAGCGCCGTGCCCTGGCCGGGGAAATCCTGCAAGTCGAGCAGCTGGAGACCGCCAAACCCCGGCGTCCGCAGCGCGGCCTCGATGTCCTCGCGATAGCATCGCATCGCCAGCGCGCCCGACGCGCGGAAGAAATCGTCCGCCTGGTCCAGCATGCCGTGCTTCTCCAGCCGCTCGCGGAAAGCCTCCAGGTTGCGCGCCCGCACCACGCCCGTGTACTTGGGGATCTCCCGAAAATCGGGGGCGGTCTGATACTCGCCGACCTCGTGCCCCACCACCGGAACGGAGACGCCGGCGATCGCCGCGCTGTAGTTCTTCGTAGTGGAAGGGGGACCGGTCTGCACGTGCCCCAGCGGCTTATCGACGCTGCCGAACGACCCGCGAACCTTCTGCCCCCGCACCTGGAACGACGCGAAGTAGTCGTCGCCCGGCGGCACGAAGGGGACCCAGTTGTTCGTGCCCTGGGCGTACAGATGGCGGCCGTCGAGCTCCCGGAAGTGCTTCACGAAGACCGCGCGCGCATCCTGGTTGCCGCCCAGTTCGTTGCCCAGCGAGAGCATCACGAAAGAGGGGTGATTTCCGAAAGCCCGCAGCAGGCGCTCGCCCTCGGCGCGCAGGAAATCGTCGTGCGCGGTCGACTCGCCGTAGGCCGCCCAGTTCGGCAACTCCGGCTGCAGGTAGACCCCCAGCTGGTCCGCGGCCTCGAAGGCGGCTTCGGGCGGGGTCCAGGTGTGGAACCGGTGATGGTTGAGACCGTACGATTTCGAGATCTTGAAGACCCGCAGCCATCCGTCCACGGTCATCGGCGGATAGCCCGTGAGCGGGAACACGCAGGCATCGTGCCGCCCGCGCAGGAAGAGCGTCTTACCGTTGATGCGGAATTGCGTGCCTCCGCGAGCCGAGAAGTCGCGCAGGCCGAAGCGGACATCGCGGTGGTCGGCGGCGCCGGGCGCCTCGAGCGACACGGCGAGCGTGTACAGCGCGGGCGTGAACTCGTCCCAACCCTTCGCCCCGTCGCTCATGGCGTACGTCGTCTCGACGACGGCGCGCTCGTCCGGGGCCGAGAAGGTCGCCGTGATCGGCGTGCCGCCGGCAACATGTAGCGCCAGCGTCCCAGCGGCCGCCTTTCCGGTCCCGTTCCCCACCTCGACGCGCACTCGGACTGTGCGCTTGGCGAAATCGGGATACACCTGCACGTCTTCGATCCACACCTTATCGGTGACGGTCAGCCCGATCTTCCCGATGATGCCGTTCCAGTTCGTCTGCGTGTGATCGCTGATCTGGTGCGGATCTCCGATGGGCGCGTACTCGGCGTTATCGATCCTCAGAGTCAACTGATGCCGACCAGGCGCGAGCGCGCCCAACGGGTAGTGGTGCGGCGCCACCAGCGAATCCTGGCTTCCCGCAGCGTTCCCATCCACCCACAGGCGGCTGGTCTTGGTGCGTTCCAGTTCCAGCACCACGCGCTTGGAGCCCCACGCGGCGGGAACCTCGATGTCGCGCTGATACCAGGCCGCGCCGGCATACGGGAAAAGCCGCGTCAGGCGTCCCGTCTCCCGCGCGTCGGTGGGCTTCCCTTTGCGCGCTTCGTCGGTGGTGCCGGGAAGCTGAATCCGGTCGTCGAGACGCCCCTGGAACCATTTGCCGGCCACGCCTTCGTTCTTGGGATCGAGCGCGAACCGCCATTCGCCGCCCAGCGGCACCCAATCGGAAGCGAAGATCGTGGGCGCCGCGGCGAGCAGGAGGAAAATCGGAAGAGAGCGAATCATTCTGCGGTCAATGATAGCCCGCCGCGCTGTTGTGGCGCACGCTTCAGCGTGCCGCCGCATGGTTTCCCCGGATGCGGACAGCCGGAGTGGGGCGGCTCTCCAGATCTGCGCCGGAGGTCCACGTCCGGCTTCCTTCGTTTCAGGAAGTTGGACGGAGGCGGGTCTGGAGACCCGCTGCAGGACTGGAGTCCTGCCCCACGTCTGGCTGAAGCGTGCCGCCGTGGCCCTACAGGTTCTGGCCCTGGTCCAGCGGATAGATGTGGCCACTCGACATGGTGGTCAGGCACAGGTACAGCGTCAGCAGCGCGAACTGCTCCACAGCCTCTTCGTCGCTCACCGCCACCTTCACCGGAGACCGCTCGCGGATGTGGCGCCACACATCCGCGGGGAAATCCTTCGGCGGCAGGATCGGCCCCGGCGCGAGCGCGTTGACGAAGATCCCGCGGCTGCCGTACTCGAGCGCCATCTCCGTCGTCATCGCCGCCACTGCCGCTTTGGTCACAACGTACGGCAGGTTGCGGCGCTGCGGCCGCCCGATCGAAGTCGCATCCGCCACGTTCACGATGTGGCCGCCCCGCGGCATTAGCGGCACGATCAGCTGCGAGGGCCAGAAGGTGCCCAGAATGTGCGCCCCGATGTTGGCGTCCCAGTCCGCCGCGGTCACCTCGCCCACCGCCGTCAGCTTGTACACCGACGCCATGTTGATCAGGATGTCGATCTCGGGGAAGTCCGCGCGAACCCGCTCGACCGCCGCCGCCACGCTCTCGCGCGACGCCACGTCCGCCTCCACCGTGAGCGACCGTACCCCGAGCCGGCGCGCTTCCTCCGCCGTCTCGTGGGCCTCTTTCGCCGAGGAGCGGTAGCTCACCACCAGGTTCGCGCCGCACTCCGCCAGCAGGCGCGCGACGGTGCACCCTATGCGCCGGCCTCCCGTGATCCAGGCGGTCCGGCCCTTCAGCCGGGCCAGATGTTTTTCGAGCAGCCTCACAATAACCGTTTTACCGCCGCTTCGAGCGCCGCCATTTCGGTCTCGCCGATGAACGAGCGTACCAGCCGCCCCTGGCGGTCGTAAAGGAACAGCGCGGGCAGGGCGCCGCTCCATTTGGGATCGATCGCGTCGATGAACTTGTCGTCGTTCGCGGCACGCTTGACGTAGTGCGGCGCCGGCGCTCCGTTCTTATCGAGGAACGCCACGGCCCCGGCCTCCTGCTCCGGCTCATCGCAGGAAACCGTCGCCAGTTGGAGGCCCCGCGCCTGGTAGCGCGCCGCGAGGCGAACCAACTGCGGCATCTCGGCCCGACAGGGATCGCACCAGGTGGCCCAGAAATCCACCAGCACCACGCGGCCTTTCGCCTGCGCGATCAGCCGCTGGTAGCCGGCTTCGTCCACGGCCGCGAGCGGCGGAGCCCCACGCGCGCAAACCGCCGCCATCACGAGGCCCAACAGAACGCCCGCCCTCACGACGCCTTCTTGACGCGCTTGATGCTGCACCCGAACGCTTTGGTCTCGCCCGCGGTCACGGGCTTGTCTTCGAGCACGGCGTCGAGCACGTTCCTCAGCCGGTTCTCCTGCACGCGCTGCACGATCTGCGAGTCGTCGATCGAGCCGTGATAGCGGATGGTCCCCGTCGCGTCCATGACAAAGGTTTCCGGCGTGACCGTGGCGCCGAAGCGGTCCGCCACCACATTGCCCGTGTCCTTGTACACCGCGAAGGAGAAGTGGTCCCGCGCGTGTTGCGCCACTTCCTGGAGGGGCTCGCCACTATTGGAATTGACGAACACGAACTTCACGCCGCGCTGGCTGTAGTCCTTGTAAATCGCGCTCATCCGGTCGTTGTAAGAGTTCGAGACCGGGCACTTGGTGGAAATGAAAATCACCACCGTCACCGGTCCCCGCAGCGAGGCAAACTGGACCGCGCCGCCGCTGGTGTCCTGCAGGGCGAAGTCATCCACCTTGGAACCCAGCTTGAATTCTTGCCCCAGCAATGCGGCCACCGAAAGCACGGCCGCCATCAAATACCGTCCCATGTCCCCTCCGAATTTCCCTCAGAACGGGGCGGCACCGGCCCGCCCTTATTTCTTCTTGTTCAACTTCAGATTCCGCACCACCTTCTTGTCCGAGACGAAGACGTCGATCTTCTTCGTATCGCTGGTGGCCCCCTGGTACTCGGCTTTCAATTGGTATTCCACGTTCGGACTCAGCCCGTAAAAGGAGTAGGCGCCGCCGTCCTTGGTGATGTAGGAGCGGACCTGGAGGGTCTTGCTATTCTCCAGGTGCACCACAGCGCCCGCCACAAAATTGCCGTCGGCATCCGTGACGACGCCCTCGACCGTGCGGGTGTTGAGGTCCCCCTTGGCAGCTTTCTGCGCCAGCCCGATCGCCTGAACCGACAGCATCGCCGCCAGCAGTCCCAACCACGGAATCAGCCTTCTCACTTTGCCTCCGACGTTTTCTTGGACGCTGCCTCGAGGCGAAAGAATACATCCACTCGCACCTCGCCCGCCGCCTGCGTGGTCTTTTCCTGCGGGATGTACCCCACCGCGCTGGCGGTCAGCTTGTATGTCATCTCTTCCACCGGGACACGGAATGCGAACTCTCCGCGCGAATCGCTCACTGCTTCCAGTCTCTTGAACTTGCGCGCGCCCTGCAACTCTCCGGCCGGGACGATCTCGATCCGGGCGCCGGGAAGGCTCAACCCGCTCTCCTGAAACACGGTCCCGAAGACGAGCGCGTAAGGGGCCTGCTTTTTCTGGTCCTTCGCCCCGGACGCCAGCGCGGTCGCGGCGATGGCAGCCAGCAGAAGGAGGCGGCAGGCGGGTGCTCGCCTATTTCGGAAACTCCTCGTCCTCATCCTCGTCGAGATCGCCCTCCTCTTCGTCCTCCTCGTCCTCCTCGAGAAGTTCGAGATCGAAGGGATCGATGCTCAGCACCCGCTGGTCTGCGCCGCACTCATCGCAGGTGATGGTGTCCCCTTCGTCAAGTTCGTCTTCCTCAGCGTCGATTTCCGCGTTGCATCCTTTGCAGCGTATCATCCATTCCTCCGCCGAACCACG
>CAZBQQ010000075.1:17504-25052 GCA_964493965.1 uncultured Solibacteraceae bacterium
TTCCTCCGCCGAACCACGGCCGTTCCTCCGCAGAACCACGGCCCAGATTCCTTTATACATACTCGCTGGCCCGAAAGAAAGAGGGTGTTCCCGCCTATTTTGCGGCCTGGCGGCGCCGCGTGGTCGCCGGCACGATCCCCTTGAGGCGCAGGTAGAGGAACAACTGCGCGCGGTGCGTCAGCTCGTGCTCCTTGACGGTCTGGATCATTTCCAGCCGTGTCACCTGCTGGCCGTCGAAACGTGTGATCATGCCCGCGTAGAACTCCGGCGACTGCGCGGCCAGGGCCGGGAGGCGCTCGTCGAACCGCGCCAGCAACTGGGAGGCCAGGAAGGCCTTTCCCGCATCCGCTGGAACCGGCGGAAAGCGCTTCATCAACTCCTGCCGGTCCACCTTCTCGACCCCGTCGAGGACCATCCCGGTGAGGGCATAACTCGACGCAAGGATGTGACGCGCGATCTCGCGGAAAGTCATTACCTCCGGAACCGGCCTGAAGTCCAGCTCGGCCTCCGGCATGTCCTCGACGGCCTGCGCCGTGTCCTGGCGCACGGTCTTCCAGGAATCCAGCAAAGCATCCAGTCTTACCATATGTCTCCCCTCTTCATAGCAGCTCGTCGCGCTTCTTCGCCTCCAGCGCCTTCACCAGCCCTGAAACTTCCTGGGCGCGCGAGCGGGCGGCCACCAAAAGCGCGTCCTTGGTGTCCACCACGATCAGGTCCTCGACGCCCAACAGGGCCACCAGCTTGCCCTCGGCGTCCACGTAGTTGCGCGCGCTGTGCGCGGACAGCAGCTCCGCCGCGCGCGTTACATTGCCGTCGGCGTCCTGAGGCAGCAGCTCGTAGACGGCGTCCCAACTCCCCACGTCGTTCCATCCGATGTCGTCCGCGGCGAGGCCGGCCACGTTGTCGGCCTTCTCCATCACCGCGAAATCGACGGAGATGTTCTCGCAGCGCGGATAGGCGTCGCGGAGGAGCGCGGCGAAGCGGCGGTTGCCGAAGGGCGGCAGCGCGGCCAGGAGCGTGGCGGTCTTGGGCAGATGTTTGCGCAGCGCCGCGAGAAACACGTCCGCGCGCCAGAAGAACATCCCGGCGTTCCAGTAGTAGTTCCCCGCCGCCAGGTAGCGTTTCGCCGTGGCTTCGTCGGGTTTCTCGTGGAAGCGCACCACCGGCAGCGGCTCGAGCGTCCCGGCCTTGGTTCCCTGGGGAAACTCCAGGTAGCCGTAGCCGGTCTCGGGCCAGCGCGGCTGGATGCCTAGCGCCAGCAGGCTGCCCCGCTCGGCCGCGCGGTAGGCCGGTGCGAGCAGCCGCCGGAACCGCGCCGGCTTCAACACCACGTGATCGGCGGGAAATACTCCGATCACCGCGTCCGGATCGAGGCCGCTGAGAATGTGCGCCGCCAGCGCGTTGCACGCGGTCGTGTTGCGCCCCGCCGGCTCCGCGACGATCTGGCGCCGCGGCACCTCGGGAAGCTGCCGCACGATCTGGTCGCGCAGGTGGTCGTTGGTGATGACCCACATGCGCTCGGGAGGCAGAAAAGGGCGCAGGCGGTCGAAGGTTTGCTGGATCAGCGTGCGCGAGCCGATGACGTTCAGAACCTGCTTGGCGCTCGCGCGGCGGCTGCGGGGCCAGAACCGAGTGCCCCGGCCGCCCGCCATAATCATTGCGTAGTAGTTGGACCGGGCCACGTCTAGCAGGGTACAACGTTCCCGGCCCCCGGCGTAACCTGTGGGTATGACGCTGCGGGAAGCCTGGACCCGCTTCGTCGCCGCCGAAGACTACGAGACGCACATGGCGGCGATCAACCGGCAGGTCCTACCGATTGCCCGGCCCCACAAAGCCGATCGGCCGCTTCGACGGGTCCGGTAGCGCCATGAGTTGCTTCAGGATGTCGAATACGACTTTGAAGCGGTGGTCGTATTTCCTTCCCATGGCCGCAAGGCGCTCAGCCAGATCTTTGTGCGTCGCGAGGATCTGCGGGAGCCGCACGAAGGTGCGCATGATGGCGATGTTCACGCCGATGGCGCGCTTGCTGTTCAGTACCGTGGAAAGCATCGCGACACCCTGCTCGGTAAACACGTACGGCAGTGTGCGGCGCCCGCCGCGTCCTGTGTTTGATCTTGCAAACTGCAAGAGCAAAGCGTCGGCTTCCTTCGTTGTGATCTGGAACATGAAATCGGCCGGGAACCGGTCTCTGTTTCGGCGGACGGCCAGGTTGAGGTTGCCCGTGGTCACCTGATACAGTTCCGCCAGGTGGCTGTCGAGCATCACGCGGTGCCCACGCACGAGGAGGATCCGTCGCTCGATGACTTCGACCGCCACGAGTTGCTGGCTTGCCGGCTTCTTCGTGGGCATGGATTTGTTCTCTAAGTACTGGTGCCGGGCGCGCCGCGGGCCTCTCACGCTCGCGGCCGGCAAAGGACAGAAAACGGCACCATGCCGGGGCAACGTCACACCGGTGGGACCTGCTGGAATCCCGGTGATACCGGGGAGTCGTCAACTAAGAGAAACCGGGCCCGCCGCCTCCGCGATGCGATACGCCGCTCGCCGGACACGGATCGCCGACAACCTCGCTCTTGTCTTGCCCTTCGCAGCAGGGCCAATTATGACGTCGAAGTAGCCGCCCCCTTGCGCCCGGCGCCCTTCTTCGGTGGCGCCTGATGGCTGCCCTTCTTCGCTGCCGCCAACCATGCAGGAGGCCGGCCGCGCCGCGCGCCGCCCCCGCGTGCCAGCCTCTCCAGGCTGATGATTGCCTCTTCAAGCTGCTCTCGTTCTTTCCGCAGTTCGGTGATGATCTTCGTAACGTCCATCTAAATGGCTCCGTCTCTGTTCGCCTCCAAAGGCGCTCGTGAACGTCAACAGAATATCAGGATTTCGGCCCGGCAATCCGCAAATTCAGCCGTTCCAGCCCCGCGGGGCCATACGCAACGCCGGACCGCCCGCCCGTCCCGCCGTCCTGTCTCCTGACTCCTATCCCCTGCACTCCTGTCTCCATCCTCCCGTCTCCTCTACAATAGAGTCGGTACCCATGAAAACTCGGATACGGTCTACGACCGTCCTCTGTGTGCGAAGAAACGGCAAAGTCGTCATGGCCGGCGACGGCCAGGTCACACTAGGCGGGGAGGTCCTCAAAGCCTCGGCCAAGAAGATCCGCCGCCTCTATAACGACAAGATTCTGGCCGGATTCGCCGGCTCCACCGCCGACGCCTTCGCCCTCTTCAGCCGCTTCGAGACCAAGCTCGAGCAGCACACCGGCAACCTGCCGCGCTCCGTCGTGGAACTGGCCAAGGACTGGCGCACCGACAAGGCCCTGCGCCACCTGGAAGCGCTTCTGCTCGTCGCCGACGTCACCAACACCTACATTCTCAGCGGCTCCGGCGACGTGATCGAGCCGGACGACGGCATCGCCGCCATCGGTTCGGGCGGACCCTTCGCCAAGGCCGCCGCCAGCGCCCTGGTTCGCCACACCAAAATGGAAGCCCGCAAGATCGCCGAAACGGCTATGGAGATCGCCGGCGAGATTTGCATCTACACCAACGACAAGGTCACCTTCGAGGAACTCGGATAGGCAATGGTTATTTATCTTCCCAGCCAGTCGGTTGAAGAAGAGCCCATCTTGGATGAGCTCACGCCGCGGGAAATCGTCCGGGAACTCGACAAGTACGTGGTCGGGCAGGACGATGCCAAACGCGCCGTCGCCGTGGCGCTGCGCAACCGCATCCGCCGCCAGAAGCTCGAACCCGAGCTCGCCGACGAGGTGATGCCTAAGAACATCCTCATGATCGGTCCCACCGGCGTCGGTAAGACCGAAATCGCGCGCCGTCTGGCCAAGCTCGCCAACTCGCCGTTCCTCAAAGTCGAGGCCAGCAAGTTCACAGAGGTGGGCTACGTCGGCCGCGACGTCGAATCCATGATCCGCGACCTGGTCGACATCGCCATCGAAATGGTCCGCGAGGAGCGCCTGGACGAGGTTGCCGAACGCGCCGAAAAGAACGCCGAGGAGCGGCTTCTCGATCTCCTCATGCCGCCCCAGCCCGAGCCCAGCGAGACCGCCGAGCGGACCCGCGAGAAGCTGCGTGAAAAGCTCCACCAGGGCAAGCTCGACGATCGCGTCGTCGAGCTCGACGTCAAGGAGCGCGGCCCGTCCTTCGAAATCTCGACCGCCCAGGGCATCGAGGAGATGGACATCAACCTGAAGGATGTCCTGCCCGGCCTCTTCGCCGGCCGCACCCGCAAGCGCAAGATGCGGGTCACCGAGGCGCTCGAGTACCTGGTGCAGGAGGAAGAAGGGAAGCTCATCGACATGGACCAGGTGACCCGCGTGGCCCTCGAACGCGTCGAGCGCAGCGGCATCATCTTCCTCGACGAGATCGACAAGATCGCCGGCCGCGAATCGGGCCACGGCCCCGACGTCAGCCGCGAGGGCGTGCAGCGCGACATCCTGCCCATCGTCGAAGGCACCACCGTCAACACCCGCTACGGTTTCGTCCGCACCGACCACATCCTGTTCATCGCCGCCGGCGCCTTCCACGTCTCCAAGCCGTCCGACATGATCCCCGAGCTGCAAGGACGCTTCCCGATTCGCGTCGAGCTCAAGTCGCTGACCGAAAGCGATTTCATCCGCATCCTCAAAGAGCCCAAGAACGCCCTCATCAAGCAGTACACCGCCCTGCTCGAAACCGAAGGCATCAAGCTCTCCTTCAGCGACGATGCGCTTGAAGAAGTGGCCCGCCTGGCCGCGCGTGTCAACGAGAGCAACGAGAACATCGGGGCGCGGCGCCTCCATACCGTCATGGAGAAGGTTCTCGACGTGATTTCCTTCGAGGGTCCCGACCTCAAGAAGAAGAACGTCAAGATCGACGGCGCCTATGTTCGCGAGCAGCTTTCCGAGATCGTGAAGGACCAGGATCTGACGCGGTACATTCTATAAGATGCCTTGGTGCCGCCGGTCTTCTGTTGTCGCGTTCGGCGCGGGGGTTGTCGCGTTCAGCGCGGGTGTAGCGTTGCTCGCGGGCTGCGCCTACGTCAGGCCGGCCAAGCCGCCCACGCTCGGCATACCCCTGAAGATCATGGCGCTCTCCGCGGTCGAGCGCGGAAGCGATCTCGTGGTCGACTTCCTCCCGCCCACGGGGACCACCGACAGCGCAGTCCTGAAGACCGTGACTCAATTCGATCTCCGGGCCGGTCCCGAAGGGCCGAATTGGGAAGCTACCGCGCGCCGGATCGAGGTGCCCGCGGCAGTGTCCGGCCCCGTTCACGTCCAGACCCCGGCGGCCCCCTGGGTGGGCCAATCCATCGAGCTCCGGGTCAGGGCGGCGGGCAAGCACGGCCGGCTCGGCAACTGGTCGGACGCGGTCCGTTTCAACGTGATTCCGCCCCTCGCGAAACCCGCGCTCAAGGTGGAAGAGGTGCCGCACGCAGTGCGTCTGAGCTGGCCCGCCTCATCCGGCGCCGATTTTCGGGTCTACCGCCTCGTGCCGCCCGAGACCGAGCCCACGCTCGTCGCCACGGTCAAGACCCCGGAGTACATCGACAACCAGATTCAGTACGGGAAGGCCTACGTTTATTCGATCCAGGCCGCCGTCGTTAGCGGCAACTCCGAGGCCCAGAGCGAAACCTCCGATCGGATCTCCATCGCGCCCGAGGGCCGTTTCCCGCCCCCGGTCCCGGACGGGCTCGCGGCGATCGCCGGCGTTTCGAGCATCGAGCTGAGCTGGAATCCCGACAACGACACCGACCTCGGCGGCTACTACGTCTACCGCTCGATCAACGGAGGCCCGTTTGCCAGGATCGGCGACCTCCTGACGACGCCCGCTTACGGCGATCACGCCATCGAGACCGGAAAGCATTATCGGTACCAGGTGTCGGCCGTGAGTGTGCGCGGGAAGGAAAGCGCAGCCTCGACGATTGTGGAAATGGTGGCGCCATGAGGTGCTCCAGCCGGCGGCAAGGACCGCAAACCCAATGACCAAGCGCATCCGCTTCAGTTTGATTCGCAACCTCCGGGCTACCGCGCCGGATGGCTCTCCGGACGTGAAGTACGGACTCCTGGAGAATGACATGGTCCACGAGACCCCTTCCCCTTGGTCTCGCGAGCGGGGCGAGGCCCGTGAGCCGTCTGAGGCCCGGCCGCTCTCCGAAGTCCGCCTGCTCCCGGCCTGCTGGCCTTCCAAGATCGTCTGCGTCGGCCGGAACTACCGCGAGCATGCCGCGGAGCTTGGCAACCAGGTGCCGGTCGAGCCCCTGATCTTCCTCAAGCCGCCCTCGGCGCTCATCGCGCACATGGACCGCATCGTGTATCCCGCAATCTCGCAGCGCGTCGACTTTGAGGGGGAATTGGGGATCGTCATCGGCCGCCGCGCGCGCCACGTGAAGCGCCAGGATGCCCGGGCGTGCGTCTACGGTTTCACCTGCGTCAACGACGTCACGGCCCGCGACCTGCAACGCAAAGACGAGCAGTGGACGCGCGCGAAGGGCTTCGACACGTTCTGCCCGGTCGGGCCCTGGATCGTCCCGCAGGAAGAGGTCCGCTTCGACGAGATCCGCGTGCGGACCTTCGTTGACGATCAGAAACGCCAGGACGCCTCCGTACGCGATATGATCTTCTCGATCGACCAGATCATCGAACATGTCACCGCCGTGATGACGCTGGAACCCGGGGACCTGATCGCCACCGGCACTCCTTCCGGCATCGGCCCCATCGAGCCCGGTTCCGTCGTCCGTGTGGTAGTGGACGGCGTCGGCGCCATTGAGAATCAGGTAGTGAAGCCTTGAAGCATTTTTTCGGCGGCGTCTTTGGCGCCATTTTCGGTACGCTGCTCTCGTGGGGACCGTGGGGTGCGTTCGTCCTGTCGATCATCGACTCGGCCGGCCTGCCCGTCCCCGAGGGCACCGACCTTCTTCTTCTGTTCATCGCCGCAAGGAGCCCCCGTGCGGGCTACTTCAGTGCCGCGCTTGCGGTGGCCGGCTCGTTGATTGGCAGCCTGTTCCTCTACTACATCGCGCGCAAGGGTGGCCAGGCCTACCTCGACCAGCGGACGGAAACGGGATGGCCCAAGCGCTTCCGCCACTGGTTCCACCACTACGGCGGCCTCACGCTGTTTATCCCGGTTTTGATTCCGGCTCCGCTGCCGACGAAGGTCTTCGTGGCTTCTGCCGGGGCGCTGGGAATGCGCCGCCGACATTTCGTGGCCATCGTGCTGGTGGCCCGCATCCTCCGCTTCTCCAGCCTGGCGTGGCTCGGCGCCCGCATGGGCAAAGCTCCGGTTCAGTATCTCAAGACCCACACCTGGCAACTGATTGGCATAGCTGTGGCGGTTTTTGTGGTGTTGTACGCCGCCATCCTTGTGAAAGACGCGCTCCGCCGCCGCGCCCACCGCCACCACCTGCGCCACGTTGCGGATTGAGGTGGGTGGGGCGGGCGTCCACGCCTAATGCCACTTAGTTATCCCAGATGCGGGAATTCCAGCGAGAACCGTGGGGCAGGTTGGCCGGGCGCCGGTTGGCAACCGGCGCGCAGGATGCCATCCTGCCCCACAATGTGTGCCGCTGTTC
>CAZBQQ010000076.1:0-12079 GCA_964493965.1 uncultured Solibacteraceae bacterium
GCCACGAAACCCGCCTCAGCGCCGAGCTCCACCGCACCCTGAAGCTCCTCGACGCCGGGCTCAAAAATCAAAAATTTCACCATGAACCCAGCGACGCACAACCCCCGCATTCTGATGAGGATGGGCCGGGCGGGGAGGCCCCGCAGATCCCATCGGCCATCGACCATCCACCATCGACCACCGAAGAAGCGTCGCCAATCCCATCGACCCGCGGGGAGCCACAGGCGACGAGCGCGTATGATAAGTCTTGTAAGAACCCTCATACACAAGGAGTTGGCAATCGCCATGTCCAGTTTCCGCGCTCCCCTGATGAACGGCTTGCTCACGATGTTCGCCGGCCTCGCACTCACTCTCCCCGTCCATGCCCAACAAGAGGGGTACATGAACCCGGCGTTGCCACTGGAACAGCGCGTCAACGACCTCATCGGCCGCATGACGCTCGAAGAGAAGGTTGCCGAAATGCGCGACCACGCGGCCCCCATCCCGCGCCTTGGCGTTCCGAAGTACGACTGGTGGAACGAGGGCCTGCACGGGGTCGCCTTCGCCGGCTACGCAACGAATTTCCCTCAAGTAATTGGAATGGCCGCCACCTGGGACACCGGCCTTGTCCACCAAATGGGCGAGACGGTCTCCACCGAGGCGCGCGCCAAGTACAACGACGCCATGCGGCATGACCAGCGCGAAATGTTCTTCGGACTTACATTTTGGGCGCCCAACGTCAACATCTTTCGTGACCCCCGTTGGGGACGCGGCCAGGAGACTTATGGCGAGGACCCGTTCCTGACCGGCCGCATGGGCGTCGCATTCGTCACCGGCATGCAGGGAAACGATCCGACCCATTTCCGGGTGGTCTCAACTCCCAAGCACTACGCGGTGCACAGCGGCCCCGAACTGCTGCGGCACGGCTTCAATGTGGATGTCTCGCCGCACGATCTCGAGGACACTTACTTGCCCGCCTTCCGCGCCACGGTGACCGAGGCGCACGCTCAGTCCGTGATGTGCGCTTATAACTCGATTGATGGAGCGCCCGCCTGCGCCAGTAACATGCTTCTGCGCGATCATCTGCGCGAGGCGTGGAAGTTCGACGGCTACGTCGTAAGCGACTGTGCCGCCGTCGCGGACATAAACACGGGACACCACTACGCTTCGGACATGGCCCACGCCGCCGCCGCCGCTGTTAAGGCCGGCACCGATCTCGAATGCGGTTTCGGCAAGGGGCAGGCATTCCCGGCGCTCGTTGACGCAGTCCACCAGGGCTTGATTCAGGAATCCGAGATTGACACGGCATTGCGCCGGCTCTTGCGGGCGCGATTCCAGCTCGGCATGTTCGACCCGCCGTCCAGCTTTGCGTATGGCCGAATCGCCGTGAGTGAGGTCAACTCCCCGGATCATCGCCAACTCTCGCTGCGAGCGGCGCGGGAGTCCATGGTGCTCCTGAAAAACCAGGACCACATACTTCCTCTAAAGGGCGGGATTACTCGCATCGCAGTGGTAGGCCCCACCGCGGAGCTTGTGCAGTCGCTGCAAGGCAACTACAACGGGCCGCCGCCTTCGCCGGTCTATCCACTCGACGGGATCGAAAAGCGGTTCTCCTCCGCCAAGGTGGCTTATGCGCAGGGCTCGACGCTGGTTGAGGGTTTCGCGATGCCCATCGAGCATACCGCGCTTCATCCCGCGAACGGCTCGGGCGATGGACTGACCGGCGAGTACTTCAGCTCGCCTGATTTGAGTGGCCCGCCTGTCCTCACGCGGACCGACCGTAACATCAACTTCAATTGGGACAAGGTCGTTCCCGTAAATGGCCTCGAGCGCAACAATTATTCGGTGCGTTGGAGCGGCAGCTTCACTCCGCCGGCGCCCGGCGAGTACAAACTCGGTGTGCGCGTGAACTACTGCTATGCCTGCCAGAACGCGGAAGGCTACCGGCTTTACCTGGACGAGAAGGTGCTGGTTCAAAGTGGCGGCGGGAAAACTGGCGAGCGAGGCGCTGTCATCGAAGCACCCGTGACGTTCAGCGACACGCAACCGCACGCGATCCGTCTGGAGTACTTACACGGAACGGGGAGCGCCGGCATTGACCTCACCTGGCAGGCTCTCGCGGCTGTGCTCCGCAATCAGGCAGTCGAGGCGGCAAAACAATCGGAGGTGACCATCGCGTTCGTCGGGCTCTCCCCGTCGCTCGAGGGCGAAGAGATGCCCGTGAAACTCGCCGGGTTCAACGGCGGTGATCGGACTTCGATCGATTTGCCCGCGGCCCAGGAGGATCTGCTGAAAGCGCTCGCCGCAACCGGAAAGCCGTTGGTTGTTGTGCTCCAGAACGGCAGCGCCCTGGCCGTCAACTGGGCCGCGCAGAGTGCTGGCGCGATTCTCGAAGCCTGGTATCCGGGAGAAGAGGGCGGTACGGCAATCGCCGAGACGCTTGCAGGTGACAACAATCCCGCCGGTCGTCTTCCGCTGACCTTCTATTCGTCGCTGAAACAGGTTCCGCCATTCGAGCAGTACTCGATGCGTGGCCGGACTTATCGTTACCTAGCGGACAAACCGCTTTATGGATTCGGCTTCGGGCTCAGTTACACCAGCTTTGCCTACGAGAACCTGAAAGTCACACAAGGTGACTTTGTCACGGTAGAAGCTGACGTGAAGAACACGGGGCGAGCCGCGGGAGATGAAGTGGTCGAACTCTACCTCACACAGCCCAAGGCCTTCGAGACCCCTCTGCGTGTGCTTGCCGGATTCCAGCGCGTGCATTTGGGCCCCGGCGAGTCCACTCACGTCAGCCTGACGATTGACCCACGCTCCTTGGGCCAGGTTGATGCGAAGGGCAATCGCGCAATCGTGCCTGGTGAATACACCGTCTCACTGGGCGGCGCACAGCCTCAGGACGCTGCCTCGGTTCAGAGCGGCAAGTTCAACGTGGCTACCAAAGCCGAGCTGCCGAAATGAGTTACTGCACGTAGGTGATGATGCTCTGGGCGCCTCCGATGTCAAGTATCCGGGGGCTGTGCACGCCGGGTCCGCGGGATTTGCCTGGGAGCGGGGTTTGTGCCATCCGGCCACCTATTGGCTCACTGGCAATAGACTGCATGCAGACGGCGGAGAGAACATCGTAGGATGAATCGCATGAAGCAAGAATTGGAATTGGACTGCCTCGACCAGTTGGAAGCGACCCCCGAGATCCTGCGTGGATTGATGTGCGACCTGTCGGTCGAAGATACCGAATGGAAGCCCGCGCCCGACCGCTTTTCGGTAGCGGAAGTGCTCGCGCATCTTTCCCATTCCGAGGGCCACTGCTATCGAACACGCGTGGACCGGTTCGTGAGTGAGGAACTGCCGGAGTTCGAGCCGGATGATGCGCAGATGTACCTGGAGTTATATCGCAATGCCAATGCGGAAGATGCTTTCGACCATTTTGAAGAGCAGCGCGAGACCAACGTGGAGTATCTGCGGACCTTGCCGCGAAGCGCCGGCGACCGCCGCGCGAGGCACCAGGAGGCCGGGGAAATCACCCTGCAACAAATGCTGCATGAGTGGACCATGCACGATCTGGGACATATCCGGCAGATCGCTGAGCTGGTGAGAGCGCGAAAACACCTGCAGGCAGCGGGAAAACTGGGCGATAGCTACCGCCTGAACCCATAGGGCGGCCGGCGCTGCCTGAAACCTCACGTTTTGGGTGCTCCGTGTCTACAGGATCGTCGGTAGGGGCTCGCCCAGCGGACCCGATTCAGCCGTGCCAAGCGCACAGCCTCACGCGCCGGGCTGGCGAACGCACGGAAGCGTCGAGCCGGCTGCCCGCCCTTGCTATGCTACTGCCATAGACCTGCGCATCCCCAAGCTGCCCTCGGAGCTCGGACCCACTGAGGCCGCGCTTGTGCGAAAGGCGGGCCGGGCGCAGGCGCTTGTCGCCCTGCACGATTGGGTCGCCGCGGCGGCGGAGCTCAAAGAGTTGGCTGCGGCGTTCGGAAGCGAGCCGGGCGTGCTCTACATGCAGAGCGTTTTCCTGCTGAAGGAGCATCCGGCCGACGCCCTCGCGGAGTTCGACAAGGAAGTTCAAATCTCGCCCAAGGAGCCGGACGCGCGCCTGCAGATTACCCTGGAATGCCTACGCTCCGGAGATTACGATCGGGCGCGGAAGAACGCGGCGGAAGCCGTGGCATTGGCCCCGCCAGTATTTCGCCGCGCACCTGGTTTCGGCGCGCCTATGGCTCGCGCTGGAAAACGCGGACAAGGCCTTGCAGGAGGCGAAAACCGCCGTCAAGCTCGCCGAAGACAGTCCTGATGCGCACGTGACGCTTTCCCAATGCTACGCGCTGGCGAGCCGCGCAGCCGAGGCGGAACGTGAGAGGGCGAAGTTCCAGCGGCTGAAGTCGGCCGCGCAAGCGAGCGGGCAGTGAGGGGCCAGGGGTCTGCAGTAGTGCGGTGATCGTTGCCGGGTCTCGTTCTCGGAGAACGGCCTGGGGCGCTCGCCATCGAACAGAGGTTTGGTGGGCTTTTCGTGGTAGGCTCTCCGTTGGGGGACTGGCGATGGATTCTGGGTACCTCGATACGCTTGCAGCGGCCCTCACATCTCGGCCTGAAGTCGTGCGTCTCGACCCTGGCCTGACCGACGCCGAGATCGAGTCGGTGCAGAGTCGGTTTGGCTTCTTGTTCCCGCCTGACCTCCGCAGCGTACTCCAGCGATTCCTGCCGGTCGGCGAGTACTTCTTGGATTGGCGCAACGGTGCTGTCGAGGACCTGTTAGCGAGGCTTGTGTGGCCGTTGGAGGGGATTTTGCTCGATGTGGCGCAGGGCTGGTGGCGTATAGAATGGGGCGACAAGCCATCGGATTCCAAAGAGGCCAAGGAACTGGTTTGGCAGATCGTGAAAGGTGCGCCACTTCTCGTTCCGATCTTCAGCCACCGTTACATCCCGTCTGAACCGCTCAAGGCTGGCAACCCGGTGTTCTCGGTTCATCAGACGGACATCATCCATTACGGCAATGACCTCGCCTCCTATTTCCACCATGAGTTCGGGGTGGCATTGCCAGATTGGGCGGCAAGGGACCCACGACCAATTCGGTTTTGGGATCGTGCGATGCGATGGCGAGAGGACGAGGAGAACTACGGAAGGAAGTGAACGACTACCGCCCGATCTGCTCCTTCGCCTTCGTTTCTGATGATCGCCCAGGTCGGCTGTTGTGACGATTGCGGGGGCGATATCCAGCCTTTCGCACCGGCATGAAGGCTTATCTCCCGCGGTGGCCTAAAGGTGCTCAATTGGACCTCTCAAGCAACGCCCGTTTTATCATGACGACCGACAACGCTCTACCTAGAACTACCTAGAACGGATTCTTGCCGGACAGCATCAAGAAATCGACCTTCCTGGCGTTGTCGGGCGGTGTGAAAACGAAATTGCGGTCGTCCATGGACTGGTTCAGAGCCATTTGCTCCGTGGTCACAGTTGTCTTCGTCTGAAGCCGGACGCCCCAATAGTCCCAGGGCCACAGAGTCGTGTCCACGCTCTTCCAGACGGTGAAGTCTGTCTTATCAACCCAGAGTTTTTGTTTTTGGGCACCGCCGGGCATCTCTATAGTCAAGACGTAGCATTCCTTCTTGTTCCTGCCGACGTTCAGTGTCTGCGGATTTTCCAGCTTTGCCCACGACCCGTGCTTGGAAAGCTCCCGAAAGCCAGCGGCGAACAGAGCCGTGTATTCCTGAAGAAGGTCCACGCCTGATATGTCGTTACCTCCACTCCCCGGAAAGTGCACGGGCGTCCGCGTGGTCGCACTCCTCACGGCGGCTACTGTGTATGCGTGTTGGGCGGGGATCGAGGTCCAAACGCGTGTGCCATCGCTAACCACAGCGACTTCCTTCTTTTGGTCCTTCAACAGGAGTCTCGCCTTCGCCGACGCCGAGGTCATCAATGTGACTCGTATGTCCTCAGACCAATGGCCAAACTCAAACATTCCGTAGTTCGGATCGCCGACTCCTGTGTTTTCCCGGCCGCTGTCGCGATCGAAATCCACTCTCTTCTCTGCGACTACGCTGAAACTCGAAACCTGTCGATAGGTTTCAGAAATCTTCTTGAGGATGTCGCTTGCTGAAAGGTCCTGCGCGTGAGCACCCTGCGGACTGACGCCTCGCGGTTCTGGGGGAGACTGCGCCTGCTCTTTGCCGATGGCCGCTTCCGCTTCCGCTAACTTCGTGCGCGGCTCCGCGGACACGCCCGCCCTCACCGAAAATCGAGCTGGTCGCCAAAGGCTCTTGTTTCCAGCCGAGTCGCTGGCCTGCGCTTCCAATCGATAGGCGCCGGGGGGGAGTTTGGCAAGTTCCATTTGCCACACGACCGGGATAGCGCGATAATCGGTTCGCATTTGCGAGCCCACGGGGCGGAGCCCGGTGCCGACCTTCAATTCGTCGGTTCTCTCGTCGAAGACCTTCATTTCCAAATAACGATTTGCAGCCGGGGATGATTGGAGCTGCGAACCGTAAATCTCGACGTAGGCCATCAACTCCTCAGCTCTGTCGAATCGGGTGTCGCCGGTTGGCGTGAACTCCTGGCCATCGAACATCAGAGGCACATATTGCGGAGCGCGCGTCGGTCCTCTCTCATCGGACGATGGTTTGTGATACCTCTTGCAGAGCGCGATGTCGCTTATAGAGAGCGTGCTTGAGGGAAAATCAGCTACGGTGAAGGACGCGTCGGCTCTTCCGAACTTCTCTCCATCTGTAAGCAGAAACTCCAGCCGATAGTCGCCTGGGTTGAGGCCCACTTGGGTCATGTAGCCGCTGGGAATTTCGACGGTCTCGACGCTTTTCTTGAAATCAGCCGGGAGCACAAGGGGCCCATGGAATCCGTGAATCTCCTCTTCCGGAGCGCAAGCAGTGTCGCTAAAGCGCGAAGCCAGCGTACCGTTGGCATCGAAGACAAGCCCCAAGACGCCGATGGATGTAACCAGGCGAATCCCATCCCAATGGCGCTTTAGCATGTCGGCTGGAAAATCCGCAACAACATTGACGCGCCCGGCGCCGGAAGGGCTTGCAAAGATGCTCACTGCCACCGATAAGGGCAGCCCGTCAGATTGGTTCGAATTTGCGCCGGAGAGTACCTTATTGCCAAGGTCTGTGTCCTTCAGCGGATCCGAAAGGGGGTCTTCTGTGTTGCAGTATTGACTCGGGGCAAAAACGGTGGTGTGCTTGCGGTCCACCTGGATACTGATTCGATGGCAGGTACCTGTCGGCGATGGAGGGGGGATATATGAAACGACATATGTGTGGAACATCGAGGCGTGTCTATCTGAGAGCCAATCGCCCGGTACGTCTGGTCCCACCCAAATTCCTCGCGGTGTGCACGAATAGGCCACGTGGTGGCCAGCATTGTCTTGCACTTCCCAACCCGGTATTTGTTCCACACCGAAGTGCTGGATGGCCACCTCAGCGCCGTCGTCAAAGACATGTACGGATTTGGCAGACAGTCCGGTCACTTCTTTTGTATCTAAGACCCAGTCAAGTCGGGGTTCGCCGTCGGAACCGACAACGGTTCCCGTGCTTCTCGTCACGCGGATGACTTCGATGGGCAGGACGACTTCGCGCGAGTCGATCCGGATGACCGGTGAGCGGTCCGTTTGGGCGGAAAGGACGGCACACTCGATTCCGGCGACGATCCCGCCCAGAGCGAGAATTGCACTCGCTCGTCGGATCAGCATCTTAACCGGTCCAACGCTGCCGGTCAAAAGGCGGGTTGCACACTCGAGGAAGGGCGTATCTACAGAATTACTATACAGCGGAATGGTCGGGGCGGGCAGATTCGAACTGCCGACCCCCTGCGCCCAAGGCAGGTGCGCTACCAGGCTGCGCTACGCCCCGACAGTCCCCTATTTTACGACACTGCGCGCCGCGTTACTTGTCTTCGAAGGTTCCGCTGACCGCGGAGCCGCTGCCGTCCGTCATCACGTTGATGGTGGCCGTCCGTCCGCCGGTTCGACCGGTCAGCAGCGCGCCGCCGGGATGCTGCATCACCTCCACCGTTAAGCCAGCCTTCTGGAGCGCATCCTTATAGAACTCGACCACCTTGTCGAATCCGTCGCTGGCTTTGAAGGAGAACGTGCCGCCCGTGCCGCCGGCGGTCTGGGTGGAAAGGCCCTGTACATTCGCGCCGCCATAGGCAGGCAGCCAGGCGGGCATCTTCACCGCTCCAGCGCCGAACGTGGCGGTGCCCTGGTCGCTCTTCACGGTGAATGAGCCCGTGTCGCCCTCGCCGTGGCCCTCCATCTCGACCTTCTTGCCCCCGGACTCGAAGCTGATCTTGCCCCGCTTGATGTCTTCGAAGTTCATCGTGACGGTCTCGCCCGTCTTCTTGTTCCGGACAATGACGACTCCCTTGTCTTCGTCGATGTTGACCAGCTCCGCATCCGGATTCACCGCCACCATCATCTTCACAGCCGCCAGCTCGGGATGCCGCTGAATCAAGTCGGGGTCGAGACCGGCCTGCCTGACTTTGTGAAACAGGAAGAGTCCACCGAGTGCCATGACTAACACGCACAGGACCACGAGCACGGCGCATCCGCCCAGGATCCAGACGACGGGGCTCACCTTTTTCGGCGCGGGCAGGCCCGCACCGGGGGGCGGCGGAGGCGGGGGCATGGGAGGAACGTTGCTTGCCATCTCTCTTCACTCCTTGAGCGTGGAATGGGACTGCGTGGACCGATTATGGGCGGCAGGCGGGCCAAAGTCAAGACGAATGGCCGGCGTCCGTATCTCCGAGGTACTCAATAAGCCCGGCCGGATCATCGCTGATGATGCCGTCTACACCGGCGCGGATCAGCCTCGCCCAGTCGCGGGGGCGGTTCGCCGTCCAGGGGACCACCCGAAAGCCGGCGGCGTGCGCACGAGCCACGCTGGCGCGGGTCACCAGGCGCTGATAGGGCCCCAGCGTCGTCGCGCCGGCCTCGCGCGCCAGGCGCAGGAAGTTCCGCCGGCCGAACTGGCAGAGCGCGGCGAGCGGGAGCGCGGGGTCCAGATCCCGGATCGCGCGCAGGACGCGCAGATCGAACGACTGCATTTCGACGCGCCGGTCCAGGCCGCGGCCCCTCACCGCTTCGACCGCGAGCGCGGCAAGCGCCTCCGGCGCCGCACCACTTTGCGGCCTCCCGGGGAACGTCTTCACCTCGATGTTGAAGCGGAAGTCGCCCCGGCCGGCGAGGGCGAGAACCTCGTCCAGGGTCGGAATCCGCGCCCCGGGCACCGCCGTCTGAGAGGGAAAACGGCGGTCGGTGAGCGACCCGCAGTCGAACCGCCGCAGTTCGGCCAGCGTTAGCCGGCTGACAACCCGGCCGCCCGGCGGGCCCTGATAGATGCGGCGCCGGAGCGCCGGATCGTGGCAGACCACCAGGACCTGGTCGGCGGTGGCCTGGATGTCGAGCTCGATGTAGTCCGCGCCGGCGTCGATCGCGAAGAGGAAGGCTGCCAGCGTGTTTTCCGGAAACGAGGCGCGGGCGCCCCGATGGCCGTGCACGGCGATGCGCGGGCCAGGCATCGCTCTCATCATAGCGGCGTCCCGGAATCGGCGCCGCGGTGTAAAGTGCCGCACGGGCGTTGCCGATAGACTGGCTGTGGAACCGGATACACCTGGACAACTCCTGGACAGCACGGCAATCCTCGACCGTGTCGGAGGCGACGTCGATTTCCTCGAAGAGATCGCCGCCCTGTTTGCCGAAGATTGCCCGAAACTGCTTGCAGATATTCGTGCTGCGATCGACGCCGGAAACTCCGGCAAGGTCGAGCGCGCCGCCCATACACTGAAGGGCTCCGTGGCGAACTTCGGAGCCGAACCAGCGCGCGAGGCAGCCTGGCGCCTGGAAATGCTCGGCCGCAGCGGAGATCTCCGCCCGGCGCCCGAAGCATACGCCGTTCTCGAGCGCGAGATCGAGCGCTCGACGGCGGCCCTGCTGGCGCTGGCGCGGCAGCTCAAGGCGGCTTAGCACAGCGGCTCGCAGGCCGGCCTCTGATGACCCCGATGCGGCGGTTCGCCACGGGGATCGCGCCCGGCGCAATTACGAACGGATTACGGTCGGGCTGGCCCGTCGGCGGTTTGCTATAGTGTTTGAAGTCGCCTTCCTATGACATCAACTGGACCCGCTGAAATTGCCTGCGCGCACAGCCCGGATTCGGACGACGCGTACATGTTTTACGCGCTGGCGACCAAAAAGATCCGCTCGCGCCTGGTCTCCTTTCAGCACGTGCTCGAGGATATCGAGACCCTGAACCGGAAGGCGGAGCAGGGAGTCTACGCGCTGACCGCGATTTCGTATCATGCCTACCCGTACGTCGCGGACAAGTACGCCTTGATGGCCAGCGGATCGAGCGTCGGCGATGGCTACGGTCCGCTGCTGGTGGCCTCCTGGCCGCTGACGCCGGCGGACATCAAGGGCAAACGCATCGCCGTACCCGGCCTCTACACGACGGCTTGCCTGGTGCTCAAGATTCTCGAACCGGATTTCGAGCCCGTGGTCACGCCTTTCGATAAAGTGCTCGAAGCCGTGAACGAGCACGTGGTGGATCTGGGCCTGGTGATCCACGAAGGCCAGCTCACCTACTCCCGCTCCGGCTTCCACAAGGTGCTGGACCTGGGAGCGTGGTGGAAATCCTGCTACAACCTGCCGCTGCCGCTGGGCGCCAATGCGCTGCTGCGCTCGCTGCCGAAGGAGATCCGGTCGGAGTGTTGCCGGCTGATGCGCGAGAGCATCCAATACTCGCTCGACAATCACGAAGAGGCGCTGAACTACGCGCTGCAGTTCGCGCGCGATATGGAGCCCCGGCTGGCCGAGAAGTTCATCGGGATGTACGTCAACCACTTCACGGTCGATGCCGGCGAGATCGTTCCGCGCGCGGCCCAGAAACTCTTCGACGTCGCCTTCGAGCGCGGCCTCATTCCGAACCGCATCACCGCCGAGTTCGTGCGCTGAGCCTTCGACCGAGTGATCCGTTTCGTCCGCTCGCTCGCGCGCGGTTCCGTGTCCGCACAGAGCCCCGACCGCGAGGGAGCGGACCTGGCGGTCAGAGCGGCAGGTCTTGCGGCGATCCCTATTGCTTCGTCTCGAGCGGCTGCTTCGCCTTTTCGAAGAATTCCCTCTGCAGCTTCAGCGATGTCTGATCGGCCTTCACCGCCCGGATGCATTGGACCAGGTCTGCGATCTCGGCCTTGGCGTCGAACGCGCCCAGTTCCTGGTTGGCGGGGCTGGCGTCGCCGGCGTAATGATTCGGGAAGCGCGCGTACCACCAGATGCCCGTGTAGAGTTCGCCGGGCAGGCTGAGACGCTTCAGGTCCGCGCCCGATTCGGCCGGCACCCTGTCCATGTGAACCAGGTCCGGGCGCGCAATCATCAGTCCTGACGTCTCGACCTCCCCGGCGTGGTAATCGAGGGGCGTTTTGAGGGCTGGGCGGCCGGGCGGAACGCTCTTTGGACCGTCATAGACGTAGACTACGTAGTCCCGCGGCGAGGCGAGCTGAGACTGGGCAAAGAACGGCAGCAGGTGCTGGTTGCCGCCATGCCCATTGACAATGAGGACCTTCTGGCAGCCGTTGCGCGCCATCTCGGCGACCGTTTCCTCGAGCAGGTCCATCTGAAGGCGGGCGCTGTAAGCGATGGTGCCGGGTTCGTGGCGCGCCTCGAAGATCTGCCCGAAGTAGTACTCGGGAAAGACCAGGGCGTACTCGCTCTGGGCCGCCTGCAGCGCGATGTAGCGGATGTCGAGAAGATCGGTGCCGAGCGGCAGGTGCGGCCCGTGCTTTTCCAGGATGCCGAAGGGCAGCAGGCAGACGTGTTGCGCCTTTTCGACCCCGATGAGGAAGTCACCGGCCGTCAGCTCTTCCCACTTGACGGGAAGCGGCGATTGGGCGGCGAGCAGGCCGGCGGCCGCGATCAGCAGCGCCGCCGCGCGGGCGGGAACGGGTGCGAGGGACATAGAGGGCTCGATGAGTTGATCTTCGCACACGAGCACCGCTCCCTTGCGGTCGCGGCTCGGAAGTGTCGCGGCTCGGAAGTGGCGCGGCTCGGAAGGTCGGGCTATCCCACGCCCGCCGCGCACTCGCCCTCCAGCTT
>CAZBQQ010000076.1:12179-25004 GCA_964493965.1 uncultured Solibacteraceae bacterium
CGCGGCTCGGAAGGTCGGGCTATCCCACGCCCGCCGCGCACTCGCCCTCCAGCTTTCGGATCTTCGCGAGCCGCCGAACGTGCCGCTCCTCGCCCGAAAACGTCGCGCCGAGATAAGCCTTCACCAGGTCCCGCGCCAGTTCCGAGGCGATCACCCGCGAACCGAAGACGATAACGTTCATGTCGTCGTGCTCCACGCCCTGGTGCGCCGAGTAGGTATCGTGGCAGACGGCGGCGCGGATCCCCGGCAGCTTGTTGGCGGCCACCGACGCGCCCACTCCGCTGCCGCACACCAGAACGCCGCGGTCCGCCTGCCTGTTGAGAACGGCCTTCCCGACGGCCTCGGCGTAATCCGGATAGTCCACCGGAGCGGCACTGTCCGTTCCCACGTCCAGAACCTCGTGGCCGAGTCCTCGCACGAAGGCCAGCAGGTTCTGCTTCAACTCGAAGCCCGCATGATCCGCACCTAGCACGATGCGCATCTCAGGCCCCCTTTCTGCCGCGCTTTGCGGCCTTGGCAATCTGCTCCCGCGCCGCCGCCGCGACCCGCTCGGGCACGAAGCCGAACTTCTTTTGCAGCTCCTTCTGCGGCGCGGAAGCACCGAACGTTCTCATGCCGATGATCTCGCCGGATGGTCCGGCAAAGCGATCCCAACCCAGCGTCGATGCCTGCTCGATGCAAACCCGCGCCTTGACGGCCGATGGGATCACGCTCTCCTGGTAGGCGGGCTCCTGGCGATCGAAGAGTTCCCACGAGGGCATGCTCACCACGCGGGCCTTGATGCCTTCCGCGCTCAGCTCCTCGAACGCCTGGAGCGATAGCGCCACTTCGCTGCCGGTCGCCATCAGCAGCACGTCCGGCTTTCCGCCCGGGGCGTCGGCGAGCACGTAAGCGCCCTGCGCCAGCCCGGACGCCGCAGCGTACTTGGAACGGTCGAGGGTCGGCACCGCCTGGCGCGTCAACACCAGGGCGACGGGCTCGTGCCGCAAGGCCATGATGACTTTCCAGGCCTCGGTCACTTCGTTGGCGTCGGCGGGTCGCAGGACGATGATGCCGGGAACGGCGCGCAGCGCGGCCAGTTGCTCGACCGGTTGATGCGAGGGCCCGTCCTGGCCGAGACTGATCGAATCGTGCGTGAAGATGTAAATGACCGGGATTTCCATGAGTGCGCTGAGACGGATGGCGGGCTTGGCATAGTCGCTGAAGATGAAGAAGGTCGAGACGAACGGCCGCGTTTTGGAGAGCGACAGGCCGTTTGCAATGGCCGCCATCGAATGCTCGCGAACGCCGAAGTGAATGTTGCGGCCTCCATAGCTCGAGGGCTGGAAGTCGCCGGCTCCCCCGAACGTGAGGCGGGTGCGCGTGGAGGGAGCCAGGTCCGCGTCGCCCCCGATCATCCAGGGAACCTTTGGCGCGATCGCGTTCAGGACTTTGCCCGAACTTTCGCGCGTGGCCAGGCCCTTCGGGTCCGCCGGAAACGTGGGAAGGTCCTGCCCCCAGTCGTCGGGAAGCGCGCGATGCTGCATGCGGTAGAGATGGTCGGCCATCAACGGATACTGGCGCTGGTATTCGCGGAACTTCGCCATCCAGGCCTGGCGCAACTGGCGGCCCCGCTTGCCGATTCCGGCCTGGAAGTTCTCTCGAACGCCGGCCGGCACCAGGAAGGTCGCATCCTCGGGCCAGCCGTAGAAGCGCTTCGTCAGCCGGACCTCTTCCTCGCCCAGCGGCTCGCCGTGCGCCTCGATGGTGTCCTGTTTGTGAGGCGCGCCGTAGCCGATGTGAGTGTCGACGATAATCAGCGTGGGCCGGTCGGTGGTGTTCTGGAACACCTTGAGCGCGCGGTCCACCAGTTCCAGGTCGTTGGCATCGCCCACGCGCGTGACGTTCCAGCCGTAGCCGATGAAGCGCGTGGCGACGTCCTCCGTAAATGTCCAGGATGTGGGGCCCGACAGCGTGATGTGGTTGTTGTCGTAAATCCAGCACAGGTTCGCCAGCTTCAGATGCCCGGCCAGCGACGCGGCCTCGCTGCCGATGCCTTCCATCAGGTCGCCGTCACTGGCCGTGACGTAGACGCGATAGGTGAACATGTCGAAGCCGGGACGGTTGAAGTGCTGCGCCATCCACTGCCGCGCGATGGCCATGCCCACGCTAGTGCCCACGCCCTGGCCGAGCGGTCCGGTGCTGGTCTCGACGCCCGACGTCCAGCGGTACTCGGGATGGCCGGGGCAGCGGCTGCCGAGTTCGCGAAACTGCTTGATGTCCTCCAGCTTTACGGCCTCCTCGCCCAGCGTCTCGTACGCCGGGTTGACAGCCCGGACTCCGGCCAGGTGCAGCAGCGAGTAAAGCAGCATCGAGGCGTGGCCGTTCGAGAGCACGAAGCGGTCGCGGTCCGGCCAGATGGGGTCCTCGGGATCGAAGCGCAGAAACCGCTGCCACAGGCAATACGCCACTGGCGCGAACGCCATCACCGCGCCCGGATGCCCGGAGTTGGCGCGCTGAACCGCATCCATTGCCAGTGTGCGGATGGTGTTGATCGAGAGCCGGTCCATGTCCTGGGTTGCCGCCAGTTCGGCGAGTTTGGTCCCCATAAACCCCTCCTTGCCTCCATTACACCGCAAGGGGACGGATGGGCGGGTCCCGGAGCGCGCCGGGCTGAAATCGCACCCAAAGTCCGCCGTAATCCGGTTACACTAGTCTTCAATGTAAATTCGTGGCCTGGGAGGGCCGGTATGGACTGGTATTATGCGGCAGGCGGGAAGCAGGCAGGGCCGGTTTCGGATGAGGCTCTGGCGAATCTGGTGCGGACGGGTGTGATCAGGGCGGAGACGCTGGTCTGGAATTCCAGCTTGCCGGGCTGGGTTCCTTACCTACAGGTTGCGGCGCCGGCGCCCGTCGCGGCGGCACCGGCCGGGCCGTCCGCGGTGGGGGGCTCGACTTTCTGCACGGAATGCGGGAGACCATTCTCGCCGAACGACCTGGTGCGCTTCGGCGACCGCTGGGTTTGCGGCAACTGCAAAGAGACCTTCGCCCAGAAACTGCGGGAAGGAGTTGCTCCGCGGGGAACGATGGTCTACGCGGGCTTCTGGGTTCGCGTGGGCGCGATGCTCATCGATCAGCTCATCGTGGGAGCCGTCGCAGCGGTCCTGATAATCGTCGCGGTCCTGGTGCTGGCCCCCGGCTTATCGAGATCGGGCGCCGATCCCGGAGCCGCGCTCGCCGCCATGAGCATTGGCATTGGAATTGGCTACCTGCTTATCATCGGCGGGTCGGCCTGCTACGAAGCCTTCTTCGTGAGCCGGTCGGGCGCCACCATCGGAAAGAAGGCCCTGGGCCTGAAGGTCGTCATGCCGGATGGCGGGCCCGTCTCGCTGGGCCGGGCCTTCGGGCGCTTCTTTGCCAAGATGCTCAGCGCCATTCCTATGGACCTGGGGTTCATCATGGTGGGGTTCGACTCGGAGAAGCGCGGCCTGCATGACTACATCTGCAGCACCCGGGTGATCAGGACGTAGCAGTGGCAACCGCGGCGGTCGAGGTCGCCAACCCGATCCGGTGCCCTCGTTGCAGCACGGCCCTGCCGCCCGAGGCGATCGAGGCGACGGAGATGGCGCTGTGCCCCTCCTGCGGCGCGGGTGTGCTGGTTCGGTCGTTTCCGGCTATTCTGGCCAAGCCCGAGGCGATATTGCCGGCCGAGATCGCAGCAGGCGCGGACGATGCGACCTGCTTCTTCCATCCCGGCAAGACTGCCGCGGTTGCGTGCGCGCGCTGCGGACGTTTCGTGTGCCGGCTGTGCCAGATGGACCTGCGCGGCGAGACGCTGTGCCCGGAATGCATCACCTCCGGCATGGCGAAGAAGAAGATCGTGGCCCTCGAGAACCACCGGGTCTGCTACGATTCGGTCGCCCTGGCGGTGGCCCTCTGGCCCATCCTGTTCCTGTGGTTCCTGACCTTCTTTAGCGCCGCGGCGGCACTCTATATCGCCATCCGGCGTTGGAAAGCGCCGTTGAGCATCGTGGGCCGCACGAAGATCCGTTTCGTGGCCGCCATTCTGCTGGCCACCGGCGAACTTGCTGTCTGGGTCTGGTACGTGGCATACGCGATCTCGCACCTGGGGACGAAGGGCTGAGAGACATGAGCGCCGCGAGGATGAAGTACAAACGCCTGCCGGGGAGAAGGAGAGGGTTCTTCCGCCAGGCGAGCCTGTGGCTGGGCGACGATCATGTGCTGGCGGTGACCGGATGGCGCTTCACGGAAGACTACAAGCGCTACTACTACCGCGACATTCAAGCGCTGGTGGTGGCGCGCACGCCGCGCTGGGCGGTGACGCTGCCCTGGCTCTTCGTAGCGGTGGTGCTGTCGTTTGTCGCGCTGGTGGCGCAGGCCGCCGCCGTCGCCTGGCTTCCTGAAGTCTCCTGGTACCTGGATGCCGCGCTGGTGCTGGCCTGGCTGTACATCTCGCTCAAGGGGAGCGTCCGGTGCACGATCCAGACCGCGGTGAGCCGCGAGGAACTGCCGTCCCTATTCCGTTTCTGGAGCTCGCGGCGAGCGCTTCGGATTCTCGGGGACCGTATCGCGGAGGTGCAGGGCACGCTGGTCGCGGGCTGGACCGCGCATGTACGGGATGCCGCGGTTGGCGTTGACGCGCCGGCGGCAGCGATTGAAACCATGGCCGCCCCCCTGGCGGAGAGAAGGGAGCGCGGTCAGATTTCGCGGCTCCTCGAAATGGCCCTCTACTTCAGCCTGGCGTTGGGAGGCATACTCTTCTATCCCACCGCCGCCAGGGCGTGGTACGTCCTGATCCTGTTGCAGGCCGGCCTCGCGGCGGCGTCGTTGATCCGCAACGAGAGACGACGCGGTCCCCGTCGAACCAAGTGGTTGATGATTGCGACCATGACCTTCGTCGGCCTGATGGCCGGTGGCTTTTATGCGAGGATCGTGCTGGAGGTTTTTCGCGCGGTGTCTTCCCGCCGTGTGCCGGTGAACGTGCCTCTGAACCCGATGATGGTCGGCATCTACACGGCCGGATGTCTCGGCCTGGCGGCCGCGGGTGTGTTTATCGCGCTGCGCAAGGAGTAGCCATCGCCTCCCTTCGACACGAGCGCTGCTGGAATCACGAATCCCGGGAAGCGGCGGTGCGCTGTCTCGAATGCCGGAGGTACTTCTGCCGTGAGTGCGCCACCGAGCACGAGGAACGGCTCCTGTGCGCCGAGTGCATCAAGCGGCTTTCGGCCAAGCGCGCCGGGAAGGGCGGCAGACTGGCCTGGGTCAAGGGAGCGCTGGCGGGCGCATTGGGACTGTTGCTCGCGTGGCTGTTCTTCTACGCAATCGGACAGGTTCTGGTGCAGATTCCCGACGCACGGGACGAGGGGGCCGCATACCAATTCCAGGTCCGGTAAAGACGGGCGGGCCGGTGGAGACGCTCGAGGAAGCTGTCCACCTGCTCCGCAGTGCGCCCGCGGCCGCCATCGCCGCTTATCTGGCCGGCAGCGTCCCCTTTCTGATCGGATTTCTGTTCTTCTGGGCCGAGATGAGCCGCAGCCGGGACGCGGAGGCGGACTCGTTCTTCGAAGCGTTGGGCATGGCTCTGCTGTTCCTCTGGATGAACGGGTGGAAGGCCGTGTTCGCGGGCCGGCTCCGGCGCCAGCTCGAAGGCGACGGGGCGCCGCGATGGACGTGGAGGCGCGCCTGGGCCGTCGCCGCGGTGCAATCCGCCGTGCAGCCGCTGAAGCTGGTGGCGATGCCGCTAGCGGCGATGGCGATCCTTCCCGCCGCTTGGATCTGTGCGTTCTTCCGCAACGTGACCGCGCTGGCGGATTGCGGCCAACGGCCCGGCGAGGTGCTTCGGCAGGCGCGCCGCCAGGCATCGCTCTGGCAGCGGGAGAACTGGATCGCGCTCGCGATTCTTTTCGCGTTTTCGCTCGTCGTGTTTCTCAACGTGGCGCTCACGCTCCTGCTGCTGCCGCAGTTGGTGCGCATGTTGACCGGATATGAGAGCGAGTTTTCGAGGAGCGGCGTGTTCCTTGCAGCCAACTGGACGTTCTTCGCGGTTTCGGCCGGCATTACGTGGTTGTGCGTCGATCCGTTTATACAGGCGCTGTACGTGTTGCGCTGCTTTCTGGGACAAGCCGTGGGAACCGGAGCGGATCTGAAGGCCGAACTGCGGAGGGTGGCCCGCGCCGCGACTGTGCTGGTGCTGCTGGTTGTTGTCTGTGGCGCGCAACCGCTCCCTCGCGGTCGCGGCTCGGTAGGTTCAACGTCCGTACCGAGCCGCGACGCGCGCGGTTCGGTGCACGGATGCGCCCTCGTACCGAGCCGCGACCGCCAGGGAGCGGTCTCCCCCGCCACCCTGGACCGCTCCATCGACGCGGTGCTCGCGCAAAGCGAATACCGCTGGCGGTTGCCACGCGCCGCTCCAGCGAACCGCCCCTTTGACTCGTGGATCCTCAAGTTCACCGAGAAGGCCGCCGCGTATCTCCGCCAAGGCTGGCGCTGGGTGGAGCGCGGGGTGGAGCGGCTGATCAACTGGCTTCGGGATGTGCTTGGCTCTGCCGCGTCCGCCGACCAGAAGCCCGGATCGGCGCCATCGGGCTTGCTGCGGGTCTCCCTCTGGCTGCTGGCGGTGCTCGCCGCGGGCGCTGCCGTCGCGCTGTTCCTGCGGTCCCGGAGCCGCCGGGCGCGGGCTCCCGTGGTGGCCGCGGGCGTGCCCATCGTGGACTTGAATGACGAATCGCTGGTGGCCAGCCAGTTGCCCGAAGACGCCTGGCTGGCGCTTGCCGAGGAATGGATCGGCAAGCAGAACCTGCGCATGGCGCTGCGCGCTTTGTATCTGGGCACGCTGGCCTACCTGGGCCACACCGGCCTGCTGACGATTCACGCCTGCAAGTCGAATCGGGAATACGAAAGGGAACTGCGTCGGAAGAGCCGCGCCGTGCCTGAAATCCCGCCGCTATTTCGCGAGAACCTGGGGAGCTTCGAGAGAAGCTGGTATGGGATGCACGAAGTGGTGACCGAAGACATCGGGCAGTTCCGTGCGAACCTCGATCGGATCAAGCTGGGCGCCGCAGGGGCTGGAGGCGAGCTGTGAAGCGGCCGGGAGCGGTGTCCGTGGCCGTCTCGCTGCTGATTGCGGCGGGCGGCCTGGCGGCGATCGCGCTCCTTTTCGAGCTTCGCTTCGCGGCCGGCGACGTTTACCCGCCCTACTCCTCGCTGCGTAGCGATCCGGTTGGCGTGCGAGCGCTCTACGAAAGCCTGGCGCGTCTGCCCGGGCTCACCGTCGGACGCAGCTTCGTGCCGATCGAGCGCGGGCGCGATGCCCACGCCACCGTCTTCTACCTGGGCGCGGGGTTCCGGGATCTGGCGGCCGAGAAGTCCGATCTGCGCCTCCAACTGGAGAAGACCGCCGCGCGCGACAACTACGTCGTGGTCTCGCTGGCGCCTTTCAGCCGCAACCCGGACGATAAATCGGCGCTGGCGATCAAGGGCTGGGACCTGCCCGTCGAGCAGGCCAAGAGCGAAGACGGAGACGGGCCGCTGACGTTTGGGGAAGGGAAGGGCTGGACGGTGCTTCACCGCGAGGGCGGCAAGCCGGTGGTCGTGGAGCGCGCGTTCGGCAGCGGGACGATCGCGCTCGCGGCGACCACCTACCCGTTCCTCAATCAGGCTCTGGCCGAGAACCGCCGGACCGCGCTACTGGTTCGCCTGGTGAGCGCGCACGGGCGCGTGGTCTTCGATGAGGCGCATTTCGGCGTGGTCGAACAAGGCAGCCTGGCCGAGCTCGCGCGCAAGTACCGTCTGGGAGGGCTGGTGGCCGGCCTTCTGCTGCTGGCGGCGCTTGCGATGTGGAAGGAGAGCGCCGGTTTTCCGCCCGCTTGGCAAACCGGAGAGGCCTCCACGGGGCCTGTGGCGGGACGCGATTCGCTTTCGGGCTTCGCCAGCCTGCTGCGCCGCAACGTTCCCCCGCGCAAGCTGATGGAACTGGGCTGGACGGAATGGAAACGGACGCACGGCCGCGAGTTGAAGCCCGAAGACGCCGCCGCCGTCGAATCGATATTGGCCGCGGAGACGGACCCTCTGCTGGCCTATGCGAAGTCACGCAGTTACTTGTCGGAAAGGAAGCGCATTTGAACGAGACTCTCGAGCAGTTTCAGACCACGGTAGGCAGAGTGACGGCCGAGGTGGAGAAGGTGATCATCGGCCAGGCCAACGCCATACGGCAGAGCCTGATCGTCATCCTCTGCAACCAGCACGCGCTGATCGAAGGCGTTCCGGGCGTTGCCAAGACACTGCTGGCGCGCACGCTGGCCCGGGTGATGGATTGCGAGTTCGGCCGCATCCAATTCACACCCGACCTGATGCCGGCCGATATCACGGGCACCAACGTGTTCAATCTCCAGCGCAACGAATTCTCGCTGATTAAAGGCCCGCTGTTTACCACCTTCCTGCTGGCCGACGAAATCAACCGGGCGCCGGCGAAGACGCAATCGGCGCTGCTGCAATCGATGCAGGAGCGGCGGGTCACCATCGACCGCGAGACCCACGCGCTGTCGCCGAACTTCACCGTGTTCGCGACGCAGAATCCGGTGGAGTCCGAAGGCACCTACCCGCTTCCGGAGGCGCAGAAGGACCGCTTCATGATGAAGATCGTCATGCCCTGGCCGGAGCGGGCGGACGAGATCGGTCTGGCGCAGCGCATGCTTTCGGGCGGCGCGCCGGAGGCCGTTCTCGAAGGCGGCGGCGTCGAGACCGTCCTTCGAGAGCAGGATCTGCCGGCGCTGCGCCGCGCGCTGGACGCGGTGGTGGTGCGCGAAGAGATCGTCGCCTACCTGGTGGACGTGGTGCGGCGCACGCGCGAGCACGAGAACATCCTGGTGGGCGCCGGGCCGCGCGCCATGCAGGCGCTGCTGCTGGCCGGCCGCGCCCTGGCCGCGATGGACGGCCGCGATTTCGTAACCCCCGATGACGTGAGGGCGTTGGCGCTGGCGGTACTCGATCACCGGCTGATTCTGCGGCCGGAGGCGGAGATCGAAGGCGTGCGCACGTCCGAAGTGGTGGACGCCATTCTGCACGAGATTCCCGTTCCACGATGATCGCCCCGCGCACACGTCTGCTGGTGCTGGCCGCCCTAGTGGTGGTGCCGCTCGCGTTCATTGCGGGCTTGGCCTGGACGCTGATGCCGGCCTGCGTCTCGGTGATCGCGGGCGTGTGCGGCTTTGCGGCGTGGGACGCGGGCAGGGGATTGCAGGCCATCGGCGCGCTGCGTGTGCGGCTGCCCGCGTTGCTGCGTGCGACACGGGATGTGGAGGCGCGGCTTCCCGTCGACGTCATCAATAACGGCGGGACGGCGGTCGCGGCTCAGGTGGCGTTGCGGCTGCCGCAGGACCTGGTTTCGGACCGCGTGGCGGCGCTGGTCGACGCGGGCCCCGGCGTCACTCGCATCGAGTGGCCGCTAGTCCCGCGCCAGCGCGGCGACTACAAGATCGAACTCGCCGACATCGAGCGCAGCTCGCCCTGGGGATTGTGGTCCATCCGTGCCGTGGCTCCCGTCGAGTGCGAAGTCCGTGTCTATCCCAGCCTGCGCGGCGGAGCGACCCGCGCGATGTTGCTCAGCCGTGAGACCTCCGGCACGCGCCGCGAGCGCCAGGTGGGGCGCGGCCGCGAGTTCGAGAAGCTGCGCGATTACGCGCCCGGCGACTCCTTCGACGAGATCTACTGGAAGGCCACCGCGCGCCGGGGCAAGCCGGTCGTCAAGGTCTTTCAACTGGAGCGGACCCAGGAACTATACGTGGTGGTGGACGCCTCGCGGCTGACCGCGCGCCGGGAGACGCTGGAGAAGTACGTCAAGGCCGCGCTGCACCTGGGCCTGGCGGCCGAGCGTCAAGGCGATCGTTTTGGACTGATCACCTTCAGCGACAAGGTCCACCAGTTCGTGCGCGCGCGCAGCGGGAAAGCGCACTACCGCGCGTGCCGCGAGGCGATCTACAAACTCCAGCCCAGGCGCGTCTCGCCCGATTTCGGCGAGTTGTTCGGATTCATCCAGACCGTGCTGCGGCGGCGCGCGCTGCTGGTGGTGCTGACGGCGCTGGACGACCCGGTGCTGGCCGAGAGCTTTGCGCAGGCCGTCCGGATCGCATCCCGCCACCACCTGATTCTGGTCAACGTGGCGGGGACTCCGGGCATTCAGCCGCTGTTCGACGACCCGCTGCCGCAGGGGCTCGATGGCCTCTATCGCGACGTGGCCGGTCAACTGTTCTGGAAGAAGCTTCGGGAGCTGCGCATGAAGCTCGAGCGCGCGGGAGTGCGGTTCTCGGTGCTCGATCCCGATCGGCTGGAGACCGATCTGACCTCGCTGTACCTCGACGTGAAGCGGAGGCAGGCGCTGTGATCCTCGACCTTCCACGCTTCGTCGCGGCCGAGCAGGCGTACTGGAGCGAACTGGAGACGATCCTCGACCGGATCGAAAGCGATGCCGCCGCCGGCATGACGCTCGAGCAAATGGAGAGGTTCCACTATCTCTACGAGCGCTGCTCGGCAGACCTGGCCAGGATGGCGACCTTCTCCGCCGAAGCCGAAGCGCGGGAGCATCTGGAATCGCTGGTGGCGCGCGCCTATGGCGAGATTCACTCGACCCGCGAGCGCCGCCAGCGGCCGCGTCCGCTGCACTGGTTCTTCACGACCTTTCCGCGGACGGTCCGCCGCCACGTCCGGTTGTTGGGAATCGGCGTCGCGATCACGCTGCTCGGCTCCGCTTTCGGGGGCCTTGCAGTGTGGACGGATCCGGATTCGAAGGCCGTCATCATGCCGTTTTCGGGTCTCGAAGGGAGCCCGGCGGAGCGCGTGGCCAAGGAGGAGAAGGGGCCGTCGCCGCAACTGAGCCACCACCGCGCGGAGTTCTCCGCGCAGTTGATGACCCACAACATTCGCGTGTCGATCGCGACGTTCAGCCTGGGTATCACCTGGGGCGCGGGAACGGTTGCGGTCCTGTTCTATAACGGCGTGACACTGGGCGCGGTGTCGGCCGACTACGTGCGCGCGGGCCAGACCGAGTTCCTGCTGGGGTGGCTGCTTCCGCACGGCGTGATTGAGATTCCGGCCTTCCTCATTGCGGGCCAGGCCGGACTGCTGCTGGCGAGCGCGCTCATCGGATGGGGACGCCGCACCACCCGCCGCGAGCGGCTGCGCGCCATCTCGGGCGATCTGGTGACGCTGGCGGGCGGCGTCGCGGTCATGCTGGTTTGGGCGGGCTTTGTCGAGGCGTTCCTGTCGCAGTACCACCGCCCCGTGGTCCCCTATGCGCTGAAGATCGCCTTCGGCGTGGCCGAACTGATCCTGCTGGTGCTGTTCCTCTGGCGCTCGGGCCGAAAGGAAACGGCCGGATGAGCCACCGCAGCCGCTCCATCGAAATCGAGACCCCGGAAGGTGTCCGCTTCTCGCTTTTGCTGGCGGGGCCGCTGGCGCGCTTCGTGGCGTGGATGATCGACGCCTGCGCGGTGGTCGTGATTTCTCAGGTGCTAGGTCAGGCCCTGAGCCTGACCCGCTTGATCAGCGCGGATATCGCACAGGCGTCAACCGTCGTGCTGTACTTCGCCGTGTCCATCGGCTACGGGATCGCGCTGGAGTGGCGCTGGCGTGGCCAGACCCTTGGCAAGCGGCTCCTGCGGCTGCGGGTCATGGACGAGCAGGGACTCCATCTGCGATTCAGCCAGGTGGTCATCCGGAACCTGATGCGGCCCGTGGATGCGGCGCCAGCGTTCTACATGACCGGAGGCCTGGCGTGCCTGCTCAGCGCGAAGGCCAGACGGCTGGGCGACCTGGCGGCGGGCACCATCGTGGTCCGCAACCCCAAGCTGCCGCATCCCGACCTGGCGCAGTTGCTGGAGGGAAAATTCAACTCCATGCTGGCCTACGATCACCTGGTGCGGCGCTTGCGCCAGCACGCCTCGCCCGAGGCCGCCGGCATTGCGATTCAAGCCCTGGTGCGCCGCGATCAGTTCGCGCCGGAAGCGCGCGTCGAGGTCTTCCACGAGATCGCCGACTACTTCCGGTCGCTGGCCGAGTTCCCCGAAGAGGCCGTGGCGCAAATCACGGACGAACAATACGTGCGCAACGTGGTCGAAATCCTGGCCGGACGGATGCGCAGGCCGGCTACTTCGACGCCGTTGCCGGGGTAGGCGCGGGCTCGACCTTCACGTTCGAGAACACCGCCGTCTCCATGCGGCCGGCGTCGTGCGCACACACTGCCAGGCCAACATACACCGGATCGCGCAAGGCCACGCCGGTGGACCCGATCTTGCGCGGCGCCTCGCCGTGCGCGCCGGCGAGCCACATCTCGAACACGTCGCCGTGCCGTTCCAGCCGAAGCACGGCCGGGGCCGTTACATCTGTGTTCACCTCCTCGGTGGTGCCGCCCGGCGTGGCCCGGAACTGCATGGCGGTCAATCCGCTGCCGTGCAGGATCACGTCGACATAGGGAGACTCAGGCTCGAGGCTCTGGCGCACCACCAGGCCGGCCTTGCGGTGCGGGTTGCCGTCGGTCGAGCCTGTGGTGATGCGCACTTCGGCGGTGATGGAGAAATCGCCCGAGAGCTTCTTCCAAACGAAGTGGAAGGCGTCGGTGTTCGCCCACATGTTCAGGCCGCCGCCGGTGACGGTGTATGCGTCCTTGGCGGCATCGAACTCCGCCTTTCCGGGACGCACGCTGGCGCCGATATCGGTCTGGGCGTCGAACTGGCCGACGGCGGCGGGCTGATCGGCACCGAAAGCAAACGCCGCCGAGAGCAGGAGAAAGAGAGGGAACCGGGTCATGCTTCCGATTCTCTCGCAAGTCGAGGA